>CAZKSG010000146.1:0-11503 GCA_964555335.1 uncultured Anaerolinea sp.
AGTCCTCCTGGTCGGCGGCGGCGGGGATGGATTGAATGCTCGCAGGTGCCGATAAGATGCGTTGTTCCACGATCAAGTGATCGGCGGTGTATTGGCTGAGCATCATGCCAGAGTAGAATCCAGGCTCGTGGGCAAGGAAATCAGGCAGTCCCTGAGAAAGAGCCGGGTTCGTCAAACGGTTCATGCGTCGCTCGGAGAGCACACACACCATCGTGATCGCCGCGCCCGCCATATCCATCGGCAGCGAAACGGGAGAGCCCTGGAAGTTCGCGCCGGTGAGAGTCAATTTCAATTCTGGCACGAAGATCGGGTTATCGCCCACGCCGTTCAATTCGATTTCCACTTGTGATCTTGCATACGCAATGGCATCGCGCGCCGCACCGATGACCTGCGGGGTGGAGCGCATCGAGTAGGCATCCTGCACTTTGGTCTTCATCTTGCCGGTGGTCAGGTCTGAGCCTTCTACAACTTTCGCAATATTCCTGGCAGAGGTAATGGCGCCCCTGAAACCGCGCAGTTCATGCAGCTTGGTGTTGTAGGGTTTCATATTGCCGAGCAGCGCCTCAATAGACATCGCCGCCGCGATCTCTGCCTGCTGGAGGAACCGTTCCATATCGTAGATGTGGATGGCGGACATGGCGGTCAGCAGATTGGAACCGTTGATCGCCGCCAGCCCATCGCGCGCCTGCAAGCCCGGGACCGTTATCCCGGCTCGCTTCATCGCTTCGGAACCGGAGAGGCGCTCGCCTTCGAAAAACGCTTCACCTTCGCCCATGAGCAACAACGCGGCTTGCGCCATCGGAGCGAGGTCGCCGCTCGCGCCCACTGACCCCTTCTGACAAACAACTGGTGTGACGCCTTTGTTCAGCATCTCCACCAGTGTTAGTGTGATCTCAGGTCTGCAACCAGAATTCCCATGCGCATGGACGTTGATACGCCCCGCCAGCGCCGCACGCACATATTCAATGGGCGCCGGTTCGCCGATGCCTGCCGCATGGTTATAGATCAGATACTTCTGAAATTCCTTCACCTGCTCATCGTTGAGCATGGTCTCTGAAAACTCGCCGATGCCGGTGTTCGTGCCGTACATGACTTCTTTATTAGCAAGTTTCTCCTCCAGCATGGCGCGGCAGACCTTGATGCGCTCCAATGCTTCGGGGGCTAATTCGACTTTCTCGTTATTTCTTGCAATTGCAACGACTTTTTCGATCGTAAGAGATGATCCGTCGAGGGTGATGGTCATGGGCAAGGCTCCTGGTGAGATATAAGCCCCCACCCTGCCTCCCCCAAATACGACTGAAGTTCGTCGTATTTGGGGGAGGTGTCCAACGGACGGAGGGGGCAAGGGTCTAAATATTGTACTCTGAAAGAAGTGTTGCTATACTGGTATGAATATCCACGTTTAGCGGGAGTATTGTCCTTATGGCGAAGAAAAAACAATCAGCGCTCGACAAGCTTCTAGGCAGGAATAAACCAGAAGAACCTAAAGATTTTGAATTTGAAGATTTCGGGAATGAGAAAGAAGATAACGAACTCGAAGTCGAAGAATTCATGGAAATCGGCGGCTCGCCTGTGCCAGGGATTACTCTGAGACAAATTTTGCGCGGGCACACCGGTGCAATTAATCGTATTGCTTGGTCACCTGATGGGCGTTATTTGGCTTCGCCATCAGATGATAACACCATTCGCATATGGGATGTGAGCGAGGGGAAATGTATCAGCATTTTAGAAGGTCATATTAGTAGAGTAAACAGTGTAGCATGGTCTCCAAATGGCAATTCACTAGTCTCTGGCTCGGACGATAACAAATTATATATTTGGGGTTGGGATTTAAAAAAAGCAGTGGTTTTCGACGTTTTGTATGGTCATAGAGGGAGAGTTCACAGCGTTCATTGGTCACCAGACGGCTATCAAGTTGCGTCGGGCTCTAATGACAAGAGGATAATTATTTGGGATGCAAACACAAAAGCAATAGTCAAAGAACTTCAGTCTGGCTACGATGGATGGTGTGTGAAATGGTCGCCCAATGGAAACATACTTGCTTCCGGGTCACAGGATGAGAAGGCTGTAGCACTCTGGGACAAAGATTTCCAACTGCAGCAAAAATATTCTACCGGCCCAAACTATGCCTTTGACATTTCTTGGTCTCACTCCAGAAAAATAATTGCTGTCGGCTTCCAAGATAAAACAATTAAAGTATTTGATTCTGACACGCTCAATGTCATAATATCACTTGAAGGTCACACAAAAGAAATTGTTAGTGTATCTTTTTCAGCGAACGACCTTATTCTTGCCTCAAAATCTAAAGATGGAACGATTCAACTTTGGAGGACTGACAATTGGGCACCAATTATTACATTCAAAGAATTAGGAGCAAATAATTGGTCAGGTTTGGCGTTTCATCCCTTATCACTAAAACTTGCTACATTATCTAAAAATAATTTCATCCGTATCTGGGAACTAGATAAAGCCATGTTACTCGATGCGGTAAAAAAGAACATCAATTACATTACTGCCAAACTCGTGCTTGTTGGCGATTCAGGTGTTGGCAAAACAGGCTTGGGCTGGCGACTGGCACATAATGAATTCAAAGAACATTCTTCCACGCATGGGCAGCAGTTTTGGACTGTTCCTGAACTGAAGAAAACAAGTGAGGACGGTACCGAGTGCGAAGCTGTGTTGTGGGATTTGGCAGGGCAACATATTTATCGCTCGATTCACTCCATCTTTTTAGATGATGTGGATGCTTCATTGGTATTGTTCGATCCCACCAATCGTCAGGAACCTCTCAAAGGGGCGCAGTTCTGGCTGGAGCAATTGAAAGGCAAGAACCAGTTGCCGCCCAGCGTGTTGGTCGGCGCACGGCTTGACCGCGGCGCACCTGTGTTATCACAGCAAGAGCTTGATCAATTCTGTCAGAAGTATGGCATCAGCGGTGGGTATATCGGCACAAGTGCCAAAAACGGCGAAGGGCTGGAGAAATTAGTTAAGACTCTGCAAGATCAAATCCCTTGGGATCAAATGACAACGACGGTTACGACGGTCACGTTTAAGAGAATTAAGGAATTTGTTTTATCTCTCAAGGAAAAACCGGACCGTAAGGGCGTGCTTGTCAAGCCTGATGAATTGCGAAAACAATTACAAGCCACTGATAAGGATTGGCAATTTACCGATGCTGAGATGATGACGGCAGTGGGTCATCTTGCGAATCATGGATACGTCACCATTTTGAAGAGTTCTTCGGGTGAAGAATTCATTTTGCTTGTACCTGAGTTGCTGGCAAGTGTGGCATCATCCATTTTCTTACATGCTGATAAGCATCCACGCGAGTTGGGGGCGATCAATGAAACCGATCTATTGCAAGGGAAGTATCCCATTGAGGAATTCAAAGGTCTGGAGAAAGAAGAACAGCATGTTTTGCTCGATGCTACAGTCGTTCGTTTCCTGGAACACAGTCTCTGCTTCCGTGAGGCCCTTGGGAATGACAATCTTCTGATTTTTCCAAGTCTGATTAAGCAGAAAAGACCTTTGAGGGATGATGTCCCCGCTACAGATGGTATTTCCTACATTGTGCGCGGCAGAGTGGAAAACATCTATGCCAGTTTAGTTGTATTGCTTGGGTACACATCTTCCTTTACTCGTATTAATCAATGGGCAAATCAAGCGCAATACGAGACCGACGATGGAGACGTTTGTGGTTTCAGGTTGGTCGAGGACCGCGAAGGTGAAATCGAGCTTATCCTTTATTATGCCAACGCAATGGAAGAGCATGAGCGCAATGATTTCCAATCGCTATTTGAACAATTCCTTTATCAACGCGATGTAGAAGTCACATCATTCCCACCTGTAGTTTGTCCAAAGGGGCATCAACAAGAAAGAGCTACAGTCGTCAAAAGGCTACGTGAAGGCAAAACGTTCCTGCATTGTGAGGAATGTGGCGAAAAGACCGACCTACCAAGCATGGAGCCAAGAGCCATTGGTATTGAGGCATCTTCATGGCTTCAAATAGAAGAAGCAAAGGTAAGGTTGAGAAACTCGTATGAGTCGCACTTACTGCGTGTTAAAGCCCATCGCCGAAACTGGACTTCACCACGTTGTTATATTAGTTGTATTCCCGGGCACATAGGATTTGCCAACAGGTTGAAACAAGACTTAAAAGAGGCAGGTATTTATATTATTGAGAATGCAGTCGACGTACAAACAGACGACATGGTTATAGTGCTGGATTGTCCTGTGTATCAAGATTTCTGGAAGTCACAGTCTCTAGGAAATGACATCCCTCTGATCAAATCCCGATTATCCACTAATAAACTGGTTTCCATGAAGATAGATGGAAATCCAATCAATGCACATGATTTCAAGGATTGTCAGGTGGGTGATTTTTGCGATGAGACCCATTATCCAATCAGCCTATTCAATCTGGTCTTGAATCTTTATGCCATTCAGCTTACCCATCCTGGTTTTGCCCCTCTACGTGCTGCACTACACCAGCAATGGGGACAGTCTCTAGCAAAATTTTCTTCAAAACTAGAAGTAGGAAATGCGATGAGCCAGCCATTGAAAGTCTTTATTAGCTATGCCCATAAGGATGAAGAATACAAAAATGAACTCATGACCATGCTGGCTGGGCTGGAAAGGCGTGGCGTACTTGATATCTGGCAGGATCGCGAAATCGAAGAAGGCGATGAGTGGTTGAAAGAAATTGAGAAGGCCATGAACGAATGTGAACTCGCATTGTTGTTCATCAGCCCCAACTTCATCAATTCAAGATTTATTCAGGGTAAGGAAGTACCACGGTTACTCCAGAGGCGAAAAGACGAAGGACTTCATGTGGTCCCGATCATCCTTGACCACTGTCTATGGGAAAGTGAACCAGTCCTCAGCGACCTTCAAGCCATGCCGAGAGATGCAAAACCGATCATCACCTTTCCCAAGGAAAATGGTGAGCGCACCCTAGCATGGAAAGAAATTGCTCAGGCAGTCGAAAAAAGAGCAAAGAAATAGACAATTACATACAACCTTGAAGCGGAAGCCTCACCCGTCTCCTCTTCTGTTTACACGCAATTATCTGGAACTGTAAGCGGTCTCCAAGGTGCTCGAATTGTGCACAGAAGTACAATCCCTTATGTTCCATATAGCAAGCCTTGACGTTCCTATAGCTATGCTGGGACTGAGATATGCCCCGGATATGAGCAGGATATAGCCAGGATATACCCAGCAAGTTATGTTATTGTTCGATGAATGGGAAAAGGAGTACGAAACGGATGGCGAAGGTAAAGAAAAATATCGTCATGCAGGGGCTGAGCGGTTCGCTCGGCAAGGATCTTTATGTTCGTACCCTGCGCGATGGCAGGACGATTATCAGTGTGAAGCCCGATTTTAGCAACCGACAGTTTAGTGAGGCGCAGTCCAACCATCAGAAGCGCATGAAAGCGGCTGCAGCCTATGCCAAGGTGGCATCCAAAGAAAACCCCATCTATGCCCAAAAAGCAAAAGGCACCGCCAAAAATGCCTATAACATCGCTCTTGCCGATTGGATGAACTCACCGGTCATCCGCAGCATGAACTTGTATTTTGGCGATACCATCCGCATAGATGCCACCGATGATATGCAAGTGATACGGGTTGTCATCACGATTCTCGACCCACAAGGTGAACCGGTGGAGCAGGGCGAAGCCAAACTGGAGCTTGGCGTCTGGTGGGATTATCAGCCCACTCATCAGGGGCGCATTCAGGTAGAAGCCTGGGATCTGGCAGGGAACGTGGCACAGCGGGAGTTCGATGATCCGTGGATGTTCCATCCTCATTTGAGAAAGACCAATTGACCGTGTAGGCTTCCGAAGTCCTTGAGACTTCGGAAGTCTGCATCTAAGATACAATCTCTTCATGCCGGTCAGCATCACTCCCCCGCCCAAAGACGATGAAGTCGAATGTGGCAATTGTGGCGCGTACATTTACCATGACCTGTTGAAGTGTCCACATTGTGGGGTATATCTGATCGAGCCGAATGAGCAGCAAGAAGAACATCCCCCATTCAAAGCGAAAAGCAAGCTTGTGCTGAAGTTCGAATCGCTAATGCGAAAGCTGCGCCGGGAGCCGCATATCGCTGAGGAACTGTTCACAGGGGCAATGCGAGAAGCCGTGCTGTTCGATGACCTGCTGCGCAAGGTGGGCGGGGACCGGTCGGTGGTGGAGAGGCTGATCGGTTACGAGAAACAGCTCCAGCCCCGTGCGACGCGTCTATCCTGTTTGCAGAGCGCGATCCAGCGCTGGGAACGGGAGAACGGAGCCCGCTGATGTGAAGGTCTTTCCATATTGTTGTCCCAGGGGCGATTGTCTTACATAATGTCCGTTCGGAATAAGCATCACCATGTCATAGAGACCCTTTGCCGCCGCTCAGGGTGACATGGACCATAGTGGGGAAATAGACAGTTCTATTCCAGTTTACAGAGTAAACACAAAATCCCTTGTAACTAAATACGGCAAAAACAGTCTAGTATCCAGCATTATTTCATGTAATTATCTTTTTCAAAGCCAAACGGGTCGAGATCATCCATCCCAGCATCGCAGCACAAATTTAGGACATCCTATGTCATTCAAACAAAAAACGTCGTTCCGGTTACGTTCTATTTTGGTATTTGTGCTGGTCAGTGGGCTGGTGACTAGTGGGCTGATCACACCTGCACGAGCAGCCGTAGTGGATGCGGCTCCTGCATCAGGAGCGGGTCAGGGACCGCTGCTCAGCCTGAATCTGGATGATCCCAGCTTCCCATCCACCGGAATTCTGGATACGTTCGACCGGGCGAATGGCATTATCGGGAACAATTGGGGCGGTGCAAACCCGGGGTATACCATTGCAGGCAATCAACTGGATGTGAACTCCGGTGGGGATATTTATTGGGTACCCGCCTTTTTTGGTGTCGATCAGGAAGCGTACGTTACGCTGACGAACATCGACCTGAATGCGGATGAGATTTCCCTCGAACTCAAAGCACAAAGCAATCATTCCATTGATCCTGCCCAGATCGCCGTTGTATACAACCCGGCGAGCAGTGGGATCCAGGTATGGACGTACAGCACCGGTCAAGGCTGGGTGCAGCAGGGGGCGCCGATCACCTCCACGTATGCGAACGGAGATGTCTTCGGCGTCCGCGCCAAGGCGAACGGTCAGGTGGAAGTCTATAAGAACAGCACGTTGCTTGGCACACAAAGCATTACGAGTTGGCCGTATTATTCCAGCGGCGGTTACATCGGTCTCTTTCATTTGAATGCCAGCAATACCGTGCTGGATAACTTTGGCGGTGGGACGATGAGCGGCTCGGCAACGATGACGCCGACGCCGGGTCCCTGCTCCGACCCAACATCCTGCAACCCTGTCCATTCCATCCCGTCTGTGTGGCGCTGTAATATCGCGGAATGCACGAGCGGAGATTGGTCTGGAGCGGTGATCGCCTGGCCTTCGTGGTCTGCGTATCAAAACAACGCCCGCAGTGGGGATAACTCACGCAGTGTGTACACGTATGGTAATCAACCGTTGTATCCGTATATGGGCTCCTGGGCAGATGGCTGCCAGGTGACAGCGGTGACGGGGCTTGTCCTTATCATCGAGTGGAAACGTGGTCTGGATGTGTGGCGTGAGACCCTGCTGGAGCCGGGACAATCGCACACCATTGACCTCGTAGCGCCAGAAGACAGTGCGCTCATCGAATCGGTGGATGGAGGTCCCACCTCGTTCAGCATCTCGCTGGCCAACTGCACGCCACAGAATATCTTTACTCCTACATCCACGCCAACTGGCACTGCCATGCCTTCATTGACCCCATCCCTGACTTCTACATCGACTGCCTCGACGACACCAACGGCAACCTTCACTGCTACTGAAACTGCCACAGCCACTTTTACTCCGTCCAATACAGCCACGCTGACGGCCACATCGACCCATACAGCTACAAATACGGCAACCAGTACACCCACAGATACTCTTACAGCGACGTTGACCCCATCTAATACACCAACGGCGACGTTCACGCCTTCCAATACGCCCACTTTCACATCAACACCTACCGATACCCCCACCGCAACGTTGACACCGTCGAATACTCCGACAGCAACATTCACCCCATCCAACACGCCAACCTTCACATCGACGCCGACCGACACAGCTACGGCGACGTTGACACCGTCCAACACACCTACGTTCACATCAACACCGACTGATACTCCCACCGCAACGTTGACGCCATCGAACACGCCGACCTTTACTTCAACGCCCACTAATACAGCTACAGCGACGTTGACCCCGTCCAACACACCAACGGCAACATTCACACCCTCCAATACGCCTACTTTCACATCGACACCTACCGATACTCCCACCGCAACGTTGACACCGTCGAACACACCTACTGCGACGTTCACGCCATCCAGCACGCCAACCTTCACATCGACACCCACCAACACAGCCACAGCGACGTTGACACCGTCAAATACTCCGACGGCGACATTCACGCCATCCAGTACGCCGACTAACACACCGACTGCGACGTTGACGCCATCGAATACTCCCACGGCGACGTTCACGCCTTCCAACACGCCCACTTTCACATCGACGCCAACCGACACACCGACTGCGACTTTGACACCGTCGAACACGCCAACGGCTACGTTCACGCCATCCAACACGCCGACCTTCACATCAACGCCAACTGATACTCCCACTGCAACGTTGACACCGTCGAATACTCCAACAGCGACGTTCACACCCTCCAACACGCCGACCTTCACAGCCACACCCACTAATACAGCTACGGCGACATTGACACCGTCCAACACACCGACTTTCACGTCAACGCCAACTGATACTCCCACGGCGACGTTGACGCCGTCCAACACGCCGACTTCTACATCGACACCGACTAATACTCCAACGGCGACGTTGACACCGTCGAATACACCAACGGCTACGGTCACACCCTCCAACACACCGACCTTTACGTCAACGCCTACAAATACTCCTACCGCAACCTTGACCCCGTCAAACACTCCGACGGCTACATTCACGCCTTCCAACACGCCTACTTTCACATCAACGCCAACTGATACTCCCACTGCAACGTTGACGCCATCGAATACGCCCACGGCTACGGTCACACCCTCCAACACACCGACCTTTACGTCAACGCCTACAAATACTCCTACCGCAACCTTGACCCCGTCGAATACCCCAACGGCTACGTTCACACCGTCCAATACGCCAACCTTCACATCCACGCCAACTGATACTCCCACTGCAACGTTCACACCCTCGAACACACCAACGGCTACGTTCACACCCTCCAACACGCCGACCTTCACATCCACGCCAACATCCACCTTTACTGCAACGAGCACTTTCACCGCTACTGCAACAGCAACCGTATCGAACACCTTCCCAAGTGCAGCCGTGCTCGATGCCTTCAACCGGGCGAATGGTTCGATCGGCAGCAGTTGGTCGGGTTCCACCTCTGCGTTCAGCATTGCATCCAATCAACTGGATGTCACATCCAGCGGCTGGAACACGTCCATCCTGTGGAATGGCACGTCTTTCGGCGCCAATCAGGAAGCGTATGTCACTCTAGTGCAGTTGGACTCTGCAGCGGGCAACGAACACAGCCTGATCTTGAAATCGCAAAGCAGCACAAACACAACGAGTGGGTTGCTCTATGTTATGTATGACCACACGTCTCACACAGTCCAGGTCTGGACGTATCACCCCAGCCAAGATTGGGTGCAGTATGGTGCGAACATTCCAGTGACCTTCGTAAATGGGGATCAGTTTGGGGCGCGGGCGCGAGCCGATGGCAGCGTGGAGGTGTATCGCAACGGCACATTGCTGGCAACACGCAGCATCACCGCCTGGCCGTTCTACAGCAATGGTGGCTATGTCGGTCTATGGCTCGTCAATGCCGCATCTGCCCTGGCAGATAACTTCGGCGGAGGCAACTTCGGCTCCGGGCCAACACCCACAGCGACATTTACCTTCACACCGACTGCGACACGAACGCCGACCGCCACTCATACGTTCACTCCCACGGCAACGCTTGCCGCTGCAACATCCACGTTCACAGCCACACCCACCTACACTGCAGTTGTAACCAGTACCTTTACTCCGTCCCGTACACCGACGGCGACCAACACCGCCACTTCAACATCTACACTCGCCGCAGCAACGTCCACATTTACCCGTACACCCACGAGCACCCCGGTGGTGACGAGCACCTTTACTCCCTCGCACACGCCAACAGCTACGAATACGCCAACCCGAACCCCCACGTCCACCGCAACAAGGACTCCGACAGCCACTGTGACCAATACACCCTCGAGCGGCTTCCCTGTGACGGGAGTCCGTGACACGTTCAATCGTACGAACGGTGCGATCGGCAGCAGTTGGTCGGGGTCCACCTCTGCATTCAGTATCGCATCCAATCAACTGGATGTCACCTCTACCGGCTGGAACACATGGATCCTGTGGAACGGCTCATCCTTTGGCTCCGACCAGGAGGCATATATCACGCTCACACAAATAGATACCACATCGAGCAACGAGCAAAGCCTGATCCTGAAATCACAGAGCAGCAGCAATACAAACGCCGGCATGATCTACATTCTGTATGACGGTGTCGGACATACCGTACAAGTATGGACCTATCATCCCACTCAGGGCTGGGTACAGTACGGTGCCAATATCCCAGTCACATTTGCAAACGGCGACCGTTTCGGCGCACGTGCCCGCCCGGATGGAACTGTGGAAATCTATCGAAACGGAACACTGCTGGCGACGCGTTCGATCACAACCTGGCCGTATTATGCAAATGGCGGTACCATCGGTCTCTGGTTCGTGAACGCGCCCAATGCACTGCTCGATGATTTCGGCGGCGGCACACGGTAATCGTACGAAACAAGTAAAAGCGGTTCGGAGGAATGTCTCCAAACCGCTTTTTTATTCCTTGCAGCAACAACATCAGCGTTGTGACTGGCATACAGTATGGATGGAAAAATATTTCAATATTGCAAGCATGCCTGAAAATTCGATATGCTATACTTATTTTTGTCTACATTTGTCGTCTGACGAAAAAGCAACGATGAACGCAGCCACGATCTTGAAACGTCCATGCAGCAGGGGAGAGTGAACCATAACTGCGTCATTAGGAAGCTCTTTATTCAGTTGAATATACGCTGGGCAATCCGTGATTGGAGGTTGGCATGAAACTTCCTGCCATTCGGGTCGACGTGCGAATTGCAATTTTATATATATTGTTTGGGGGACTATGGATCCTGCTGTCTGACCGCCTGCTGGCAATGGCGATCAGCGATCCAGCCATACTAACGCGCCTGCAAACCTACAAGGGCTGGGTCTTCGTAGTGCTCAGCGCGCTGATGATCTTTTTCCTACTGCGAAACGAACTCACACTTTGCCATTTCACCGAGCAAAAGTTGGGTGAAAGGGAAGAACGCTACCAGCTGA
>CAZKSG010000147.1:0-1256 GCA_964555335.1 uncultured Anaerolinea sp.
CCGGTCGTTAAGAGAATGGTGACCAGCATACCTGCGATATGCCACCAGTATCCGCGTGCGTAGGAAAGGACTCGTAGTAATAGATCACGCGTGACCTTGGGCTTTTCGTCACCCGAGCGCATGTACATGAACCAACCACCACCGTGCCACATATGGTTTTTTGTCTCCTCGTCTGTTTGTCGTTAAAGATAAGACTACATTTTGATGGATTTTCTGACTATAAGACCAGAAGAGTAATTTTGCAACTGGACGAAGGGGGAGGTGACGAGGGATAACAGCAGAATAATTTATAATCGAGGAAGCTCAGAGATAAATCCTTATGTTTGAACCAACGATTACCTGGAAATCCACCTTTCCCAATGCACATGCAGGCATCCTTATCATGCGCGGTGTGACCAACCCTGCCCAACATCCTGAACTTGAAAAGCATAAAACTGAACTGGAAGAACAGATGCGCGAGCAATTTGTTGGGCAAGACCGGGCCGCGTTGTCGAGTCATCCTGTGTTGCAGGTGTATAACTCCTATTACAAGCGTTTCAAGAAGTCATACCATGTGCAGTTGCAACTGGAATCAATCCTTTGGAAGGAAAAATCCATTCCGAGTGTTGCCGCATTAGTCGAGTCCATGTTCATGGCAGAGATGAAGAACATGCTCCTGACGGCAGGGCACGACCTGGATGTGTTACAACTACCACTGATGTTGGATGTTTCAAAAGGAACAGAGCAATACACGTTAATGCGCGGCGATGAACAAGTGCTCAAGCCAGTCGATATGTTTATCCGCGACCAGAGCGGAGTTATTTCGAGTATCATCTACGGCCCCGACCAGCGGACACAGATCACAGCCTCCACGCGGAATGTGGTGTTCACCGTCTATGCACCGACGGGGATTGATGAAAGTGCAGTGCAGAAGCATTTGGAAGATATTCGGGAGTATGTGGTGATTTTCTCCCCACAAGCGCAAGTAGAATTGTTGGATGTTTTAGGCGGGTGAGAGTAAGGAGACTTTCATCTTCAAGATGCAGTCTCTTTTTGATTATGAAATTGACTCGCGGGGAGACAAAATATCAAATTCTGGAAGCAGTATAATGATTTAAGTGAATAGCATCGCATATTTTCTGTTTCGTTATTTGCAATCACATCACGAAGGAGAATGAAATGAGCAAAGAGACCATTGAAGCGCAACGCCGTCGCAAGGGCGCGCCGCCAACCGGGCGGGCAGATGCCCCTCGTCGCGATACCGGTGGAGGGTCGGG
>CAZKSG010000147.1:1356-11467 GCA_964555335.1 uncultured Anaerolinea sp.
GGAAGACAGGTCGGCGGTTGTGGATCGGTCGTGGTCATCATTATTGTCATTGCCATCTATATCTTTTCCAACGGACAGATCAATTTGCTGGGCGGGGGATCATCCGACCAGACTTCTTCGCAAGACTCATACGTCGATCAATCCCAACCGGTGGAAGATTCGGCTCCGGCACCTGTCTCGAATTTCACGCCTCCCGTGCCAGCCTCTGGTTCCGGGCAGACCTGGACGATCATGCTATATCAGGATGCCGACGACAAGATTTTGGAAAAAGACATCTTTGTCGATCTGAACGAAGCAGAGCGCGTGGGTTCGAGTGACCGGGTGAGAATCGTTGCTCAAATCGACCGTTTCGCCGGCGCCTTCCAGGGCGATGGCAACTGGACCGGGGCGCGGCGTTATTACGTTACACAAGACAATGACCTCGATGCCATTCATTCACAGATGGCGCAGGAGCTCGGCGAGGTCAACATGAGCGATGGGCAATCGCTTGTGGATTTTGTCCAATGGTCGGCCCAAAATTTCCCTGCCGATCACTATGTGTTGATCCTATCGGATCATGGCATGGGTTGGCCGGGTGGATGGAGCGACCCGTCCCATCAGGGTACTGATTCATCCCGCGCGCCGATGGTCTCGCGCCTGGGCAACAATATGTACCTGATGGAATTGGATACCGCCCTTCAGAATGCTCGTGCCGCTGCAGGGATCGACCGCTTCGAGATCATTGGCATGGATGCCTGTCTCATGGCACAGTTGGAGACGATGGCTGCGCTTCAGCCTCACGCCCATTATGCTGTCGCCTCCGAGGAGACAGAACCTGCCCTCGGCTGGGCGTACGCATCTTTCCTTGGCGATCTGGTCACCAATCCCGATATGAGTGGTGCTCAGTTGAGTCAGTTGATCGTGCAGAGTTATATCCAGGATGACCAGCGCATCGCCGACCCTGCTGCCCGCGCCGATTTCCTGAACCAGGGTTCACCGTTGGGCGGCATCTTCGGTAACACCGGTTCGGCACAACAACTTGTCGCCCAGATGGAGCAGAACATCACCATCTCTGCCATCGACCTGGAAAAAATCCCTGCGCTGATGGAGAGTATGAACAATTTCGCCTTCATGCTGCAGAATGAAAGCCCTCAGCTCGTGGCGGAAGTGCGTCGTTACGCCCAATCGTACACGAGCATCTTTGGGCGTGAGGTACCTCCTGCATATATTGACCTCGGTCACTTCGCTGCATTGCTGGCGGAGAATACATCCAATGCGCAGGTGAAGCAGGCGGCACAGCAACTCTTCTCCAGTTTGAAAGATTCAGTGATCGCGGAACGACATGGATCGCAAAAACAAGGCTCAACCGGGTTGGCGATCTACTTCCCCAACTCGACCCTGTACTCCTCACCCATTGCCGGACCTCAATCCTATACTGTGATCGCGAACCGCTTTGCATCCGAATCCCTATGGGATGATTTCCTGGCCTTCCATTACATGGATCGCAATTTCGAACCGCAGACGCGTGAGGCGGTGATTCCTGAGTCTGGGTTTGCGCTTCGCGTACCGGGACAGGGAAACATTACCGTTTCGGATATCACTACGTCGAGCACTGTTGCCGCGCCGAGCCAGCCGGTTCGCTTGAGTGTGGATGTGAGTGGAGAGAATATCGGCTATATCTATCTCTTTGTCGGCTATCTGGATACAGCATCCAATTCGATCGCAGTGTTGGACACCGATTATTTGGAAAGTTCCGATACGCGTCAGGTGAACGGGGTCAACTACCCGGTGTGGAGCAATGACTTCACCCTATCCTTCAACTGGGACCCGATCGTCTTTGCCATCAACGATGGACAGCAAAGCGCCACGGCTCTCTTCACGCCGCGAGACTACGGCGCGAATGCCGAGCAAGCCATTTACACTGTGGATGGGATCTATACTTTTGCTGAGTCTGGCGAACCGGTCAACGCGTCGCTGTACTTCCAGAACGGACAACTTGTGCAGGTCTTTGGCATCACCGGCCAAGGCGAGACCGGTGCACCGCGTGAGATCACCCCGCAACCCGGCGACACGTTCACCATCCTTGAAAAATGGTTTGACATCACTTCATCTGGCGCGACACAGATCACTTACGAAAACGGCGAAACACTCACCTTCGGCGTCAATCCGTTCACCTGGGAACAACTCTACGCTGCACAAGGTAATTACGTGGTCGGTTTCATCATCGAAGACCTGGATGGTAATCAATATCCGGTCTATACACAGATCACTGTCCAATAGGTTTCAAGTGGCAGTCAAACCGACATGTTTTGACTGCCACTTGTTTTTTACTCTCCTTCCAGCGGAAAATAAAAGACACCTTGCTTTTTCCTCTCAATTTGAGCTTACGAGAGCCGGTCCCTGTCATGGGAAAGGTATAATCTTCTGTCAGGGTATCAGCTTACTGGTACCCTGACAAAAGATGAAGGATAGGAATGACTCCGCCTGATATTGGCTTTAGTGCCGCATTGTTGATCGCGGGTTTGGTCTGTTTTGTCGGGGGAATGATTATTTTGCAGACACGCTGGAATGCATCGGGGTCCATCCCGTTAATGATCCTGATGTTTGCCCTTGTCTGGTGGGATTTCACCTACAGCATGTTCTGGGCAAATGTGCCGGCTCCCTCCCCGAATTTTTGGTTGTATATTACCTACGTGGGTGTAGTCGTTGTTCCGGCCGCGCTGCTGGTCTTTGCCATGCAATTATCCCGGATGGATGACTGGCTCAAGCTCCCATTCTTGATCGGGTTATGTGTTGAGCCGGTGCTGGTGTTATTGCTCTTGTTTACCGATGACTATCACGGTCTGTTCTTCGCCGGACATCAGACCGAAAACATTGGCATGATCATCAACGCCGGTCCTGTATACTGGACCAATATAGTTTATTCCTATTCACTCATCCTGATCGTGGTCATCATTCTAGGAAGACGGTTCTTTCAGACGACAGGTATTTATCGCAAACAGATCGGCGTGACTCTCGTTGGGCTGCTTTTCCCCTGGGCCAATAGTATTATTTTTGTTCTCGGGCTCAGTCCGTTCCCCAATGCAGATAATACTCCCTTCTCTTTTACAGTTGCCGGACTGGCTTTCACCTATGCCCTTCTCCGCTATCGTCTGTTGGATATACTTCCCATCGCCCGATATGTCCTGATCGAAAATATGAGCGATGGCGTGGTTGTCCTCGATACCCAAAATCGACTCGTGGATTTGAATCCGGCTGCACAGCTGGCCATCGGAGCCGGCGCCCCACAAATTGGCGCGCGAGTGGAAGATGTCTTCGCAGGGTGGCCAAATCTCATCGAAGCATTTCTCGAAGTCAAGGACATTCGCACTGACCTAACCTTTGGCGATCCGCCTGAGAGTTACCTGGATCTGAAAATAGCACCGCTCTATGATCACCGCGGGAATTTTCTCGGTCGTCTCATTGTGTGGCGCGACATCACCCCTCTTAAAAAGGCACAACTGGAATTGCAGGAACAAGCCATTCGCGATCCGTTGACCGGATTGTTCAACCGTCGTTATCTCAATGAAACCATCGAGCGCGAATTGGCACGCGCGAGGCGTGCGAAGTATCCGCTTTGCCTTGCGCTGATGGATATTGATCACTTCAAGGTGTTGAACGATACCTATGGTCATGACATGGGCGATACGGTCTTGCGGAGCTTCGCGAGACAACTCTTAAGCCATGCGAGGGTGGATGACATTATGATCCGTTATGGTGGAGAGGAGTTTTTAGCCATCCTGCCCAATGTGACATCTGAAGCAGCCTGTCAAATTACTGAGAGATGGAGAACATCCTTTCAGGATGTCCAGTTGGAGGATGGTATCGTGAAGATCAGGTCCACTCTTTCCTGTGGGATCGTTGAATTTCCTACCAACGGGGAGACCAGCGTAGATTTGATCGCACTTGCCGACAAGGCGTTGTACCATGCCAAGGATATGGGACGGGATCGGGTTTCTGTCTGGCATAATGGAGCACCTCGCCGGGCTTGACTCAAAATAACAGCCAATTTCGTAGTGGAGAAATCATGCCTAACAGAACACCTGCCATTGTTGCGGCGGTCTTGACCGCCATCTTTCTGGTCCTTTTTTCTGTTCCAGTCCTGTTCTTTCAGATGGTTGCTCTCAATGGCGCCAGTGAGCGACAGGGTGTCACTGCCATGGGGCTTTCACTGGTCTGTCAGGGCGTTGGGATCATCCTGTCTGCGTTGTTGGCAGGATGGCTAACAAGTCTGACTATCACAAAACTTAATTGGAGCACTACTGTCGCTGCGATGGTTGCTGTCATTGCTGGAACGTTTGTTGGCGGATTGCTTTCCCTCCTTTCGATCATCATTGCCCTTCCCATCGCCGGGATTCGGTAGATTCGAACTGTTAGCTCTTGATCACATCGGTTCTTTCTCAGTACTATGCGCGAATGCAGGAACGCTACCCGTCCATTCTATGGATGGGGGACGCTTCACGCCGCGTCGTCGCGTTAACCTTCGACGATGGTCCGCACCTGCGCGATACGCCGCGTGTACTCGATGTATTGGAAAAACATGATGTATCTGCAACATTTCATTTAGTGGGGAAGCACGCTCAACAACACCATACCTTGATCAAACGAATTCATAAAAGCGGACATCAACTGGCATTGCATTGCTATCGCCATATCCCATTCCCACTTGAAAAACCAGATATATTGCGGGCACAACTTGAACATACAAGAAACATCATCGCAAATTCATGTGGACTTGCTTCAGAAGAGATAAAGGATATACGCCCGCCGTACGGCGCGTTCAATGCCCGAACCTTGTCACACCTGACCGAATGGGGATATCGCCTCGTGATGTGGAACTGCATGCCGCCGCATTGGATGCAGCCTGTCGGTTGGTCGATCCGCCAGGTGATGGACGCAATCCTCCCCGGCGCGGTGATCGTCCTGCACGATGGGCACGGACACGGTACAAGAGTCGCAGAGATTCTGGAAGACATTCTTCCTCGCATCAAGTCGCAGGGGTATGAATT
Organism: uncultured Anaerolinea sp.; assembly: GCA_964555335.1. Classification (GTDB taxonomy): domain Bacteria; phylum Chloroflexota; class Anaerolineae; order Anaerolineales; family Villigracilaceae; genus Defluviilinea. The sequence goes on from CAZKSG010000147.1 coordinate 6,384, forward strand.
CATCAAAGTAGAGGAAATGCAGGATCGGCGTATTGCCATCGGAACTTGACTACGATGGATGTACAATCATAGGCACAATCCACTGGCAGGAGCGGACCATGCTTCCCATTCACGAGATTGAACTTTTCCTTCGGCGAGTACCTTCCAATTTGCAGGATATCGTGTTGGAATTGCGCAACATCATTGCCTCCATCGCCCCAGATGCGGTGGAGGTCGTTCGTTGGGGTGGGCTCAGCTATTTCCACGAAGGACGCGGGGGTATCGTTAGTGCCGGGATCTGTCAGATTGGCATCCATGTGGAGTACATCCGGCTGGATTTTATTCACGGCATTTTCCTATCGGATCCCAAACATTTGCTTGTGGGGAATCAAAAAGTAAAGCGCTACCTTAAGTTGACATCGTTCGATGAAGCACCCTGGGATGACTTGAAACAGTTAATACAAGAGTCGTCCCGTTTTGACCCGCGCTCTCCTCAAGCGAAAAATTGACAGTTGCATTTATAGAAATGATGTTCTATAATCCGAGTGACCTTATCTGAATTTTGCTGAAGGAGGATGAGATGAGTTCGCTTGAGCAAGCTGTTCAAACACAAATCGACAATATCCAAAAGAAAACGGGAAAATCGCTGAAGGAATTGTCAGCCATAGTTCATAAAAGCGGACTGAGCAAGCATGGAGAAATCTGTGAATACTTGAAGAAAGAACTCGGCCTTGGCCATGGCGACGCGAATGCATTGGTCCACGCCGTGTTGAAGTCAGATGGAACGCGTACGGCGGTTGGCAAATCTTCTGACGATGTGCTGGGTGAGATCTATTCTGGTGCAAAGGCAGGCTTTCGCCCTATCCATGAAAAACTGATTGGGGAAATTGACAAGTTTGGCGACTACGAAGTCGTGCCGAAGAAGGGTTATGTCAGTCTGCGACGCAAAAAACAATTCGCGATGATCGGCCCCAAGACCAACACACGTTTTGAAGTGGGCATCAACGCAAAGGATTTGAAGAAAAGTGCACGTTTGCTTGAACAACCCAAAGGGAGTATGTGCAATTACATCGCCAACCTCACCGATGTGAAGGAAGTCAACTCAGAATTGATTGCGTGGCTGCGTACAGCATATGAAGGAGCTGGATAAATGGACGGAATGATCAAACAGGAAGATTTCTTGAACAACCTTTTTCCCTTCTTGGATGAGGTGTTCGAAAACCATCACGGTATTTTTTTGGATAAAAACACATCGCTCTTCCCCACGCTGGAAACGGTTTCTGCACAAGAAGCATCGATCCCAGTGGGTGGGAAGTGTGCCTCACTGGCAGCACAGGTGGCACATGTCACCTATTACCTTGAAGTACTGGAGCGTTACGTCGTTTACAACGATCGTACTCCCGCTGATTGGGGATTGGTCTGGCGGACTGTTGAAAAGGTCACAACTGAGGAATGGGATGAGTACAAGCTAAAACTCAAAGATGCGTATCGCCGCACTGAGAAAATGTTCCGCGATAACCCGATCTGGAATGAAGACTCCATTGGCGGTGCGATGGCGATTGTGGTGCATACTGCCTATCATCTGGGCGAGATCCGCCAGGCGTTATGTACGTTTAAGACATGAGGTGACCTATGCCGTCACGCCCACGTTATGAAATGCCCGGCTTCATCCGCGATGCGCTGAACCAACACAGTTTGATGGGTGCCTATAATGAGCGTCCGCCCTATCAACAGAATGATTATATTGGCTGGATTAACCGTGCCAGGCTGGCAGCCACGAAGCAGAAGCGTCTGAATCAAATGCTCGATGAACTTAAAGGCGGAAAGCTCTACATGAACATGAAGTGGGGACCCAATGCCCGTTCATGATGATGACCTGTCTCGATTCGAGGCAGAAGGGGTCGCTCTTCCAGAAAACGGTAGACAGGGCTATGTTGAAAATGCCAGTGCGCATATTTGGTATGCGGTCTATGGACTCGGTTCTCCTGTGATCTTATTGCATGGGGGACTGGGTCACAGCGGTAATTGGGGAAACCAGGTCCCAGCGTTGGTTGAGAACGGTTATCGCGCGATTGTGATTGATAGTCGGGGACATGGTCGCAGCACACGCGATGAACAGCCCTACTCGTATGAGTTGATGGGAACAGATGTTTTAGCTGTGATGGATGAGTTGCAGATTGAAAAGGTAGCCTTTATCGGTTGGAGCGATGGTGCGTGTACAGCGCTGATCCTTGCTGATAAACATCCCGAACGTGTTTCGGGTGTGCTCTTCTTCGCCTGTAATATGGACCCGAGCGGTACAAAGGAATTCGAATTCACTCCTGTCATTGGACGCTGCATTGCCCGACACAGGGTGGATTATGCACAGCTATCTGCCACACCCGACAAGTTTGATAAGTTTTCAGATGCAGTGGGTCTCATGCAGAGGACACAGCCCAACTATTTTGCCGAAGATCTTGCCCGTATTCATATACCGGTTGTGGTGGTACAAAGCGAATACGATGAATTTATCAAACGCGAACATGCTGAATATCTTGCTCGTAGCATTCCAAATGCCGAATTTATTTTTCTTTCTGGTGTGAGTCATTTTGCTCCCTTGCAAAGACCGGAACAATTCAATCAGGTTATGCTTGCTTTTATAAGTAAAGTTCTATCTTGACAACACCAGAAACGGAAACTGGGCGAGGAACATCCTCGCCCAGTTTTTAATTGGAAAATATTCGTGCCAGACTACTCAGCAGGTTGTACATCTGTCACGATTGCGTTTGCCGGATCCTCTGTATGCAGACGATTGGCACGCGCAATCAATGGCAGCGCCGGTGTGAGCAGCAGGCTTGCCATGGTGATGGCAGCACGAACTGAAGACAAGCTGATCAATGCAGCAACAGGTCCGCTGGCAATCTGTCCTATGGCATCCACCTGACCCGACATGGAAATGACCGTGGCGCGGGTATTTGAATCCAGGCGTTGATTGACCCAGGCGTTATACAACGGACCCATGACATCACGTAGAACTCCTACTGCTAGGACAGCAAGGATACTGATGGCGAGTGCAGGCGAGAATGCGAATGTGAAGATGGATATTGAGAGAAACACTGTGATCCAGACCATCGCGCGTGCAATGGATGGCGCATGATTGGCGTCAAGCCGCTTCTCCACCTGTCTTGTGGCAAGGATCGCCAGTAACATGCCGCCAGCTCGCAGGAATCCAAAGAAAGCCACTTCATTCATGCCGAAGAGACTCGGAAGCGTGAAATTATCCACAAGATATTTCACCCATAGGCGATCCCAGCCCTCGGAATACAGCCCGTAGATGAAACCGATTCCCAAAACGGACAACAACACAGGGCGTGAACGAACTGCATTAATCCCTTTCTTGAAGATATCTCCCATATGCTGGAATGAGTTTCGGTCTTCAGGATGTGCAGGATGGAATCCCTTTTCAGGCATGAACAACATCAGCAGAACACCCATGCCTGCCACTGCTGCTCCACCGGCCAGGAGTGGAATATTCACTGCGATATTGCCAAGCGGAATCGCCAGCAACATACCGACCAGGGATCCTGCAAGATCATATTGATTCCCACGCAGGAAGGCACGGTTGGCGTTCTCTTCGCCGATCTCATCGGACAGCCAAGCCTGGGTCGAGCCGCTGGTGAAGGTATAGCCCACACCCCAGAGGAGTTGTGTCAGTAGGATCATGCCAAAAATGGGGAACAGGCCCTCGACGATAAACCCAACCCCCATCAGCAGGTAACCGATAATAATGGACAGGCGGCGTGAGTAGGCATCTGCCACGATCCCGGTGGGGACCTCAAAGATTAACACGGTGACTTCGAGCGCTGTTCCCACGAGGACCAGTTGTGTGCCGGTGAGCCCTGCCACGGTCGCTTCATACAGCGATGCAACGATAAAGATCATGCTGAAGAACAAACCGGTGAAAAACTGGAGCGCCAGGTATAACTTGTAAGCGTCAAACTTGCGAAACATGATTTTCCTTTAAGATACTCCGCGCTGAGCGGAGCGAGTGTTAACCAGCGCAGTTAAAGCGCTGGCAATACTATGTAAACTGTTTAGCGGGGATCTCTCCCTTCTGCAAGGATGAGGTGGAAGGGGAAAGTAGGATTGTCATTTTGAACTCCATTAATACATGATGTGACATGGCAAAGTATGTCACATTACAACAGGGTTATGCCACCGGAAAGACATCCGACAGCTTTTTTGGGAAGAGGATATCGATCAACGCACGTACTTCTTCTGTGTCGCACCAACAATCGGGGAAGGATTGTCGTAACTCGTCCAGGCTGCGATATCCAAAGAGAATTTGCAGGAACGTTTGCCCGGGAAAAGCGACAGCACCTTCATCTTCCGGTGAAGGTTTCCACGATTCGATTGTGGTCAGTTTCCCTTTTTCAAGGACGAGACGCAATCCATCGCGATAAAAGCTGATCTTGATCTCACGGCTATGCCCAACGGCAATGGATTCGGCGATCCGTTTTTCTAGAGCGGGCTTGATATGATTCAAGAATCCAGACAGGTCAGGGACACGCAGATAGTACGCATAGGGTTTCATAACCGATGGGAGATTTCTCCCCAGCGCCTCATACGCAGGGTGTTGCGCACCTAGCATGAAACCAAACGACGTGCAGTCCTTCCCATCGCGTTTGCCGTACTCCTGTCCTTTATTCCATAAATAACGCACAACAGATGGCGTGACCGTCAGCCATGAAACACCTGCCTTGAGTTCATACCAAAGCGCTGTGAGACCTGTCATGCCGAGTACATTGGAATGCTGCAAATATCCAACCGATTCGCCGGACAGATCTTCGATTGCATAGAAATGATGATGGTTGAGATTGTTCTCGCTTTGACCATTCAGTTCGTATTGGAAGATCTCCGGTGTGCGGACACAGGCAACCATATGCCGTTGGGTGGCGCGCTGATAGACATCTGCGATAAATGGCAGGTCTGCTTCGGTTGCCTCGCGAATACGATAGGGTTCTGTTTCGCCATCTTTTAGCTTGGGCACATGGGGTTCGAAACCGAAGCGACGCCCGGCAAGATCAAGCGCCATTTCATACCCGAACAAACGATAGTAATAGGGG
>CAZKSG010000148.1:0-11326 GCA_964555335.1 uncultured Anaerolinea sp.
CCAGTTCATTGATATATGGAAGAATAGAACAAACCCCGAAGCTATCAAGAGACTAATAGCCAATAGCTTGCTTGTTGTCGGTACATTTGGAATTCTGTGGATTCTTTATTCGCTGTTGTTCCCGGGAGGTGGGGAATCTTATTTTGCACAATACAAGGATTTCAAATTTGAGACTGTCGGGAAATTCGTTATCGGTTATTTCCAGGTGTTCGGCCTGTTTTTTGGTGAACAAACGTCCGAAAAAATTCTATATTATGCAACGATACCGTTCTTTCTTATCGGGTGCTGGACTCGAAAAAAAGAAGACATATTGTTCATCATTTTCTTTATTCTTTGGATGACCGTACTTGTCACCTGGCCATTCTGGCAGGGACCACGTTTTATCTTTCCACTCCTGCCTCTTTGCCTATACTTCACCTTTGCAGGGATACAATTCGTGTTGAGCAAACTTCCTGAGAACTATCGACAGGTTGGACAATGGTCCTTTTATGGATTCTGGTCCCTGATCGCTGCTGTCTTTTTGTTCACTTCTGTCAATATTGCATACACCAACTTGAAAAATAACCGTGTTATTAACGGACCCTACGACTCCTACAGTAAAGAAGTCTATGAATATATAAAAGAAGAGACAGCGGCTGACAGCGTAATTGTTTTTTTCAAACCTCGTGCCATGCGGCTGATGACGGGCCACGACTCGATCGTCAGCATAGAATGTGAACGCATCCTCAAAGGTGATATTTTGGTACTGAGCAGAAAAGTGGGGAAAAACCAACAGATCCCACCGGAGGAGATCGGCTCTTGTAATTTGCCGTTGAGGGAAATCTTTAAAAATACCCGTTTTATCGTGTATGAAATCCCAAAATAGGACTTGAATCCTCTACTTAAAGCCTGTACACTATAGGCATGCCCACGGTAACGGGACAACTTCGCGATCTTGAAGGACAACATCAGCAACTCAGGCGGCTTGTCGAACTGAGTGTGACTCTCAATTCGACGCTCGACCTGGATGAACTATTGCAACTCATCACCGCAACTGCAAGTGAGCTGTTGGATTGCGAGGCTGCATCGATTCTGTTATACGATGAAAAGAAACCGCGTCTTTTCTTTGCTGCTGCCACTGGCTCGGACCCTGCGCAACTGGCAGAGATTCCCGTCCCCATAGACAACAGTCTTGCGGGGACGATCTTTCGCACCAATCATCATCTGATCCTCAATAATGCTGAGCAGGATCCGCGCCATTATTCCCTGGTTTCAGACCATATCAAATTTAAAGTAAAAAGTTTATTGGGGGTGCCCATGCCGATTAAAGATCGGACAGTGGGGGTGCTGGAAGCGGTCAACAAGCGCGATGGAAATTTCGATGAGCGCGATGCCACACTTTTGTCAGTTACGGCAGCACATGCGGCTATCGCGATTGATAACGCTCGTTTACTACAAACCACCAAAAGAGCTCTTCAACAGGTTAAAGAATCCAACCAATTGAAAAGCAATTTTCTGGCACTTGCATCCCACGAATTGCGAACGCCACTTGGCATCATCATGGGGTATTCCACTTTCTTAAAAGAGGATGCCAAAGGAGAAATGTCTGAGCATGCCAGCCAGGTGCTATCTGCGGCGAGACAGATGCGTTCTCTTTTGGACGAAATGAACAATCTCGCCATGCTGAAATCAGACGAGATGGTTCTCAAGCCACAAAAGGTTGTGATGCAGGATGTATTGACCTATGCCTGCGAAGGGATCAAAGAGATCGCATCTACGCGGGATCAAAAGCTGGTTTTTGCCTTTCCAGAGCAACCCTTCTATGTCAATGTGGATATCGATAAGACATCCATGGCATTCGTTAACCTGCTCAATAATGCCATCCGCTTTTCACCTGAAAAGAGTGAGATCGTCATCGGTACGATCAAGGATGGCAACCAGGTGCTGGCGTGGGTACAGGATCACGGCATTGGCATTCCAGTGGATAAGTTGCAAAAGATCTTCGAAGAGTTCTACCAGATCGAGCCGCCGAACACACGTCATTACGGTGGGCTGGGAATCGGACTCACCATTGCCAAAGGACTCATCGAAGCGCAAGATGGAAAAATCTGGGCGGAGTCAGAAGGCAAAGGCAGCGGGGCAACGTTCAAGGTACTATTGCCTGTGGCGTAACCCTCACCCTTGCCCTCTCCCAAAATGGGAGAGGGGATTCGTAGGAAACAAAAGCGGCGGACATTGGTCCGCCGCTCAATTTAACTTTCTACCCGAGATGCATCGGCATGATCACATGCAGAAACTGGTCATCCCCAACCGGCTTGACTACGCCCGGCGCGTTCGGCGCGGATGTTTCCAATGCAACGTTTGGGGTACGAATCACTTCAAGGGCCTCACGCAGGAATTTCACATTGAAGGCGATCAACAAGCCGCCGCCATCCACCGTTGCTTCGACGATGGTCTCGTTCTTGCCGGTTTCTTCAGACGTAGCAGAGATTTCCACTTCACTGGGCTGCATCTCGCCCTGTGCAGACTTAATGTTGAAGCGCGCCACATTCGAGCCTTCACGGGCAAAGATCTCAGCCTGTTTGCATGCCTTCAACAAGGAGGCAGTCGAAACCAACGTGCGTGATTTGTATGAACGCGGAATGATCTGCTGGTAATCGGGGAACGTGCCATCGATCAACTGCGAGACCACTTCCACATCTTTGACACGGAAGACTACCTGCCCGCGTCCCTTCGGTAATACCATGTAGATCGGCTCTTCACCATCGGTTGCCACGCGCGCCAATTCTTTCAACGCTTGGGATGGAATGATCGCCGAAACGGGGGCAGGCGAAGGCGTGGAAAGAACCGCTTTGCGGACCGAGAGTCTAAATCCATCGGCAGCAGCCATTGTCAACTTATCCTTCTCCACTTGAATAAGCACGCCCATCAATACAGGACGAGCCTCATCGGACGAAGCTGCGAACGCCACCTGATGGATCATTTCACGGAAGTCGCCCACGTTGATCTGTACCGCGCCGTCAAAATCGGGAACGGGTAACGGCGGGAACTCTTGTGCGTCGATGCACTTGATATCGTTAGTGGATGTTCCACCGCGAACATTGAGCGTCTGTGTTGCCGCATCGAGCTTCAACAACACCTGATCGCTTGGCAGTGTGCTAACCAGATCGGAGAACGTACGTGCCGGAACCGTCGTTGAGCCTTCTTCGTCGATGCGCGCGGGAATCCAACAGGTAATGCCCATTTCAAGATTCGTCGCCGAGAGTCGCAAACGGCCCTCATCGGTGGCGATCAATACATTCGCCAACACAGGCAATGTGCTGCGCGGTGAAACAGCCTTGGAAACTGTGGCAAGTCCACGAGCAAGATTTTCTTGAAGGACAGTGACTTTCATGGCGCGTCTCCTCGATCAGATGATTTCCAATTGTACATCAGAAATTTGTCACCAGCGATATGCCAAACGCCAAAAGCATGAATAACAACTGCAATGCGAACAACGCAGCGAACACATACGCTACGATCACCCACGGGGAGCGACTCGTTTTCTGTTTTTGGATTTCCTGACCCTCGGCCAATTTCTGCGCAAACTGCGTCGCCTGCACTGCATCATCTGCCCACAGGATGTTAGACGCTTCATTCTGGACCACGATCCTGCGTCCGCTAAACGAACGGATCCACTCTGGAGCATTGACTGCCACATCTCCGCTCACGAGAACCGCATTGAAATTGCCTTCGGGCTTTGCTTCAGGAGTCGTTACCGCAAGCTGAACTTTCGAACCAAGCTTTGCCAGTGACGCTTTGACTGAATCCACGAATCCGTTTCCTGAATCGACCACCAACACCGAGTACGCGCTTTGCTTGTCTGCCAACGAGTCCGCGGTGGATGCGCCATCCGCGCGCAGAACGTTCAAGTGATAGACCAGTACCACACCAAACAGGAAGAGTAACTGGGTCAGGTTTAGAACCGTATTCAGAAAGCCGAACACTTCCACGTTCAAGACCACACGAATAAGTTGATAGACCAGTCCCACCGCTGTTGCCATGCCGCCGATCACAGAGGCGAATAATGCCAGATACAAATACACCTTGCGGAGCACAGAGCGGCGGGCATGGTCGCCCATCTCGTCCTCCAGTGTTGCTTCGGCTTGCATCGGACGCCACATGGTTAGCCAAAGCGGCAGCCCTACGATCAAAGAAGCGATGGATGCAACGAGACTTTCCCGTTGATAATCTGCAAAGGACATTCCCAAATCTGTAACAACATCGATCAGGAAGTTGAACAACGTAGCAACACCCACGAAGGCAACCACCAACCCAATGAACGCGAGGATGTAATTGTAGAGTCGCTTCATCCCTGCCTGGCGGACCCTGTCGCCCACAGCTTCAATGTGACGTTTCAGCCAATGTCCGTAATAAGCCCACACCAATCCAAGAGGAATGCCAATTGAGATCGGCCCACCGATATCCCGGATCAATTCGCGGAAGGTGACATTCGCTCCAAAGGCGGCATTAAGCAGTGAGTCGATCACCATCCATGCCGCGGTGATGACCGTGATCACCCCGCCGAGCGAGAGAATATAGAGAATCACAAGCCGCATGGTCGAGCCCATTTCAGCGAGATCCACCAACGATTCTTGAATGATGCGCCACGAATACACCCAAATGGGAGTCCCCACCACGAGCAAGGCAATCCCATTGACCACTACTTCGCGTCCCATCAATCCCAGCACATTGCCTGGAATATAAAAGAGGAAGCGCAGAATCTGCTGTGCGCCGAAGACGGTCAGCAACAAACCGTATAGCATCCAGATGTAGCGATACAAGCGGCGGACGTCGGAAAAATTTTCTTTATCGGTAAGAGTCGCCCAACCATTTTTCAGGATATTCCAGAAATAGGCAGCAACGATAATATTCATACCCATGGCAATTAAATTATCGGCGATGCTTTGTTCACGGAATGCGCTGAACGAGCGCTCCACACTTAACCCGGTGCCCTGGATCAATGCGCGGTCGATGAACGACAATAGATTTTGTGCAACGGGAATTAACGTAGCGAGCAGGATTACGTACAGAAAGACTGCGCGCAGTGTGGCGGTCTTCTCCTCTTCCTCCTTAGCTGCAGCGCGTTGACACCACAACCAATGGATCAAAAAGATCGGTACGCCAACAAGGATCAACGCCAGCGCCTGTGCGAGCGCATCTGCCCCGCCAGAGACAGTATTGTCCACGATGGAGCGCAGGAGACCGACCAAACCCCAGACCACCACTTCCACGCTGATGAACGCAACAAGGTAAAAATATAGGCGACGAATGGATTTCATGATGAGTTCCTTTCGTCATTGCGAGACCAAAGATGAAGCGATCCAGCGACGGAGATTTCTTCGTCAGACCAAATTCTTCATCGCAATGACGTAACTGTCTACTTTGCCGGTTCCTGATACCAGCTGTAGTCCCAAAAATTATAGGCAGGCATGGACGATAGTTTCCATACGCCTTTCTGTTTGACAAGAATGGCGCGCTGCACATCGCGGTAACCGGTTGAGAACGGGTCACTTGGATTGTAGATCATGGCAACTTCTACATAGGCATCATTGCCGGTGATCTCAGATGTACCTACATCTACAGCCGAATTGTTAGGGTATAACCCACCAGTGACGAACGAAGTACGGAATTGCTCGAAGGTTGGCTTGTGGTCCAGGTCGGCGAGATAGCCATATGCCTTTTCATAGTCCTTGTTTAAGATGGAGAGCACATAATTATGGACCACGCCTTCCGGCGTGTCGTCTGAAATGTAGGTTTGTCCGTCCTTGCGAAGAAAGAACACCGCCAGTGCAGCGATGATTAATATCCCGATACCGATCAAAATACCCGTCAGAAATCGGTCTTGTTTCATACATGCCTCCGTTGCGTTGGGTTAATTTCATTGTATAGGCTTATGGACGAAAAGACAAGCAGAATAGTTTCCTGCTTGAAAGCGGCGCCTACTCACTGTATACTTTCTGATAAGGAAATATGTCGCCTAATTCTTATCGCATTCAGACAGCCATTCAGGATTTTCATAGTGCACGTCAGCGCGCCTCTGTGCAGGAGATCCTTGCGCGGTTGACGGGAAAAAGCAATCGCCTGCTTTCCTACGATGAAGTTGCTGAAAAATTGAAACTGCGCGGACGGGTGGAACGCGGCGTACGAGATATCCCATTGAATTCCATCGTCGGCAGTGTGGGACGCTATGTCGATTTCACTCGTACGTTCCTGCCCCGCAAGACCGACGACCGGGACCGTTGGACGCGCGTCAAGGCTGCCATGGAAGATGGAGTAGGGCTTCCGCCCATCGAAGTCTACAAGGTGGGTGAAGCGTACTTTGTCATCGACGGGAATCATCGCGTGTCCATTGCGCGGCAGGAGGGATTCAAGAGTATTCAAGCACGCGTGATCGAAGTGCAAACGGATATTCCCTTGACGCCCGATGTGCAGCCGGATGATCTGATCATCAAAGCGGAATACGCAGATTTCCTGAATACGACACGTATCACGGACCTGCGTCCCAATGTAGACTTGAGCGTGACGATCCCGGGTCAATATGAAAAGCTCATGGAGCAGATCTGCGCCCAGGAATGTGCCCTGGAGGAAAGCGGCGAACAGGATGCCTCGTTTCGACAGGCCGTGGAAAACTGGTACGACCACGTCTACATTCCGCTTGCCGAGGCGATCCGCGACCGTGGGCTGTTACGCTGGTTTCCCAAACGTACCATCACCGACCTGTACCTGTGGATCTCGGAAAACCGTACCACACTGGAGAAAGAGTTGGGGTGGGAGATCCAGTCTGATATCGCGGCGACCGATCTGATCCTCGAGAGAAGCGTCAAATCTGAGCCGGGGAGCTGGCGCAAAGCGCGGACCGTCTCGCGGTATACGGACAATCTCTTCGCGGATATCCTCATCCCTTTGAGCGGATTCGAGGAAAGCTGGGACGTGCTCGATCAGGCGATCGTGATCGCCAAACACGAGAACGCCAAACTGCATGGACTGCATATCGTGGAAACCAAGGATGATGTGACGAATGCGGATGCACAGGGAGTCAAATCGCGCTTCGACCAAACCTGCAGAGATGCCAGGGTCGACGGAACGCTTGCAATCGATGTAGGCGATGTCACGAAGCGGATCAGCGAACGCGCTGTGTTGACCGACTTGATCGTGGTGAAGATCATGAACCCGCCTGGCACAGGAATCTCCGCACTACAATCTCCGTTCCGGACCATTCTTGCGGAGGCATCGCGTCCGTTGTTGACTGTGCCCGCGGGCGCGAGTCAATTCAAGCGGGCTTTGCTCGCCTACGATGGAACTGACCGCTCCAAGGAAGCGCTTTTCGTTGCCACCTACCTGGCTGAAATGTGGGACACGGAGCTGCTTGTATTTACTGCGATCGATAACTCGGTCAAAGCTGATATGCAGGACTATGTTCGACGGTATCTCGAGATCCACGAAAAGGAAGCAGAATACATCCTCAGCGAACACGGCGCCATGGATTTTCTGAAGCAGACCGTTGAAGAGCGCGAAGTGGACATTGTGCTCATGGGTAGTCACGGCGGCTCTGTTTTGCAGCAGGTATTCGTTGGCAGTGCGTTGGATTACATGCTGCGTGAATCCCGGGTGCCGACGTTTATCTGCCGGTGAAAATAACCCAGTGAAATGAATGATATGGACGTCCAGATCCGCCAGGCACGGCCGGATGATGTGCAGCCTGTGATTCCGATGATCTATTCATCTGGTCCGCATGAATTCGACTATGTGTTCAACGTGGGGGATAAGACGGTTCGATCCTACCTTTCGTTTGCTTTTCCGAGCAGGTTGGGAGGACAAAGTTATCGTGTTTTTACAACAGCAGTAAGCAGCGGTCAGGTGGTTGGTATTTCGGCGTTCTACTCCGGCAGGGATGCCCTGCGTCTCAACCTTGGAAATTTTTGGAACCTGTTGACGTTCTATGGACCGCGGAAACTGATGAAGGTTATCCAACGGGGTCTTCGCATGGAAACGATCCTTCCACCTCCTGAAGCAGATGCTGGGTTTATCAGCCAGCTGGGTGTAAAAGAAGAGTTCCGCGGCTGTGGGATCGGTACCACCCTCGTTCAACACCTGATCGAGCGTACCCGAAGCATGGGACTACGAAAATGTGTGCTGGATGTGGCGTTCACAAATCCCCGTGCCCAGGAATTATATGAGCGTCTCGGCTTTAGAGTTATCCAGGAGAACCAGTGGAACCATCCCGATCCAGAGGTCCATATACTGGGGCAGCGCAGAATGGAATTAGCGATGTAAAGGAAGCGTTTCTCCATCGTGGGGGAAGTCAGGTGGTGAATTTGATATACTTATCTCACTTCACTCACAAAAGGAGTACTCATGACCATCTCTGCCCCACGTTGGGATCTTTCCAACGTGTATCCCTCCCTGGAATCAAAAGAATTCAAGGACGCTGTTGACGATTACAAGAAACAGGTTGCGTCTCTCGAAAAGTTTTTCAAGAGCAAACTAAGCAAAACCGATTCGAAGACCAAGGCAAAAGAACTGGCACCGCTGGTCGGAAAAGCCATCGACCAGATCAACAAGATCCAGACTTTGTCCGCCACCATTGTCCCGTTCATCTATTCCTACGTCACCACCGATTCGCGCGATAAAGTGGCTATGAAGGCCCTGTCTGAGTTCGAGCAGGCCAGCCTGCCGATGGACAAGTTGATGACACAGTTCAAGGCCTGGCTGGGCAAGATCGCTCCCAAATTGGACAAGGTGGTTGCCCACAATGAAAGTGCCGCGGCGCATGCCTTCTTGCTGAGAGAAGCCGCCGAGCAAAGCAAATATTTGATGAGCGAAGCGGAAGAAGCACTCGCCGCTGAACTCTCGCTTAGCGGAGGCAACGCCTTTGGCAAACTGCAAGGGACGGTCACTTCTCAGCTTTCAGTGGATTTCGAACTGGACGGCAAGACCGAGAAGATGCCCATGCCCGCCTTGATCAACCTGCGCTCTCACCCAGATGAAGAGACTCGTCGCCGCGGCTATGATGCAGAGAATAAGGCCTGGGATACGGTCAAGGAAACTTTGGCGGCCTGTTTGAACGGCGTCAAAGGCGAAGCGAACACTCTGAACAAAAAGCGCGGCCGAAAGGACGCTGTCCATTCATCGCTTGAAGCCGCCCGCATGGACCGCAAGACTCTCGACGCCATGCTATCGGCAATGAAGGATTCCTTCCCCATGTTCCGCAAATATTTCCATGCCAAGGCAAAAAAGCTCGGCAAGGAAAAATTGGCCTGGTGGGATGTCTTCGCCCCGATGGGCAAGACTGACAAGGTCTACTCGTTCGAGGAAGCCCGCGACTTCATCCTTGAAAATTTCGGCAAATTTTCGCCCGATCTCGCATCATTTGCCAAACGGGCCTTCGATAACAATTGGATCGACGCCGAACAGCGCGAAGGCAAACGCGGCGGCGCATTCTGCATGGAAGTACAGGGACTCAAAGAGAGCCGTATTCTGTCCAACTTCGACGGCTCGCTCGATCAGGTCAGCACACTGGCACACGAGCTGGGACATGCCTTCCACAACGAATGTGCTTATTTGGCCAATAAAACCTACCTGCAGCAGTCCACACCGATGACGCTGGCAGAAACCGCATCCACCATGTGCGAGACTATCGTCACCGAGGCAGTGCTTGCCACAACCACCGACCCGCAGGAGGAACTGTCCGTTCTCGAAGCGCAGATTCAGGGCGCCGCGCAGATCGTTGTGGATATTTATTCCCGTTATCTCTTCGAAAAGGAAGTCTTCGAGCGCCGCGCCGAGGCAGAACTTTCTGCAGACGATTTCAACGAGATCATGGAACGCGCTCAAAAGGAAACCTACGGCGACGGACTCGATGAGCGTTACCTGCAAAAATACATGTGGACATGGAAACCGCACTACTATTCATCGGGCTTGTCGTTCTACAACTATCCCTACGCGTTCGGTCTGTTGTTCGCTACTGGGTTGTATGCCATCTACCAGCAGCGCGGCGAGTCGTTCGTGGAAGATTACAAGAACCTGCTCGCCTCCACCGGCGAAGAGACAGCCGCCAAACTGGCCAAGCGCTTCGGTATCGACATCACCAAACGCAAGTTCTGGGACGACAGCCTGGCCATTATCGGCAAGCGCATTGAACGTTATAGCGAACTGTAGCAGCAAAAAGGTGACAGTCACTTGCAAAGTGACTGTCACCTTTTTAAAGGATACGTTATGGAGAAAAGAAAAGTACAAACTTTATCTCTTGCATTCCTCCTTATAAGTACCATGCTGGCATGCAACTTTATCATGCCGCAAGTGACCCCTGAACCCACTGTTGTCCCCGGTTTGACGACTATTGTAGAGCCCACATCGCCTCCACAAAACAATCTTCCCCGGGATGAGAACGCGGTTCCACGCGTGCCATTGGAACAGGCACTGGCCGCGCTCAACAGTGGCGCCGCCATCTTCGTGGATGTGCGCAGTGCAGAGGCATATCAAGCGAAACATATCCAGGGCGCGATCTCCATTCCGCTGGGAGAGATCGAGTCCAATCCGACCGGTTTAAATCTCGAAAAAGATCAATGGATCATCACCTACTGTACCTGACAAAACGAACATACAAGCGCCCGTGCGGCGTTCGTCTTGATCCAGAACGGTTATACAAATGTCACTCCGATCAAGGGAGGCTTCCAAGCCTGGGTGGAAGCCGGGTATCCAACAGAGCCATAAGGGAAATCTAATGACCATCCTTTCCATTGACCATGTCCAGATCGCCATGCCCGTTGGTGAAGAGGAAATGGCGCGCGCGTTCTACGTCAACGTGTTGGGCTTTGTCGAGATTTCCAAGCCCACCGAACTGGCCAAATGCGGCGGCGCATGGTTCCAATCCAACAATGTGCAACTTCACCTCGGCGTTGAGGCAGATTTCAAAGCCGCACGCAAAGCACATCCTGCGTTCATCGTCAGCGATTTGGATTCGTTGATCACCCGCATACAGATTGCAGGATACGAAACGGACACATCCCAACCGCCATTGGATGGACACAAGCGTGCACATGTCTTCGATCCGTTCGGGAATCGGATCGAGTTGATGGAAAAGATATGAGCACGCCTATTGTCACGCCCTGGTCTGGTTCTGTTCCACCGACTCAATCCACGCTGTGGCAACTCATGATAGATGAAGGTTTGAGTCCCTATTCATGGTCAAATGGAGCGCATGATATCTATCACGCACATTCACATTCCTACAACAAAGTGATCTACGTTGTGCAGGGAAATATTACCTTCGGTCTGCCTGAACTTGGAAAAGAATTCACGCTGA
>CAZKSG010000149.1:0-11266 GCA_964555335.1 uncultured Anaerolinea sp.
ACGAGGACATCCATGGACATCCAGCTCCATCTCGAACGCGCCATCCACCAACTGGTCGATGAGTTCCTGGGGGAACCCTACCGCTTCTTCACCGAAGCCGATGCTGTTTCCCGTTTCCATCAACTGCTCGATGCCGACCCTCTGTTCAATCCCCGTGTGAAAAGCAAGGACGGTGTGTCACTTTCATTGATCCACCAGGAATACCCCACCTTCTTCCGCTTCGACGATGCGCAGCCTGCCGCCCGTCTCGAGGCAGCCAGCAAAGCCCGCCGCGGACAGTACGATATCGCCATTCTGGCGCCCGAGTTCATCCGCAAGCACCCGGTGGAGACGATCAAGAACCGCGATATCGCCAATGAACGTGCCAAACACATCCAGCCGTTGCAGGCGGTGATCGAATTCAAACTGGACGACCGCGGCTGGAGCAGCGGCAAAACCAAAAGCGCCGCGACAGAGTTGGGCAAACTGATCTTGAGCGCAGAGGAAGCCAATTTGCGCTACTTCGTGGGGTTGATGCGGTACACAGCCCCCACCGAGAGCCGCTGGAACAAGTACTGGCCGGAGGTCACCCAGGCGGCGATGGCAGGCATGGAGATCAGAAGCGTCTTTGCCACGTATCGTACTCAGCAGCCCCAGTCGCCCCACGTGCAAAGTTTCGGCGAATGGGTGGCGAAGTATGAAGAGAAGAAGTAAACTTCTTTCATGGATGGAGATTCCTTCGCCTTTGGCTCGCAATGACATATTAATCGTACAGTACAATTGTTTACAGGTAAACAAGGAGAACCCATGCCAACCGGGTATGCAAGAACGTCCCTTTTATTGTTGGGGCTGTCCGTCCTTTTTCTGATCGCGCTCACAGCAACCGAGTCCGTGCTGGTGGGAATGTCACAGGCGGCGCAGCGTCTCGTTACATTTCTCCTTTTGGTCCTGCCGGCGGGAGCCGGAGCGATCTTCGGCGTCGCCAGCCTACAACGTCGGGAGCCATCTCGTGTTTGGTCCATCGCCGGGATTCTCTTGAACAGTCTGTTCGCCCTCTTCCATCTTCTTATTATTTTCTTTGCTGGTTAACCCAAAGGAACATCCATGACACAATTCAAAAAGACAGGCAAGACCCGCATCAAACGACTCCCCAAGCGCGGACAGTACGACAAGGAGACCATTTACAACATTCTCGATGAAGCGTTGATCTGCCGCGTGGGTTTCGTCGAAGACGGGCAGCCGTTCGTCATCCCCACCAACTTCGCCCGTGTGGACGACACCATCATCCTGCACGGAGCCAAAGCCAGCCGCCTGCTCAAACATGTCGAAGCGGGCAACCCGGTCTGCGTGGAAGTCACCCTCGTGGACGGTCTCGTGCTGGCACGCTCGGTCTTTCATCATTCGGTGAACTATCGCTCGGTTGTCTTGTTTGGGACAGGATATGCCATTGATGGCGATGCAGAAAAGATGGCAGCACTGGAAGCGGTCACAGAGCATCTCATCCCCAGTCGCTGGCAGGATGCACGGCGTCCCAACCGCAAGGAACTGGATGCCACTCGGGTCGTGGCGATCAAGATTGAGGACGCTTCTGCAAAAGTACGCGTAGGTCCGCCGGGGGACGAACCGGAAGATTATGCCCTGCCAGTCTGGGCAGGTGTGCTGCCGCTGCAGGAAGTGCCTTCCACCCCCATCCGTGATGAACTGCAGACAGAACCGGTTCCGCTGCCGGGATATATTTCATCGTATTCGCGCAAACGTGCCTGAGTTAATGGAGGACGATCGACTCTTTCGCAACCGGAAGCGCTCGTCCACACCGTTCACAGGTCAGTTCATTGGACGATCTCCGCCATCCAATGTGACCGCACGAAGAACACTGCAGTACATCGACAAGGGACTTCACTCCCACGGGAGAGGAGGTCCCTTTTTTGTTTGCAAATACCCGGTCGAAGAGCTTCCACCATTTTGTAATACGTACATTCTCGAAGCCGCTCATCTCCAACATGGAGGTCAGCTCTGCTTCGCTTTTGACTTTGGCTTTACGCCCCGATTCTTCGGTCCCGCGTGATGTGAGCAGGATTCCACCCGGGCGCAGAAGGCGCGACATCTCATGCAATGCGTTTTGTGCATCGGGCAGCAACTCCAGCACCTCCAGGCAGCAGACTGCATCAAAGGTTGCATCGGGAAACGGCAGTGGGAGGGATTGATGACGAAGGAATTCAACCTGTCCCTTTTCGAGAGGCTTCACCTTTGCGGCTGCCTTTTCCAACATTCCCTGCGAAATATCCAGGGCAATGATATGCCCGTGAAAATCGGGTCGGCTTAACAGGGTATAGGATAGGCGCCCGGTACCGGTGGCGAAATCCAAAATGAATGGTTGAGGGACATCCTTTAACTTTTCGAGCAGCGGCTGCGCAAGCATCTCATGATCATGCAGTTGGCTCTCACGCTTGCCGGCGTCATACTTCTTCGACCAGCGATCATACAGCCACGACTGGATACGCGGACCAAGGCGTGCACCTTCATAAAAGTACACTTCGCGGTCGAGGATGTATCCGATTACGATCAGAACAAGAATACCAATGGCCCAATACATTTGTACTCCGAAACTCGTTACAACAACATCTTCATGATCAACCCCAGCACGCCTGCACCCAAGACGATCCCAGCCACCGCGGCTTTTGCTTTCCATTGATAGACAGCAGCCAAAGAAAGAATAAAAATGATCACAGCGGGGATATCAGGCAATGCGACAAGCAGCAGTTGCAGCGCTGTCGCGGCGATCAAGCCAACCACCCCGGCAGTGACACCATCCAGAAAGGCATGCAGTTGCTTGTTATCCACCAGTTTTTCGAAGACGGTATGCCCGATCAGCGTAAAGGCAAAGGAAGGCAAAAAGATGCCGGCTGTGATCGTAAGAGCTCCGTACACACCGCTGCCCAAATACCCGACGAACGTGGAAAAGATGATCAGCGGTGCAGGCAGGATGCTGGAGAGCGCTAGTCCATCGAGGAATTGCCGATTCGTCATCCAGGCTCCTGTAATGACTGCGTCGTGTTGCAGAAATGGGATGGCGGTATAGGCTCCGCCAAACGTGAGCAACCCCGCTCGCAGACCATACCCAAACAGCTCCAGAACCGAAGGTGAGTTCAACACCGTGATCACTGCTGCTCCCGTTAGGGGAAAGATAAATAGATGTGCCACGGTTGGGTTAATTTGTTTGCGAACGATTGCATAGATCAACCCGCCAAGGAGCAGTGTGAGTAGAAAATTGACGTTCAGGAATTTCGCAACGGCGCTTAGGATGGCAATACCCCACAACCACTGGTCACGCAAGGCATGTTCTCCGATACGGTGTACCGCACGTACAATCAATGCGCCGATGGATGCTTGAAATCCATAGAAGACCGCCTCGAACAGGGTCGAGGCAATTCCATAGGTGACGTAGAACCAGGAAAGCGCCAGCATGAGAACCAACCCCGGCAACATAAACCCCAGCCCGGCAAGGACCGCACCGATGCGCCCACCTGCAAGCATCCCGAAATAGACGCATAACTCGTGTGCTTCGGGCCCGGGCAACACCTGATACACTGCCAGCACACGGTTGAAACGCTCCTTCGTCACCCAGCGTTCCTCCTCCACCAATTCCTGGCGGATCATGGCGATCTGGGCAACAGGTCCACCCCAGGCAAGCAAACCGAACTTCAGAAAACGGAGGAAGATCTGTGCATACGATTGTTCCGGCACAGCCACAAGACGAGTCTCATTCATGAACGCTGTCTCACCGCTTCATACACGATCAATGCAGTGGATACGGAAACGTTCAGTGAGTTGACCTTGCCCATCATCGGGATCAATACCTTCAGGTCCGCCTGGGTCATCCAGAAATCGGTCAACCCTTCGTCTTCGGTCCCCACCGCCACCGCCAGCGGACCGCGTAGGTCTTGATGTGTGTACACCGCCTCGGCAGAGGGCGTGGCGGCCAACACACGAACCCCGTGCTGTCTCAGAAAGCCCAGCGCCAACTCGTTTTGAGTCTCCACCACCGGCACGGTAAAGACCGTCCCGCGCGAAGCACGGACCACGTTCGGGCTGTAGGCATCCACACGCGGATCACAGACGAACACAGCATCCACGTGCGCTGCATCGGCTGTGCGCAGAATGGCGCCAAGATTGCCGGGCTTCTCCACCGACTCGGCTACAATGATGAACGGGGAAGAACTGAGTTTCAAGTTCTCGAGCGAAATATGTGGGATGGGAAAGACCCCCAGCCACCCATCCGGGTTCTCACGGTGAGACATCTTCTCGAACACGGCGGGGGAAACGGTCAATGTCTCAGTTACGTCCACGCTCATTTGAAGGCGGACAAGTTCGGGGGCGACAAGAAGCGTACGAGGGCGATGACCCGCTTCGATGGCAAGAGAGATCTCGTCGTATCCTTCGACAAGCATCAATCCTTCGTTCTGGCGCTGCTTCTTATCATCGCGCAATTTGACGATCTGCTTGACACGCGGGTTTTGCAGGCTGGAAATGTCGGTCAATTGGGTGTACCTGTTCCTAGTTTACGAAACACAAAAAGCAACGGGATGCCGACGGCCAGGTAGGCAATGAAATAGAGCGAGCCACCGGGCTTTGCCGCGAAATCGAAGAGACGCAGATACACGAACGCTGCCGCGGTGATGAAAACGATCAACCCATACGAGGCAATGGAGTGATGCAAAATGGCGTTGAGATTCTTGTTCCATAAAAAAGGAATGACCGCCAGCGCCAGGGTGAGATAGAACATGCCGAAGCTTCGCAATGTGAACAATGACATCACTTCAGGAAAGATACCGCCGTTGGTGCCAGGCATGCCGATCTGCGCGTTGGAACCGTACAACCCGAGAAAACCGACAAAGAGAATGAAGGCGATCAGGGCACCATTTTGAACGGCTGTAAACCCCGGCCCTGCTGACGATAAAGAAGGACGAATACGCAGCCAATCAATGATGCCGATCACGGCTGCAATTGCGTTGACGACCAATGTGACAAAATAAAGCCATGCAATGGGGTGCACAAGGACCAGCTTGGCGCGAAAGTTGAAGAGCACCAGTAGTTCACCCAGACCGAACAACCATAAATACAAAAGCGCGCTGTAGACCCAACTCCACTGCCAGCGACGGGCTGTGATCCATGCCAGCCAGGCGTTGCCCAACGCCCAACCGCCGAGGGTCATTGTCATAAAGGGCGTCACCTTCCAGGCAAAGACAGGGGCAAGTGTTTCGGGGAGAAAATACAATAGAACCCCAAGGACTGCATAAAGAAGTGCAAGTAGATAGGTAAGCGCACGGGAAAGATTCGATACCATTAATACCTCGCAATGACCTACATTACTTCACCAACAACAGGCACGCTGCCCGGTGCGAAGCGCTGACATCCATCAAGCCCGGATCACTGTGCTTGCAGACACTCATCGCCACCGGGCAACGCGGATGGAAACGGCATCCCGATGGCAAATTGACCGGGTTGGGTGTTTCGCCTTCCAGAATGATCCGCTTTCTGCGCAAACGCGGATTGGGCACCGGGATCACGGAAAGCAACGCCTTCGTATATGGATGCTGCGGATTCTCCAGCACATCTTCCATTGTCCCAAATTCGACGATGCGCCCCAAATACATCACGGCGACGCGGTCCGCAAAGTACCCCACCGTCCCCAGGTCGTGTGTAATAAAGATGACCGAGATGCCGCGCGACTGGCGCAGGTCTGCCAGCAGGTTAATGATCTCGGCACGGATGGATACATCGAGCATGGAGACAGGCTCATCGGCAAGCAGGATGTGCGGCTCAAGGACCAAGGCACCGGCGATCACCACACGCTGGCGCTGCCCGCCGGAAAGCTGATGAGGAAAACGATACAGGTAATCTTCCGCCGGTTTCAGTCCGGAATCTTCCAGTGCACGTTTGACCCGCTCACGGCGTTCTTCATGGTGCGGAGCAATGCCATGAACCACCAACGGCTCGGTGACGATCTCTTCGATGGTCTGGGTGGGGTTCAACGATTCATACGGGTCCTGGAACACCATCTGAATGCGCTGACGGAATTTCTTGCGCTCCTGATTGCTGGCATGGGTAATATCCACGCCTTCGAAGAGGATGTTTCCTTCAGTGGCTTCTTCGAGTCCCATCAACGTGAGGGACAGCGTGGACTTGCCGCATCCGCTCTCGCCGACCAAGGCGATCACTTCGCCGCGATGCAGCTTCAGATCCACATCGTCCACCGCGTGGACAAAGCTCTCACGCCGCGAGAACCAACCCGGCCGGCCCGCCTGAAAGTATTTTTTGAGGTTTCTAACTTCGAGAATAAGTTCGTCAGACATGAAAACCTTTTTGCCTCGGAGGCACAGAGTCGCAGAGTTTTTAATTCTCTGAGTCTCCGTGACTCAGTGGCTAACTTTTTTCAACCAGATGACAGCTCACGATGTGGTCACCGCCGTTGAGCGAATGAAGCAGCGGCATTTCAAGGCTGCATCGCTCGAATGCCAGCGGGCATCGCGGGGCAAAACGGCATCCGGGTGGAAGAGCATCGAGTTTGGGAGGATACCCCGGAATGGAGGTAAGGCGCTTATCGGGTTGCGAAAGATCAGGAAACGCTTTGAGCAATTCCTGGGTGTAGGGGTGGCGCGGAGCGTTGTAGATCGTATCCACACTGGCATATTCGGCCGTCACACCACCATACATCACCAGCACCGAGTCGCACATCTCTGCCACCACACCGAGATCGTGCGTCACAAAGATCACGGCAAGCCCGAGTTTCTTGCGCAGGTCATCGAGCAATTCCAGGATCTGGGCCTGGATCATCACATCCAATGCAGTGGTCGGCTCATCAGCGATCACAATTTGCGGCGTACAGGACAACGCCATAGCGATCATCGCCCGCTGCCGCATACCGCCCGAATATTGATGCGGGAAATGATCCTTATGCTCGGCAGCGATACCGACAAGGTCGAGCAGTTCGACCACACGATCATTCACAACCCCGGGCGGCGTATCAGGCATGTGTTTGAGAATGGCTTCTGCGATCTGGTCACCCACTGTACGCACCGGGTTGAGCGCATTCATCGCGCCCTGGAAAATGATCGAGATGCCATCCCAACGCACGTCGCTCATCTGCTCTTCGCCCAGCGTGGCCAGGTCCTGTCCATGGAAATAAATATGCCCGTTGGCGATCTCGCCTGCCGATGGAAGCAGACGCATCAACGCCATCATAAGCGTTGTTTTGCCGCATCCGCTTTCGCCCACCAACCCGAGCAACTCTCCTTCATGCAATTGGAAGCTGACGTTATGAACCGCCCTGGCAACAGCATTGCCATTTACATAATTGATGGATAGATTCTGGACATCCAGCAGAACAGGTTTTTCTTTCTCAAGTCGCTTCGCAGGAGATGGAAGGTCTGCATCACTCTGGACCGTCGGCCGGCCCGGCATTAAGTGATGGGATTCCAGCCTCGGGTTCAATACCTGCTCGAGTCCGTGACCCAGCAGTGTCAGCGACAGAACCACCCACACAATCCCAAAACCCGGTACCACCAACGCCCACCAGGCACCTGCACTCATTGCCCCACGTTGGAAGGCAAAGTTCAACATTTGCCCCCATGAGATGGCGCTGGGATCTCCCAAGCCAATGAATGACAAAGCCGACTCATTCAAGATCGCCGTGGAGATGACCAGGATCGCGTTCACCACCAAAATAGGCATCACCAGCGGCAGAATGTGATGCCTGATAATATGAGGGTTGCTGGCTCCGAGGCCACGCGCCCGCAGAACGAATTTGCGCGATTTCACCGCCAGCGTCTGCGAACGGACAATTCGGGCAGTGGTCGTCCAGCCGAAGATACCGATCACAAAAATGATGTTGAACAGACTGGGTTTGGTGAGAGCGACGATGACCACGATCAACGGCAGGTCGGGGATGACAAGCATGGTATCGGTGAAGCGCATCAAAAAGTTTTCGACCCGTCCGCCGTAATACCCGGCTACCAGACCGATCGCCCCGCCGATGACCACAGAAATGAATGATGCGAAGAAACCGACGATCAACGAGACGCGCGCGCCGTATACAAACAGGGAAAAAATATCCTTGCCAGCATCATCCGTCCCGAACCAGTGTGTGGCACTGGGCGGGTTATAGATATCGCTGGCGCCAACGCCCTCCGACGATTTTGGCTCATAGGGAGCGATCAACGGTGCAAAGAGCGCCACCAACACCACTATGATCAACATCCCCACACCGACCACGGCTATGCGGTTTCGGCTGAAGACCTTCCAAAAACCAAGCAAAGGAGAGGAGACAACAGATGGTTTTCGTTCAGCAGTTTGGACAGCCATGCATCACTCCGTCACCTGCACACGCGGATCGAGATAGGAATACGTCAGGTCTGCAATGAAGTTCGCGATGATCACACTGACCGCGATCAGCAGGAAACCGCCCTGCAAGATGGGAAAGTCGCGGCGTGTCACTGCTTCGTACAAGGCACCGCCCAGACCGGGCCATGAAAACACTGACTCGATCTGGATCACACCCGCCACCGTGTATCCGAGATTCAAGGCGATGATGGTCACCAAGGGGAGCATGCCGTTCTTCAAGGCATGGTCCTTTAGCACCTGGAACGTGCTGAGTCCCTTGGCCTTGGCTGTCAGGATGTAATCTTCAGCAAGGACATCCAGCAGACTGGAACGCATGATGAGCATATATTCGCCCATGTACACAACCGTATAGGTAATGGTCGGCAACAGAAGATGCCATGTAACGTCGCCCAGCTGAGTCAAGAATGGATAACTGCTCATGCCGGGCGTTGATTTTCCCCCGATCGGGAATCCATGATTACTGCCCCAGAAGAGAAGGATGATGCCCAGCCAGAACGTTGGCAGGCTCCATGCCAGGAGCCCGGTCATGAGCGCACCATAGTCGATGGCCGTCCGCGCCTTCCAGGCGGCGAAGATGCCAAAGAGCACACCGACAA
Organism: uncultured Anaerolinea sp.; assembly: GCA_964555335.1. GTDB lineage: Bacteria > Chloroflexota > Anaerolineae > Anaerolineales > Villigracilaceae > Defluviilinea. The sequence continues at coordinate 8,976 of CAZKSG010000149.1, forward strand.
TGATGGCCAGGATCTGCCCGCCGCCGATCAGGATGACCGTGTTCCAAAGCCGTTCCCACAGCACATCTGAGACCGGGCGGTTGTAGTAAAACGAAACGCCCATATCACCGCGCAGCAGATTCCGCACATAGATGAAGAACTGTGTATCCAACGGGTTGACGCCGCAGTCGCCAAATTGAAAGGGACTGACCGTCCGAATACAATTGATGACCGGTTTATCCAGTCCAAAACGGACCCGGATCGCCTCGATCGTTTCCGGTGTCAACCGGGGGTCGCGTACCCCCTGCCTGGCCGGATCACCGGGCAAAATTCGGAAAAGAAAAAAATTCAGCACAATCACAAATACGATCGTGAAGAGAGACCAGCCGGCTTTCCTGCGGATGTAATACCAGCGATTCAAGGTTGCTCCAAAACGGGAGAGGCAGGTGATTCTGCCTCTCCCAAATTACTTTATTTGACTGGCTCGATCACCAGCAGTGAGCTTGGGTCGTCCAGTGCCACCTTGGTCTGGCTATCCTGCCAGCCTTTGAAACGATCTACACGATAGGCCTGAATGGCAGATGCATAATAGGGGATGATATAAGGCACATTTTCATGAACGATTGCCTGCATCTCATGCACCATCTCGAGGCGTTTGGCATGGTCGAGTTCCTTGCCTTGTGCCACATAGAGCTCATCATAACGGGCATTGGAGAAACCGGTCTCATTGTATCCCGTGGGGATCTGGTCGGTGGTCGGAATGATCAACAGAGTGTTCGGGTCCGGGTCGGCGATCCAACCCCACAGAATGATGTCATAATCCAGGGTTGGGCAGCATTTTGCCGTCAGTGCATCGCTTTCCACTGCCTGCATCTCGAGTTTGACACCCACCTGTCCCCATGTTTCCGCAAGCAGGTCAGCCACGCGCGGCGCAGTTTCATCGGAACTGGGCCAATTCATGCGGAAGGTCAAAGAGCGTGAACCGTCGGGCATGTCGCGTACGCCATCGCCATCTGCATCCTTATAGCCAGCATCGTCCAGGATCTGATTCGCCTTGGCGATATCGAAGTCATAATCCTTGATGTCACTATTGAACCATTCACCCAACCCCTTGGGGATCAAGGCAATACCCGGCTCTGCAAGTCCGAGCATCACGACATCGATGATCTTCTGTTTGTTTGTGGCATGAGCCAGGGCCAGGCGGACTTGCAAGTCGCGCAAGGCGGGATGCCCTGTACACAAACCACCGGCATCCGTGGGGCAGTTTTCGGGGTCCACGATATTGAAGATGATATCCGCCAGATCCGGGGAAAGAGGCGCGGCGGTCACCACCTTGATGTTCGAATCTGCCTTCAGCGTTTCCACGCTGGTATTTGGCACGCCGGTGATCATATCCACCTGGCCGGTCTTCAACGCCTGTACCAACACATCGGGCGTGGAGAAAATCTGGAAGATGACTTCGTCCACCTTCGGAGCGCCGCCATAATAATCCGGGTTCTTCCCCAGGCGGATGAATTCATTGGGCTTGTATTCGAGCATCTTGAATGGGCCGCTGCCGATCATCTCAAGGTTTTCAAAGGCCGCCGCCGCATCGCCTTCCGAATGATCCTTCCAGATATGCTCCGGGAAGATATACAGGAAGACCAGTTTGCTCTCAATATTGGGGATCGCTTCATCCAATGTAATGACAACGGTCCTGTCATCCGGAGCCTCCACAGACACGAAGTGCTCCACGTACGAATGCAAGGTGGGGAAGTCATCATGCGCCATGACCAGGTTGTACGTGAACGCAACATCTTTCGCGGTCAGTGGCTGCCCATCGTGGAATTTGACCCCATCACGGATGGTGTAGGTGTATACCAAACCGTCATCCGAGTGCTTCACGTCAGTGGCAAGATCGAACGCCAGGCTTCCATCCAGTTTGAGTTCGTACATCGAACTGTAGGTGAGCTCAGAAATGGAATACGCGGTCCCCAGCCATGCGACACCGATGTTGAGCGAATCGGGTCCCTGTGACCAGCCAATGCGAACGATAGACGGCTGTCCTGCGCCTGCTGCTCCACAGGCAGAAAGGACCATTGCCAGCAAGGTCACTACAGCAAAAAGTGTGTATCTCACTTTCATCTTACTCCTCCATAAGAGTGAAGTGTAAACGGGATGCATTCTCCCGTTGAAACAAAAAACTGCATCCGTGCTGAAACCAGCCGCAATGCAGCGCCCACTACTGTGTGCAAGAAAGAGTACGTACTGAAAATTCAGTCGTGTACATTCCAGATGATTTTACTTTAGTTTCAAGATGAGGAAAAGGCAAT
>CAZKSG010000150.1:0-11177 GCA_964555335.1 uncultured Anaerolinea sp.
ATACAATTATTGCAGAAAGGTCAACGCATCGTTACGTTACACAGGTTTCATATACAACTCACAAATAAAAAGACAAATCTCAACAGAAACGTTTCTTATCATCACGGTTGATGCGCGACCCGCCGAGAGGGCGCAGTCAGTTTTTCAGCAACCGTATTGACAATACGATGGACCAACAAAAAGAGCAGGCTGCCACCAGAGATCCAGTAGTAATACGATGCCCAGATAGTGGTGCTATCGGTACCGCCAAAAAGTCCGTGGACCAGTCCCATGATATACATGGCAAAACTAAGATAATGGACAGCGCGCCAAGTCTTTTGCCCAATTACCGGGCGGATATAAAAACTTAACGCAACGATCAACCAGACATAAAAAGCAAGCTGACCGATCCCGGTCCAGGTGGGACGATAATCGACCGTGGAAAACGGAGTGAAGATCTGTACGACAGTAAAGTGGATGTAGTGATCACCCAGCAGGATTAGGGCATGGAACAAGGCAAACGCCAATCCCAGCAGGCTTGCATATTCATGAATGGCAAATGCCGCCGGAGCACCGGGCCACAAACGGGCCATCTTGTTCGTGATGCCCAACCCCAATGCCATGGAAAGCCACATGATACTGAGGGAAACAAAGGCAGTGGCGCGCGACAGGTACCAATACACTTTTGGGTCGGTGCCGGTCAATGAAGTGGCCATGTTGGGCAGCCAGGTGGGCAATACCAGAATCGCCAGAAGTACACCGGCGATCATGGCGATCATGATCAAAAGAAAAAATTGAATATTGACGGACGACTCGTATTGGTTTTCAACAGGAGGTGTTGGGGGCATGATGTATTTCCTTACAGGTATTCTTCCATTTTTTGACTGTACAGCATTTCACCACCATCCAAAATGAACAGGGCGGCAAAATCAGGATGCGATTCGATCCATTCCATGCCGGTGTGACTGCCAAGGATAAAGGCAGCTTTTGCAGCGGCTTCGGCTTGCATCACATCTGGTGCAATGACGGTGACCGTTAACAGGTCTGTCTCTGCGGGTTGGTTCGTCCATGGGTCGATGATATGGTGTTTCAGAACGTTGTCGCGCATCCAACGGCGGCGGTCCTTGCCGGAGGTGGCGACACCACATGCATTCAGAAAAAGCGTTTCGATCTCGTCGCCTTTTTGGAGCGGATTGGCAACCCCGATCGGCCAGGGGCTTCCGTCGGCGCGAGGTCCGCTGATGGCAATGTCACCTGCTGCATCGATCAACGCGGGACCCTCGGCTTGCAACCGCTTCATCGCCTGGTGCGCCGCCCAACCCTTGGCCACGCCGCCAAAGTCGAGCCCCATGCCGGAGGGAAGTGTAATCGTTTGGGTGGAGGCATTCACGGCAACGGCTGCCAGGGTAGACGAGTCCGTTTTAACGGGAGCAGGCGTAAACGGAGCAAGATGCGAAAGCTCATCGAACGGACGGTCGTATCCCGCCTCGACTATGGCATCCAACAATGTGGGCGTCACGAGTCCATCCGTCATCTGCTCAGCAGCTTGTGCACACTGGAATACATCCCATAAGGTCTGACTTACCGATACAGGATGCTCGTGAGTACGGTTGAGCAGCATCAATTCACTGTCAATACGGAAGCGGCTGAGGACCTGTTCCCATTCTTCGAACCATTCAGGGACACGAGGCAGCAGTTGCGATGCAGAGTCATCATCCAGCACTGCCAGCATCTCGCAACCCATCGCGTGAAATTCAAGTCGTTGCATATTATGAAGTCTTGGTCTGGGTGACCGTTCCGCCGTTGTTCTTGTTCTTTTTCTTCTTCTTTTCCGTCTGCGTTTGCGCCTGTGTTTGTTGAACAACCGTGATCTGCGGCGCATTCGGTGTGAACATGATCTTCACTTGCGGTATCTCTGTCGGGGCCGCTTCTTCTTCCACTTCCATTGGCGGCTCAGTTGGCGGGAGGGCAGGTTCATCGGCCTGTGCCAACACTGTTTTTACAGGTGTGGCAAACAGATTCCACAGTCCAAGCGTAGTGACAATGGACACGGTCGCGATGGCGGTTTGCACATCGTTCCAATTTCGAGGGTTGGTTTTGGGAGGCATGTTTACTCCTTAATCATCATCGTGGTCTTCACCACCACCGCTACTCGTTCCACCCCCTCCGCCTCCGCCGCCCTTATCCTTATCTTTCTTCACTTTCGTGGGTGGAGCAACATTCACATAAACAGGAGAGAGTTGCACACTCAGGATCTGCCCGTCGAGTCCCACATAGACAAGATCTTTATTTGTGAATGTGATCAAGTAGGCGATCACGCCGTTGAAATTCGACGTTTCAGCGCTTAATAGATTTGTGTTGCCCACCACCTGCGCCGCAAATTGTGCAGCTTCTTCAGGTGTGACAATGGAGGGTGTTGTGGTGGGAACGCTGGTCGGTTCTGATGTTGCCGTATCTACAACATCAGCCACGGGTACTACTGTACTCGAAGCTGCCGAGACATTTCGATACGCGGACACTACGTTATAGAGTAAGACCAGCGCAAATGTGGTGAGAACAGAAGAAATAAAAATTGTGCTTTTTCGCATGATGGCTCCTTATGGATGTTTCCCAAAAAGTCGCTTACTCACGCAGCAGGTTACGGTTCAAAATCTAAGAGTTTGGTGAGAAACAATTCTCCTGTTTTTATCCCCCTGCGTGAGATGTATAATCTTTGACATGCAAAATCGTTTTAACCGTAAATGGTCCATTCCTATCATTCTTGTTTTGATGGTAGGTTTGTACTATATACCCCCCATTCATAGCCGATTGTCCTGGCGTTTGGAATCGCTGCGAACACAGCTCAAATATCTGATCAATCCGCCAGAGGATGCGGTCTTTCAACCGGCGCAACAAAACGAGATTGACATTGCAGTCACGCGCATGATGCAAACCCTGCAGGCGACTCTTACGCCACAAGCGACCGAGTCCACACAATCAACGCCCACGCCCCAGACGGGCCCTACTACAAAGCCGACGATCACATCCACGCCGCTGCCTGCCACCGTACTATTGGAAGGAATCAAATACGAACACCAGCATGGACGGCTTAACTACTGCGGACCAGCAAACTTCTCGATGGCATTGACATACTGGGGCTGGAACGGTAACCGTGACGTGGTCGGAAAAGCGGTCAAGCCATCAGATAAAGACAAGAATGTGATGCCTTATGAGCTGCAGGATTTCATCACCGACGATGTGCCAGGCATGACGTCAGTCATCCGTTATGGTGGCGACATTGATATGCTCAAGCGCATGGTCGCTGCCGGTTTCCCGGTGGTGGTGGAAAAAGGCATCTACGAAGTGGATCTCAACGGCAAATTGGGCTGGATGGGACATTACGCGTTCGTCACCGGCTACGACGAGACGAAACAGGAAATTATTTATCAAGATACCTATCAGCCAGAGCCAAAGACCAACCCCGGACCCAACCGCCATATCAAGTATTCAACGTTTATCGAAGGCTGGCGCGCGTTTAACTATATCTTTGTCGTGGTTTATCCTGTTGATAAGGAAAATGATGTGATGACCCTTCTCGGTCCGCTGGCGAACGAGGAGCAGGCAGCGCGTCACGCCCTGAGCGTGGCCCAATCAGAAACACAGACCCTTTCCGACATCGATCAGTTCTTTGCCTGGTTCAACGTTGGCACCAGTCACGTTGCCCTTTTCGAATATGTGGATGCAGCATCGGCATACGACTATGCGTTCAACTTGTACGCCAATTTAAATGTAGAAGACTCCGTCCGTCCCTACCGCATGATGTGGTACCAAACCGGACCGTACAAGGCATACTATTACAGCAACCGCTTCTCAGATGTGATCAATTTGGCAGATACAACGCTGAACGAGACCATTTCTGAACCTGTGCTGGAAGAGTCCCTCTACTGGCGAGGGATGGCCTACTACATGGCCGGTAAGACCGACCTGGCTGTGAAAGATTATCGCGATGCGCTCAAGGTCCACCCCAAGTGGGTGGTCGCCACACAAGCGTTGCAAGACCTCGGGGTACAACCCTAATTTCGTTTCAGTACAAGGATGCTACGAGCGCCGTTATCGGCGCTCGTAGCATATAATTGGCAAATCATGAAACTCCTTCATTTCGCCGACGCTCATATCGACATGGCCAATTATGGCCGCCACGATCCGCAGACGGGATTGCCCCTGCGCGTATTGGACTTTCTCAAGTCGCTGGATACCATTGTCGATGCGGCGATCGCTGAGAAGGTGGATATGGTCATCTTTGCGGGAGATGCGTACAAGGATCGTTCTCCCGCGCCAACGTTTCAGCGCGAGTGGGGCAAGCGCATCATCCGTTTGTCACAGGCCAGGATCCCAACACTGCTGCTGGTGGGCAACCATGATCTCTCCCCTGCCATTGGACGCGCCCACGCCATTCAGGAATTTGACACGCTGCAGGTCCCGTTCGTGAAGGTGCTGCAAAAACCGGAATTTCTGACACCAGAGGATCTGTGGGATGTGCCCACCCAGGTCATTGCCATGCCGTGGATCACCCGTTCGGCGTTGATGGCGAACCTGGAGATGAGCGCAGCGGAAACCAGTGAAGTCTTCTCAAACATCGAATCTCGAATATCAGACCTGGTCGAAGGCTGGGTCGAAAATGCAGACAAGGATCTTCCGTTGATCCTTACTGCGCATGCCTCTGTCGAAGGAGCGATGTTCGGCGCGGAACGTATGGTCATGTTGGGAAGCGACCTTGTCCTGCCGACATCGCTGGTGAAAGATACGCGCCTCGATTATGTAGCGATGGGACACATCCACAAACCACAGGATGTCAACAAAGGGAATCATCCTCCGGTGATCTACCCCGGCTCCATCGAGCGCATCGACTTTGGCGAAGCGAAAGACGACAAGTTCTACATCATCGCCGATGTTTCACGCGGCGCGACCAAAGTGAACTGGAGAAAGATCGAAGGCACGCGTCCGTTCATTGAACGGCGGGTCGTGATCGAGTCCGGCGAGAACGTGCTCGATCAACTGGTCAATGCTTTGCCATCCCAGTCCAAAATGACGGATGCCATCGTCAAGCTGACGGTCGAATATCCACGCGAGTTGGATGTGCTCATCGATGAGAATGCCTTGCGCAAGCATACCGAAAGCACTTTTGAATTCCATCTTGCCAAACGACCGAAGACCGAAGCCCGCGTCCGCATTCCCGATGGACAGACCGTTGGCAGCTTGAGTCCGCTTGAGTTGTTGAACCAGTATTTCGAATCGGCGAAGATCAAGGAATCTGACGAACTGCAAAAACTCGCCCGCGAGATCATCGCCGAGGACGAACTCCCCTCCTGACACGTGACACCTCGCGTTTTTTGTTGTAGACTTGTCTTACAACATAACATCCACACAACCGAGGTTCCCCAAATGGAAAAGAAACGAGCATCCTCTCCTGCATTCGTTGTCATTGTATTCTTCCTGTTCACCTTGTTGCACCAGACCGACAAACTATTGATCGGTTCGTTGCAGATCCCCGTCAGCAAAACATTTGGTTTGAACGATCTCCAATGGGGCTTTATTAATACCGGCGCATTGATCGTCGGTACGATCTTCTATCCCATCTGGGGTTACTTATACGACCGCTATGCGCGTGCCAAACTTTTGGGACTGGCATCCTTTATCTGGGGTGCGACAACCTGGCTCAGTTCGATTGTCACATCCTATCCGGCGTTCCTTGCAACCCGTTCATCCACTGGCATCGACGACTCGTCTTACCCCGGTCTTTATAGTCTGGTGGCTGACTATTTCGGTCCCAAACTGCGTGGCAAAGTCTATGGTGTATTGCAATTGGCTCAACCCATCGGCTATTTGCTCGGCATGATCCTGGCGTTGATGGTCGCACCGAATCTCGATGGTGTGATCTTCCACCTCGAGGGCTGGCGCACGATCTTCCTGGCCACCGGTCTGCTCGGGCTTGTCATGGCGGCATTGATCTACTTCGGCGTGCGCGATGTGCCACGCGGACAATCTGAGCCTGAGTTCGAACAGGTGGCAGAGATGGGACAGTTCCAATTCAACTGGGAAGCATTGAAGGATGCCTTGAAAAAGAGGACCATGTGGTTCGTCTTCCTGCAAGGTTTTGCGGGTGTCTTTCCATGGAATGTCATTACATTCTTCTTCTTTGGCTATCTCATGACCGAACGCGGTTACGACAACAACTCTGTGCTTTTCACCATGGGACCGGTGGTGTTGATCCTCGCTGCAGGATATTTCGTAGGCGGCGCGCTCGGCGACTGGCTTTTCAAGCGCACGCTGAAAGGACGCATCCTTGTTTCCAGCGCGGGCGTGATCCTCGGCGCGATCTTCCTGTTCTTTGCGATGAACACACCAATTGAAGACAAAAACACCTTTTTCGTCTTGATGTGTCTCACCGCTTTGTTCATGCCATTCTCTTCACCAAACGTTACTTCGACTGTGTTTGACATCAGCCTGCCCGAAGTCCGCAGTTCTGCGCAGGCTGTGGAATATTTTATCGAGAACAGCGGTGCTGCACTGGCCCCAACCATCGCCGGTGCCATCGCCTTCTCCACGGGTAGCAAACAATTTGCCATCACGGTCGTGTGTATCACGGCTTGGGTATTGTGTTTCTTCCTTTATCTCGGCGCGTTATTCTTCGTGGATAAAGATATCAAGTCACTGCATGCCCAACTGGCGGAGCGCGCAAAATCGATGTGATCCCTCGTAGGGGCGAAGCATCGCTTCGCCCCTACAATTTTATGAACATCATTCAACTTGATCTCAACAACAAACGACAGGTGGATGATTTTCTGCGTCTGCCGTTTTCCATGTACAGGGATATTCCCCAATGGGTGCCGCCCCTGCAAATGGATGAACGCCTCCGCCTCAGCCCGAGGCGGTTCCCGTTTTACAAACATTCCCAGGCTGCATTCTTTCTCGCATACGAGGGGATGCACCCCATCGGCCGTCTCGCAGTCCTCGATAATCGTCGCTACAACGAATTCAACAAAACCAGGACGGCCTTCTTCTATCTATTCGAATGCGAGAACAATCTCGAAGCTGCCACAACGTTATTCAACTGCGCCTTCGAGTGGGCCCGCGCCCGCGGACTGACCGAGATCATCGGACCCAAAGGATTCACGCCACTGGACGGATTCGGCCTTCTGGTCAAAGGCTTCGAGCATCGTCCCGCGTTTGGGCTGCCATACAACCCCGCCTACTATGTAGACCTGATCGAAGCGCAGGGATTTGTCAAAGACGGTGAAACGGTCTCTGGCTATATTGGCACACAAACAAACTTTTCGCCGCGTATCCATCAACTAGCCGAACGAATCGCTCAACGCCGCGGGCTGTACATCCTGCGTTGCAACTCGCGGCAGGACTTGCGTCGGCTTGTATCGTATCTAAAAGAACTCTACAATAATTCTCTCGAAGGGACGCAAGGTACAGTTCCACTGACCGACGAAGAAGTGGGTACGATGGCAAACCAGCTCATCTGGCTGGCGGACCCGAGACTGGTCAAACTGGTGATGAAGTCCGAGGGTCCCTTGGAAGGGAAGGACAAAGCCGTTGGCTTTTTACTCGCTTATCCCGATATTTCTGGCGCGCTGCAACGAACGCGCGGGCGTCTCTTCCCTTTTGGCTGGTTGACCCTGCTCCGCGAACTCCGTCATACAGATCGAATTAACATCAACGGTGCCGGTCTGCTCCCCGAATATCGCGGCTCCGGCGGAACGGCAATCCTTTACAGTGAGATGTTCAAATCGGTGAGCGAAAACCCGCGCTACAAACATGCCGAGGTCGTTCAGATCGGCGTGGAGAACGAGAACATGCAGCGCGAGATGGAGAACTTCGGTATCGATTTTTACAAGATGCACCGGACGTACAACAAGGAGTTATAGCATGGATGAATCGACGGGCTTGATCATAAAAGCACTTCATTTTGCCGCCGAAAAACACAGTGATCAAAGACGAAAAAACGCAGCCGCTTCACCTTACATCAACCATCCCATCCATGTGGCAGAGATCCTGTGGAGCATCGGGGATGTGCGCGATCCCAGCCTGCTGGTCGCGTCCTTGCTGCATGATACCGTGGAAGATACCGATGCATCCCCTGAACAGATCGAAGCCGAATTCGGTGCGGAGGTCATGTCGCTGGTGCTGGAAGTGACTGATGACAAAAACCTGCCCAAAGCGATGCGCAAGCAATTGCAGGTGGAAAACGCCCCTCATAAAACGCACAAAGCCAAGATGCTCAAACTGGCAGACAAGATCTCCAATATCCAGGACATTATCAGTTCTCCACCGAAGGATTGGTCCCTGGAGCGCAGGCGCGAGTATTTGTTGTGGTCAGAACGGGTTGTGGCCGGCCTACGTGGGACGAATGAAAAACTGGAGCGTTATTATGATGAGTTGCTGGCGAACGGAAAGAAGTCGCTGGGGATGTAGGCTTTTCATACGTCCGTCAATCAAATAGGGGATAAATAACACATGGTATGTGGCTTTGGCGGTCATACAATGAAACAAATTCATTCTTTGGAGTTTTTATGACAATCATTGTTGCAGATACCACCTGTGGGTTACCTTATGATGTTCTCGAAGCCCGTGGGATTCCCACGATCCCACAGGTTGTGATGTTTGGGGAGGAGTCCTATCACGATGATAAGAACTTTGATACAGATGTGTTTTTACAAAAGCTAAAGGCATCGCCCACCCTGCCCAAAACAGCCGCGCCGGAGCCATCGTTGTATTTCCCCGTCTTCGAAGAAGCGCGTCGGAAAAAGGAGAGCGTTGTCGTTGTGGCACCGACCGGCAAAGCCAGTGGAACCGTCCGTTCGGCGCAAACCGCTGCACAGGATTTCCCCGATGTGGATATCCGCGTGGTGGATACGTTGACGATCTCCTGCAATCTGGCTACGCTGGTGCTGCTTGCAGATGATATGGCCAAGGCAGGTTGTTCTGCTGATGAGATCGTTGCCAAACTCAACGACATGATCCCGCGCGGTCGCCTCTACTTTGTGGTGGACACACTGGAATATCTTGCCAAGGGAGGTCGCATCGGCGGAGCGAAGAAACTGCTCGCCGAACTACTGGAGATCAAGCCGATCTTGCAGGTCAAAGATGGACAGGTGGAGCCGTTCGAGCAGCAGCGCACCAAGAAACGGGCGCTGGCTCGTCTTGTGGAAGTGGCAGAGGAGTCCTGCAAGGGAGAGACATCTCATTTGTGTGTGCTCCAGGTGGCGGCGGAGAAGGAAGCGGAAGCCTTTGTCGAAGAGATGAAATCGAACACTCGTATCTCCACCATTCCCATATACCGTCTGCCGCCTGCCATCGTCGTCCACGCAGGACCCAAGGCAATGGGAGTGGGCTTTTTTATTTGACCTCGCTTCATATACTCATGGACTATTATTCACTTCGCTGCGAATTTGGGGAGGATGCCGAAGGCGGATGAGGTGAAATGGTATAATTTTTAGGCTAAATCCATAAATTCGCACAAAAGTGCTTTATTGAAGGAGAAAGACAATGTCAGGTCATTCAAAATGGTCAACCATTAAGCGCAAAAAAGGCGCGGCAGATGCCAAGCGCGGCGCCATCTTTACCCGCCTCACACGTGAGATCGTGATGGCGGCCCGCGACGGCGGCAGCGATATCGATTCCAATTTCCGCCTGCGTCTTGCGGTGGATAAGGCACGTTCTGAGAACATGCCGAAGGATAATATCGAACGCGCCATCAAACGCGGCGCTGGCGAAGATAAAGACGGCGTTGTATTCGAACAGATCACGTACGAAGGGTATGCCCCGCATGGAGTTGCCGTGATGGTCGAGACCGTCACCGATAACCGTAATCGCACCGTGTCTGACCTGCGTCACGCGTTCAGCAAGGCCGGTGGGAACATGGCCGAGCCCGGCGCAGTCGGTTGGCAGTTCGAGCGTGTTGCCTATTTCTCCTTCCCATCCAGCGCGATGAATTTCGATAAAGCTTTCGAGTTGGGCATCGAAGCAGGTGCAAACGATGTGGTGGAAGACAACGGCACGATCGAGATCACCGCTCCTGTGGAAGCGTTCAAGGTTGTGGCAGATGCGTTGCACAAGTCCAAAGTTCAGCCCGAGGAAGCGGGTCTGCGCCTGCTCCCCAAGCAGGAAATGGAACTTGGCGCCGACGATGCGGTTCAGGTCTTGAAAGCGCTTGAGACCATCGAAGAGCTCGACGACGTGCAAAACGTCTACTCGAACCTCAAGGTCTCAGACGAAGCTCTCGCTGCACTCGAAGCTGCATAGTTTATTCAAACTTCGGAAGTCTCAAAGACTTCCGAAGTCTATTTAACAAGATGCCCCTCGCATTAGGGATCGACCCCGGCACCGCAACCACAGGCTACGGACTCGTTCGCCTCGAACAGGATGGAAGCCTTTTTGCCGTTAACTATGGAGTGATCCTCACCCCCAAAGATGCATCGGCCCCCGCTCGTCTGGAGATGCTCTACGATGAGCTGCGGACTCTGCTCAAGAAATACAAACCCGATACAGCTGCTGTTGAAAAATTATTTTTCTCCCGCAACGTGACCACTGCCATTGCCGTGGGACAGGCCCGCGGCGTGGTGATGCTATGCCTGCAACAGGCGAAGATCGAACCCTTCGAGTACACACCCAATGAAGTAAAGCAGGCCGTTGCCGGCTACGGCAGCGCAGACAAAAGACAAGTGCAAGAAATGGTGCGCGCGCTGCTGCAATTGGACTCCATCCCCAAACCCGACGACGCCGCCGACGCGCTGGCGATTGCCATCACGCATTTGAACACAAAGAGATATGATTAACAATGTAGGGCGGATGGCCATCCGCCCCTACCGTTTACGGTAAAATACAAATCATGATAGCAACTCTCCGTGGTGAAGTTTCACAGATCGAAGATAACGCCATCGTCGTTGAAGTGGGCGGCGTGGGACTGCGCGTCTTTGTCCCGGCGCCGTTGCGGACGCGCCTCAAAGTGGGCGAAATGCTCATGCTGTACACCCATCTCGCCGTGCGCGAGGACGCATGGAACCTGTACGGGTTCGAATCACAGGCAGACCGTGAGCTCTTCAATATCCTGCTTGGCGTGGACGGTGTGGGACCCAAGGTCGCACTGTCCGTTCTCTCCACGATGACGCTCGATGCCATCCAACGCGCCGTCTTTGCCGAAGAAGCGGACC
>CAZKSG010000151.1:0-11167 GCA_964555335.1 uncultured Anaerolinea sp.
TCAGCCCTACGTCATTGACCCGCTCGAACCGCAAGGAGATCACCTTCTTCATCAACGGGCGCTGGGTGCATGAGGTTTCGTTGAGTATGGCGTTATTGCAAGCCTATCACACCCTTTTGATGGTGGGACGTTACCCCATGACTGCGCTGTTCCTCGAGATCCGCCCAGAGGAAGTGGATGTCAACGTCCACCCGGCGAAGGCGGAGGTACGCTTCCGCAGCCAGGACAAGATCTTCAGCTTTGTTCAGCGTTCGGCACGCAAGGCTTTGCTGGCATATTCGCCCGTTCCAAACGTTGCACCATCGCTGTGGGGAACGACGCGCACTGTGCCGAGTGAACAGCCCAGCTACACCGGTCTGGATTGGACGATCGGGCATGATGAGCCTGTGACCGTTGAGAGCGGACCGTTGACTGTAGATGGAGGACAGTTGTCGGCGGGGAATGCACTGCATTCGTCTGTTGAATCATCGTCCGTCGTCCATGGTCCATCGTCGGGATTTGTATCCATCCCGCTCTTACGATTGATCGGTCAGATCGGTGCGACGTATCTCGTGGCAGAGGGTCCCGATGGACTTTATCTTGTGGATCAGCACGCCGCGCATGAACGTATCCTGTTCGAGAAACTGATGACGCAGCATGACATGAAGAATATTCCATCGCAATCGCTGCTGACGCCAACGGTTGTGACGCTTCCGCCACAGTCTGCAAGCCTGCTCTTATCCCAATTATCCGCCCTCCAGCATTTCGGCTTTGATGTGGAAGAGTTTGGACCGAACACATTCCAGGTGCGGGCCATGCCAGTGCTGTTCATGGGGAGCGATGCAGGCGCCGCGCTGCGAGCGCTGGTGGAGGATTTCGAAGAGGACGAGTCGCCGCTGCAAAACGAGGTCGAAGCGAAATTGGCGGCGCGCGTCTGCAAGCGAATGGCTGTCAAGGCCGGGCAAACGTTATCGAATGAAGAACAACGCGCGCTGTTGAACAATCTCGAAGCGTGCGATTCCCCGCGGACCTGTCCGCACGGCAGGCCTACCATGATCCATCTTTCTGTCGATATGCTGGAGCGTCAATTTGGGAGGCGTGGTGCCCGCTAAATCAGAAGAATTCCGCCAGCTCACCGGGTTGTTCGCCCAGTATGGCATCGACGAGTTCCTTGAATTTACGAGTTCGCTCGTAACGATCCTGGATAAGGAAGGGAAATTCCTTTCCTGGAATTTATCCATGGAGAAGTTAAAGCGCAATCTTCCCAATGCCCTGCACCTGCGGGAATTTCTCTCCTTCCCCAGCCAGGTGCTGTTCGATGAATTTCTCAAGAACACGCTGCACGAACGAATGAGAAAACAGGCGAATTTCGAGTTCTCATGGGAGAACCGTTGGGGTGATTTCGCGTCACTCTTTGTGCCCCTGCCCGATGAACGCGTTCTGTTCATTGCCGAGCCCATCCGCTCCATTCGAAATCTGGAAGCGATCACCGCCGAACTGGAAAAGATCAAACAATCACTTGCCAACAAAGAGACGGAACTCAGGGCGGTCATTGCCCAGGCCGACGAGGTTTCACACACCGACGCGCTGACCTTCCTCCCCAACCGCAAGCGTATCATCGCCGACCTGCAGCGCGAGACGATTTTTTCCGACCGTTATGGCACCCCACTGTCCATTTCAATGGTGGACATCGACCACTTCAAAACAGTCAACGACACGCATGGACATATCGCAGGCGATGAAGTATTGCGAACCCTGGCCCTGGAACTGCGCGAGCACATCCGTCACCCCGATACGATCGGGCGGTACGGAGGTGAGGAGCTTTTAGTCGTTCTTCCCCACAGCACGCTTAAAGCTGCAACAGAGCAGGCCGAACGCTTATGCCAGCATGTTCGTTCGTTGTCCATTAAATCAGGGGAACACAAGATCAACGTGACCATCAGTGTCGGCGTCGCACAATACAAGATCCACAAGGAAGGCTGGCAGTCTTTCCTGAGCCGTGCCGACAATGCGCTGTATAAGGCGAAGAACAATGGGCGGGATCAGTGGATGGTTTCTGAGGAATAAAAATGCAAGCACTCTGGCTGGAAGACAACAAACTTTCATTGCGTGACATTCCACAAGCGCGCAATCCCGAAGAAGCGTTGGTGAAGATACGCAAGGCAGGTATTTGCAGCACCGACCTGGAACTGGTCAAAGGGTATTATCCCTTCACCGGCGTGATCGGGCATGAGTTCGTCGGTGAAGTGGTCGAAGCAGAGGACAAGTCATGGATCGGTCAACGCGTGGTGGGTGAGATCAATGTGGTTTGCAACCATTGCGAACAATGCCTGAACGGAAGATCCACTCATTGCGAACATCGCACTGTGCTGGGGATCACTCACCGGAACGGCACTTTTGCAGAATATACAACCCTGCCGATCACCAACCTGCACCGCGTCCCTGCCTCGGTATCGGATGAGATGGCGGTCTTCACCGAACCTCTGGCGGCAGCATTGGAAATCCAGGATCAGATTCAGATCAGACCCACAGACCGTGTCCTTCTGATCGGCGCGGGGCGATTGGGGCAACTAATCGCACAGACCCTTGCATTGACCGGTTGTGACTTGCACGTAGCAGCGCGACACAAACAACAGCAGGAATTGTTGAAAGCACGCAGCATCCGGACCATTTCTGAAGAGGATATTCAGCCATGGCGATGGGACGTAGTGGTCGAAGCAACCGGTTCCCCGAGCGGCTTCGCGCTGGCCCGGCGTGCCATCCGTCCGCGGGGGACGATGGTGTTGAAATCCACGTACAAGGGTGATATGAGTGTTAACTTCTCATCCATTGTTGTGGACGAGATCCATCTCGTCGGCTCACGCTGTGGTCCATTTGAGCCTGCGCTGCGTTTGATGGAATCCAAACAGGTGGATCCCACCGTTCTGATCGCAGACGAATTCAGATTGAGCGATGGATTAAAAGCATTTGAGCGCGCCGCAGAGTCTGGCGTGCTCAAAGTGTTGGTGGAACCGTAAACTTTTTTAGAAATCTGCTCGCGGCGTGGTGCGCTGGGCACGGGGGAGATGAATGCCGAAGGATGTTCCCACGCCCATCTTGCTCTTGACTTCGATCCGTCCGTTGTGCCCTTGAATGATTTGTTTGCAGATCGACAGTCCCAGCCCGGTGCCGGAGGCTTTGCCTTCGTGCTCACGGACGCGATAGAACTTCTGGAACAGATGGGGGAGCGATTCATCGGGGATGCCAATGCCAGTATCCTGCACAACGATCGATATTTCATTTTCCGAATAGCTGCCCGTGACGATCACCGAACCATTGGTACGGTTGTATTTGATGGCATTGCTCATCAAATTCAGCACGACCTGCTTGATCTTGTCACGGTCCGCTTCCAGCAACGGCATGTCATTGGGTGCATCGATGCGGATCTGGATGCTGGTTTCCTGCGCCTTGGTCATCATCACGTCGCGGCATTCGTACAACAGGTCTGCCACGCTGAAGCGCGTCTTGCGGAATTGCACACGTCCTGATTCCAAACGTGCCAGATCAAGGAACGATGAAGCCAGCGAATTGAGTCGCAGCGTTTCATTGTGGATGTTGTTGACGATCTGGTCGCGTTGTTCGCGCGACATTTCGGGGCGCAGCAAAAGGTAGGTCGCCGTGCTCAATGAGGCCAACGGCGTGCGCAACTCATGGACAAATTCTGCGATCAGGTCCGATTGTTGGAACAGACGCGCGTTCTCGATGGCAACTGCCGCCTGCGCACCCAGCACAGTCAGCATGGATTCGTCCGGGTCGGTGAAGCGTCCGCGTTTTTTGTTGATGACTTCCAGCACACCCACTACCTTGTTCTTGGTGATGAGTGGAATGCCCAGCAGCGACTTGGTCGCGTATCCCACAGTCTGTTCGACATCGCTGAAGAAGCGCAGGTCCTTATGGGCATCGTCGATACGCACCGATTTGCGATTGGTCACGATCCAGCCGGCGATGCTCTTCTCGAGCGGGACGACGAGTCCGCGCATGGTGGGTTCATCGATATTGGTGGCCACCTGGAAATAAAGTTGTCGGGCCGTATCGTCATACAGGAGGATCGAGGCGGCTTCGGCGTGGGTGATGTCGGCAGAGGCACGAACGATATCATCCAGCAGTGTATCGAGATCCAGCGTCGATGCCAGATCGCGCGAGATCTCGATCAGGCGCAGGTAACTATCGAGGGTTTGGGTTTTGATCTCAGCCATGGAGCACTCGCTTTGCTATTTGCGGTAGTATGGATGCGACATCTTCCATAATGACAATATCAGCGCGCACGTTGACGTACGTGGGAGTGTTGTTGATGACGATGAGATGTGCGCCGTGGTCAATGGCCTGCATCGGCAGACCGGCCACTGGGAGGACTTCCAACGAAGAGCCGGCGACCAGCATCAAGTCGCACTGACGCGCGGCACGTTGTGCAGTGACCCACGCTGCATGAGGCAATTGTTCACCGAACAGGATCACATCCGGTTTCAGAATTCCGTTACAGGTGGGACAGGTGGGGAGTATGGCATCATCGATAAATGGTTTCAAATAAAGTTCCGCCTCGAATTGTAGATAACAGTTCGTGCATGTCAGCGTTCGCATGGTGCCGTGCGTTTCCACCACACAGGTGGAACCCGCCTTTTGATGAAGCGCGTCGATGTTCTGGGTAATGATGGTCTTCACGTATCCCGCTTCCTCCAATTGCGCCAATGCAACATGGGCCGCATTGGGCTCTGCATAAAAGATCTGGTCCGCCAGCGGGCGGAACCAATGGAAGAAACGTTCTGGGATGGTGCGAAAGGTGGTCAGCGACGCCACCTCCAGCGGTTCATCACGGGACCATAAGCCGGTCCCCTCGGATCGAAAATCGGGGATGCCCGAAGGCGTGGAGATTCCGGCGCCGGTTAACACCACCGTGCGCTTTGCTTTGCGGACCAGTTCCGCCGCGTCCTCTATCGCCGCGCGATTTGCCAAGTAAATCGAGGCGCGTGATGGACTGGCGGGTTCACTCATCTGGGCAGCGCCTCGCGTTCGATGAAGAAATCGACCAGCTTCATGACCTGCCTTGTGGTCAGGCTTTCAGGCTGGCACAACACGGCAGGGGTTTGCATACGAGTCGCCTGGACGAACAGTTCCGGCGCAGGCGTGAGCGTGGTGGTGATCTCGTGTCCCAGTTTGGTCTGCACCTGGCTCGAAGGCAGTTGCGTATCGGATCGCACACGGTTGTTCAGCACCGCATGGATATTCTTCTTTGAAACTCCCAGGGCAGCGATATCGTCGATCAGTGCCTTGGCATGGATGATCGTATTCGGCACACCTTCCACGACGATCAATGTATCGTTGCACAGCGGCAGGACCTTCTCGGCAAACGGCTGAAGCCCCACCCCAAGATCGAGAACGATGAACCGCGCCAACCCCGTCAACCGCTTGAGGAGGGTTTCATAATTTGCGATCTGGTTGATTAAATGCATATCGCGCGGCCGATCAGATGATAACAACAGCTTCAACCCGGAGGGATCGTTGATGAGGGCTTCACGCACTTTCTCACGGGTGATCTCATTCAATTTGGAAAGACTCAGCAGGTCCACCAGCCCGGTGGTGTGATTGGCCCCCAGATCAAGGGCAAGAGCGCCCTGTCCCGGGAGCATCTCGGCTACAACCACATCGCTCTTGATCCGTGAATGCAAACTGGCCGCCAGGTTTACAGCCAGAGTCGTTGTACCTACGCCACCGCGCGCACCCAGCACCCCAATCACATAGCCTTGGTTTTCATCCTTGGATGAACCGACCGCTTCCTTCTTTTCCCCGGCACGTGAGAGAAGGGTCTTCACGCGCGCCTGCAATTCAGAGGGATGGGTGGGCTTGGTCAAATAATCGTTGGCCCCCACTTCAAAACCGATCACCTTGTCGTCCAGTTGCGTCTTGGCAGTGAACATCAGGATCGGTGTTTCCATCGTGGATGGATTCTTCCTGAGCCGACGAGTTACTTCATACCCATCCATATCCGGCATCATGACGTCGAGCAGGATCAAGTCTGGGTCTTCATCGAATGCCTTATCCAATCCTTGTTGCCCATTGGTTGCGGCGCTGATCTGGTATCCCTGACGCTGGAGCATCAATCCAACCAGTCTCAATGTATCAAGGTCATCGTCAATGATCAGGATTTTTTCACTCATAATTGAATTTTCCTTATAAAAACTGGTAACAGTCTAGCATAAAGCAGTCCATAGAGCAAGATAAAGGGCTTCTCTGCAAGTATGCTATAATGAAAAATGGAATGGGATCACTCCCAAGCCTTGGGAACGTGTCCCCGTACTCTGGGGATGACAGGCTTCGACGGGAGAGGCTGGTCCCGGAATGCGAGCCGAGAGGCGCCGAACTCGATAACTCAGCGCAAACAATCAAGTGCCAATCGCACTTCCTACGCTGCTATGCCCCTCGCCGCCTAGTGTGACGAGATCATAACAGTCAGTCTCCATAGATGAGACTGCGTCCGCCGCCACCTTCCTCCGCCGGGTGTCGGGTCGGGCGAAACAATGGTGGAGTGCCGCACACTACGTCACTACCTGTGCGAAAGACTAGTGGCTGGTCGCAGAGAGTTCCTGTCGGATGAGACCTCTGCGATGACAAACCTCACCCGACTACGCTCGTAGATTTCCGAGGGTCGAATCTTTCGGACGCGGGTTCAATTCCCGCCATCTCCACAAACCAGAATGACCAGCGATGATCGCTGGTCATTCTCCGTTTTAAGGGTTCTCTTGACAACTATATCCGTCGCGGATATAGTGAGAGATATGACTAGTGCAAATCCCACCCCACTTACACCCGCCGTCTTTCACATCCTGTTGGCGCTCGCAAGCGGAGAACGTCACGGTTACGGCATCATGAAACAGGTCGAAGCCGACTCGCAGGGAAAAGTCAGCATGGGGCCTGGCACGCTCTACGGTTCATTAAAGCGCATGCTCGATGCAGGGCTGGTCAAAGAAAGCGACAGGCGCGTCGACCCGGATATGGATGACGAACGTCGCATCTATTATCAGATCACCGCTGTCGGCGTTCAGGCGCTTGAAGCAGAGTTGGACCGTTATCAGCACATTGTCGCTGTTGCGCAGCAGCGAAAACGTTATCCAAAGACCTTTGCTTATGGCGCCTGATGTACGACGGATGCGTGTTCTTTATCGAAAACTGCTCGCGTTCTACCCCGGAGAATTTCGTGAGCAACTGGCCGAATCTATGGAGCAGACATTCAACGATCTATGCAATGAGAAGAGACGTGCACAAAAAGGATTGTTCGGCTTCCTACTCCAGACGTTCACCGAAACCACCATCTGGATTCTTAGAGAACATCTGTTGTTTATTTCTTCAGGAGATGGTATGCAAACCCTAATCAAGACCCTCGGATCCTCAGGGCTCATCAGCCTTCTGCTCGTCCTTCCGTTCATGATCATGGAGGTCGTCAACAGGCGATATCTCAACGAAGGGTTCCCCTTCATGCTGTTTTTCGTCATGTGGATCAACCTATTCGCTGTCAGCTTCATCCTGCTTCCGATCCTGCGAGCCAGGCGAACAGAAAACCATGATCGGGCAAATCCCATCGCCGCACAGGGGAATGCTCTCCTCACAAACCCTAGATCGGCTTTGATGACCAGCCTCGTCCTCATCCTTTTCATCGCACTACTCTCTTTTCTGGCTTCCACAGGTTGGGAACCATTGGAACGTCTGATCAACGGTCCCAACCCTGAGCAGGCCTACATCCCCGGGCAGGTCATTACCCTTCTTCTCATTTCGATCCCGATCGCGGCCGGGGTCATTGCCGGCGGTCCCATCGTCCGCACCCTGCGAGCCGGAGGCAGCCTGTTTGCGCATCCCATCCATCTGATCATCGTGGTTGTGATCTTGTTTCTTTTCACAACAGGCGTTGTCAGTCTCATCGTGGACCAATGGCCTTGTTTTATGGGTGTGCCAAATTGTGATTAAGAAAAGAATGGCGCGAAGAATTGTGTTATAAGAAGCGCCATGAAAAAACTCTTTCTTATTGGATGTCTCATCCTGATCGCTGGCTGCCAGCCCACAGCCACACCCACGCCTGTTGCGCCTCTCTTCCCCACAGAAACGCCTCTCCCCACGCCGGTGCCTGCCACCGATACCCCCGCGCCAACTCCCACCCCAGAGCCGACCGCAACTCCCTTCCCACGGTTCTTTACCACCGAGTTCGACGGCTCACTTGCAGGATGGGTCATTCTGCAGGCAGGGAATGAAGCCACACCCACGATCAGCATGGAAAACAACCAACTTAGCCTGCAAATGGACGCGCCCTATACATGGGTCTATGGCTTATACGGAACGCAGGATTATGATAACGTCCGCCTGGACACAAAGTTCGTCAATCATGCAATGAGTCCCGCGTCGATCGGCTTGATCTGTCATTACAGCGACACGGACGGCTGGTTCGAATACAACGTCACCACCGACGGAACCTACAACCTGCTGTATGGCAAATGGCTTTCCAGCGGTGTTGCAGATTATCTTCCCATTCTAGATGGTTCGTCCAACGCGATCCAGCAGAGCGGTATGGAACAGACCATCGGCATGATCTGCTCCGGCACCACGGTCACGATGTTGATCGATGACAATATCATCCGCAATGCAGATGTGAGCCGTTATGAACTTACAGATGGCAAGGTGGGCGTGACAGCTTCTTCTTATGAGAATGTGCCGGTCATTGCTTCCTTCGATTGGCTGAAGGTGAGTGAACCCTAACCCATGCCCGCCTTAACGGGCAGCCTCCCCTGCGTTCAGGTGTACTTCATTTGAATGCAGGGGAGGCTCGGAGGGGGTTCTATCGTGCTTCTACGAACTAAACCCGCCCATGATACTGATCGGAGACCGCCATATCGAACGGACGTTTGCCGGCCTGTTTCGCGGCAGCCTCATACCGGGCACGGACTTCAGGGTCCGCAAGCGCGATCTTGGCGGCGGCAACGGCCTTTCGGAACCGCTGACGGTGCTCCTGCTGGGCCGGGCTCCATTGGACGCGCGACATGTCGGGGACGAGGGAGAGATGTGTCTCGCCGGTGTGCGACCGGCGAAAGACCCAGTCGCCCATGCGTCCCCATAGGCTTTGGATCCCCGGCTGGAGTTTTACTTTTGTCATATGCGATCCTTTCTGGCTCGGCACTGCTTCGTTACTGGTTCGCTTCTGCTTCGTTACTGCTTCGTTCATTCTGTACTCGTCCTGTACTCCTCCTGTACTGGACCGGTACTCCCTGGTTCTTATGGGTGGGTGTGACTGGGAATGACATACGAAAAAGCGACTTCAGATTCCTCCCTCTGAATTATGTCGATTATCACAATAACCATCTAATTGGGCAAGGATTTTTCCCGACAGTTCCGTTAACCACCCTTTGCAGACCTGACAGGTTGATATAAAAACACTGGACTTGTTCAGCCCGGTGTTTTCTCATTGCTTCCCGTTGACAGGATTCTCGTCGTCTTCATCCCAGAGGAGTGGGTTGGCGTTGATGTAATCCGTTTTGTTTTGCAGGTCCTTGTCATTTCGTATCACATGCTCATAATAATTACGTTGCCAGATCCCTGTTTCGTTCATTTCACGACCAATGGCTCGGGTAACGGCGGATTTGTATGTTCGTATGATTGTTGGCAATGATCCTTTGATAGGCTTGCCAAATGTTTCAATGTTTTCCGTAGGGGCACGATATATCGTGCCCCTACGTATGGTTTCATGTGTCGCACCTATATCAATCGTGTCCCCATTATTTATCATAATAATCCCATGCACATGGTTCGGCATAATGACATATGCACCTAATTCAATGTTTGGAAAATGATTTGGGATTTCGCGCCAACATGCGTCTGCAATTTGCCCGCGTTGACTTAATTTCATCGCCGCATTCACAACATCCCCAAACAGGCATTCCCTCCGCCACGCAACGATCGTGACATAATACGCGCCCGCGGATGAATAATCATAATTCTTCAATCTTATCGAACGACGATGGTGTTTTTGTGAATCGAACTTGGTCATATATGCGATTATAAATCGTTGCATCTCGTAGGGACACGGCGGGACGGTGTCCTGTCTAGGTTGTTCAGATTCCCCCCGTGTCCCTACATCATTTATCCCTCATCAAAACCATGCAAGGCATCCCTCTCCATTTGGAGAGGGGGCGGGGGTGAGGTCCAACAAAAAAAACACCGAACTTCCTCAGCCCAGTGTTTTCCTGATTCATCGATTTCTACTTGAATTCGCATCGCTATCGTTGTATAGTAATTTCATCGCATTGGGTGTTTTTCCATAAAGAGAGGAGTTTAGCAATGGCAGGATCTGTTTTCAAAACATTTCGTCTCAGATTTAAGGAGCCTTGGTTTCAACTATCCAAGGAGGAGCAGGATGCACTCCTCGGTAAGGTGGGTGAAGCGCTGACCAAAGTCGGCGGGAAAGCGGTGGTGATGTGCGAATCTGGCTGGGTTTCAGAGCAATGGTGGTATTGGGGCGTGGAAGAATACCCCAGTGCTGAGGCGGTTCAGGAACATACCCGGCTGCTCGGTGAATTAAACTGGATGCGCTATTGTGAGGCAGATACCCTGTTGGGAACAGCCATGCCAACGTGATACAAAATCAACCCATCTTCAATTTTGATCGTCGAGAAAACACTGGACCGTTCAGTCCAGTGTTTTCTCGTTTCTCACATCGATGCAGATTGAAATCCTCCCTCAGCCCCTGGAAGCCCTTCGGGCTAATGGCACAGTCCGCTTTAGCGGACTTCCACGAACTGAGGCAGGGATTTACCTGTGCCCGTTAGGGTATTCCGCCGAACCACCGCCCTACAACAACGCCTCCTCCGCCAATTGACTTGCCGTCCCCTTCGCATGGAAATCCAACACCGTATCATAATTCCAAAACTTGACCAGGGACTTGATCGGCGCAAACGCACTCATGGACATTCTGCTATCAAACTCTGCCGAACTCAAACCCCTCTCCCGTCTCCCCCACGAGGGAGAGGCTAAAACCATCCTCAAACCAATCTCTCTTCTTGGAGACTCATCATAACCGTCCACTGACCAGCCCCCTTCCCATTTGGGAAGGGCGGGGGGATAGGTCATTTTCCCACATCAAAAAACACTGGATGCTCAGTCCAGTATTTTTTCGTTT
>CAZKSG010000152.1:0-11088 GCA_964555335.1 uncultured Anaerolinea sp.
CTTTGCTTATCTTATACATCAAGGGGAACTGGCCATTACGCAAGGTTATCCCACCTCTCGTGATCATCCCCGTCCTTTGGTATTTTACGTATGCGCCCTTACATGAGTTGAGTCATGCCGCTGGTATTTATTTGGCTGGCGGCAAAGTCATAGAGTATAGACTCATTCCACCCTTCTGGTTGGGCGAATTTGCACGTGCATGGGTCATACAAAGTGGAATTACTCAAAGCTGGCAGCAATTAACGATGACTGCCTTCCCATACATGCTGGACGTTGTCTGTTTTGTTGTAGCAATAGTTGTCTTTAGGCGAGGTTCTTCCAGAAATCCTTTTTGGGTTGGCTTTGCCTTCATGCTTCTGTGCCTCAGGCCCGCATGTGACTTTATATTTGAACCTATTGCTTTTCTCTCTGGCGATAGAAATGATTTCTACGCAATACAACAGATTGTCGGACCCTTTGCGATATGGTCATTTATCCTAATCTCAATGGGTCTCGCTGTATATTCCGTTTCATCAACACTAAGCCGCCTTGTTAGCTTTTCAAAACACTAAATTGGGCAAGGTCCCAATGAAACAAAACACAATATCGTTCAAAAAGGAGAAAACATGAAAACCCTACAAAAAGTCGGCGGCATTTCCGCTTTGGTCTGCGCCGGGACTTATATCCTGGCAATGGCTTTGCTGACCACTGTTCTGACCCCGATGGCTGATGAATCACTGCCTTTCGATCAGTTCATCTCGTTCTTCCTTCCTCATCAGAGCATCATCTTCATCTGGCACTTCTCCATGTATCTGGTAAACGGTGCCTTTCTCGTGCTCCTGACGCTGGCGCTCTACCAGCATCTCAAAACCGATGCGCCCGCCTTGGCGCTGGCAGCCGCCTGTTTCGGATTACTCTGGACAGGGCTGATCTTTGCCGACGGGTTTATCACCCTCAATGGATGGGAAGTGGTCGGCAGGCTCGCCTCCACTGATCCCGCCCAAGCCGCCTCACTCCGACTGGTAGTTGATACCGTTACTATCGGCCTTGACCACTCCGACCGGTTCCTGGGCTGTCTGTGGGTATTGCTCAGCAGCTATGCCGCCCTCCTGACCGGGCGACTATCCAAGCCGTTGAATTTCCTGGGGCTTGCTCTCGGCATGGCAGGGGTTGTCAGTTCTGTTGCACCGGCGCTCAACGCATTGGGTTATGCCTTTGGCGTGGGTGTCATCGTCTGGTGGATCTGGTTGGGTATTGTCCTGCTGCAGAACAATTCAAACAAGACAGCATAAGTCCCACAACAGAGCAAATCAAAAAGGAGAAAGAATGAAAGTCTGCATTATTGGAGCCTCTGGAAAACTTGGCAACTACATTGTGCAACACGCGTTGGATCGGGGCTAGGAGGTGATTGGCGTTTGCCGGAAACGCAGGTTATGCATTGTTCATGGTTGAAACCCTGAAGATTGGGAACGTGTCAGGTTTAAAAACGCAATTCTCAAGTGTAACGAAAGTCTCACGACACAGAATTGGCTGAGGGTGTAGACTTACTCTCAGCGTAAGGAAAAACCCTCGAGGCGGAATCAACTTCAATTGAGACTGAATCGTGGTTCACATCCCCAAAAAGGAGAAACGAATTCGTTCATAAATGTCACAACTTGATCTAACACTTATATTCCTTGGCATTGCTTCCTTACTGCTGCTGGGGAACATCCTTCGAGCTGATATCGTTGCATTGCTCTTGATGCTGGCATTGGGATTAAGCGGAATATTGACTCCCCAGGAAGCTTTCTCCGGGTTCAGCCGGTCGGCAGTCATTATCATGCTATCGGCATTCGTCCTTGCAGAAGGATTGCGTCGTTCCGGCATGACTGAACGTATCGGGGCTTTCATCATCAAATTGTTTGGGAAAGGTGAGAGACGTTTGATCTTTGGGATCATGACCGCTGCGGGGACTCTTTCCCTTTTCATGAACAACATCGCGGCAGCTTCGTTGCTGTTCCCGGCGTTGTCGGGTGTGGCGCGGCGTTCCAACGTTTCGCCATCAAAACTGCTTATGCCACTGGCGTTTGGGACGATCCTTGGCGGTATGGCAACATTGCTGACCACAACGAATATTGTAGTCAGCGGTTTATTGCGCGATGCAAACCTGCCGGGATTCACGCTGACCGAGTTTGCACCAATCGGTATTCCACTTTCCATGGTAGGGATACTCTTCATGGTTCTTTGGGGGAGAAAACTGCTGCCCGGTCAGTCGCCTGCCCAACAGTATGAAGGCAGTGATGAATCAGAAGATCTGCTCAGCACATATCAGCTGTCAGAACGATTGGTCAAAGCGCAGGTCAGCAAGGATGGTTGTCTCGACGGTGTCACGCTGGCAAAAAGCGGCTTGCGCGAAAAATATCATCTTAATGTGATAGCCATTCATCGCAAACGTGCTACGTTACCGATCGAAGCCAATACCGTGATCAAGAGCGGGGACATTCTGTTGATCGTGGCGCGCCCCGAAGATAGTATGCCAGAATCATTGAAGGACATGTTGAAAGTTTTACCCTCTGGTGAGTGGCAGCAGGAATATCTGGCAACGCCTGATCTGAGGTTGATCGAGGCCGCAATTGCTCCACGCTCTCATCTTGCGACCCAGACCCTGCAGGAGATTCGCTTCGAGCAGAAATTTGGCGCAAAGGTGCTGGCGGTCTGGCGTCGTGGAAGGTCTATCCGAACGCGGCTCGCCGATCTGCCACTGGAGTTTGGTGATGGCTTACTGCTGCAGGGAACAGAGAAAAGCCTGAACCTGCTGCAAACAGAACCGGGCCTGATCCTGCTTGCAGAATCGGCGCCAACGACACACATGACATGGCGCGGCTGGCTGACAACCTTTATCATGTTCGCCACTCTTGCCCTGGCTATCCTGTTCCCCACATTGATCGCCGAAATCATGTTGGGCGGGGCGATCATGATGGTTTTGATCCAGACCATGACCATGGACCAGGCATATCGCGCCATTGATTGGCGTAGTCTGTTCCTTGTGGCAGGAATGCTGCCGGTGGGTGTGGCATTGAACAAGACCGGCGCTTCCGCGATGTTTGCGAATGCAATTCTCTTTTCACTGGGCAGTTCCGGTCATCTGGTGTTACTGGCAGGATTTGTTCTGCTGACCGTCGCCCTAACCCAGATTGTCAACGGTGCAGCAGCGGTAACGGTCATCGCGCCGATCGCGATCGCGACTGCACAACAGGTTGGGATGGAGCCGAGGAGTGTGGCACTGGCTGTGGCATTAGCATCCTCCATGGCTTTCATGTCGCCACTCGGACATTCCGTCAACGTGATGGTGATGGGCGCAGGCGGATATTCGTTCAAGGATTACGCGCGGGTCGGAATTCCGCTCACGATTTTGCTGGTCATTATTTTGATGATCGTTTTGCCGGTCGTCATGCCGATTGGATGATAAACCATGCCAGGAAAGAAAACTCCCCCTCCGTCTCCACAAGAAGAAGAAGCCGTCTGGACGTATCGCGGCTACAAACTAAAAGCCAGTGAATTTGTCACAGCCATGGTGCATTTGTTTCGTGCGGAAGTCCAGCGTGCTAACGTTTGGCGGCAACGATTGGATACCACCACCAACTGGGCAGTTGTTGCCACAGGCGCAACGTTGTCCATTTCCTTCAGCCAACCCAATGTGCATCACGGCGTTATTATTTTGAATACCTTGCTGGTAACATGGTTCCTCTTCATTGAAGCGCGGCGCTATCGTTATTATGAACTATGGAGTTATCGCATCCGCCTAATGGAAACGGATTTCTACGCTGCCATGCTCGTACCGCCTTTTCATCCTTCTCCAGAATGGGCAGAGAGTCTCGCAGAAAATTTGCTGTCTCCCAGTTTCCCCATATCCATGTGGGAGGCGTTCGGGAGGCGATTACGACGTAATTATCTATGGATCTTTTTGATCCTGTATATTTCCTGGATGGGTAAAAGCTATCTCTTCCCGGAGCCCGCTGGGGGCTTCCAGGAATTCATCCAAAGAGGAGCGATCGGACCCATACCAGGCTCTGTAATGATCACACTGGGGATCATTTATCATACCTTCCTATTGTTGGTGGCAATCGGTACGATCAGCATGACCAAAGCCACGGGCGAGATCCTGCCGCGTTTCGGCGCAGACAATGGACACGAGCACCCCGCGGATTCAGAAAAGACAGAGGGGCTTCGCAGTTTGCTTTATCCACACCACCGACGCCGCCAGTTCATGGCGTTGATCATCACCGATAAGGCAGAAGCAGTCTCGAAACGTATTTTGACCGACTTACGACGCGGTGTCACCGCACTGCAGGGAAAGGGCATGTATACAGGCATGGACCGCTCCGTGTTGATGTGCGCGCTGACCGTTACCGAAGTCCACAACTTGAAGGCTGCCGTGGCGAAGGAGGACCCACAGGCGTTCGTCATCGTATCACCCGCCCAGGAGGTGTTGGGGCGGGGTTTCAATCCGCTTGAGGAAAAGTGATGCGTGCTGTTATTCGAAAACGTTGACCAAATCGAGCAACAACAGTCTCGCAAATCAACAATCCTATATGCACGTGCGACATAGATAAAAGACGCCAACCGATAAAAGACGAACACCCCTATAAAAGGGGTGTTTTTGTCAAACTACTCCCATACATAATCGCACCATTTCTTTATGTCTGGCAATGATTTAATCAATCCTGTTGATCCCACACGGACCTTATTGCCATTCGATGTGAAACATCCCCACTTTATCCACTCTTCGAAACGTATGTGCGCCAAAGAAATCACGCTGTGCCTGAATGAGATTCGCTGGCAATCGTTCGGAACGATAGGCATCAAAATACGCCAGCGAAGCAGATGTTGCCAGCATCGGGATTCCCAGATCGATGGCGGTCTTCACCACTTCCCGCCAGGCAGGCTGGCTTTCTAATAAAGTATCTCGCAACTGTTGAGCCAATAGCAAGTTTGGTAATTCAGGAACACTTTCAAACTCACAGGCAATCGTATCAAGCAACGAAGCACGGATAATGCATCCTGCCCGCCAGATCCGGGCAATATCGGGATACTGAAAGCCGAACTCATATTCTTTTGATGCAGAACGGAGCAGAGCAAAGCCTTGTGCATACGAAGTGATCTTACTCGCACAGAAAGCCTTCCCCGCACAATCGACCAACTGCTCCCTATCCCCTGTAAAGCCTGAAACCTGCCTGCCGAGCAAATGACTTGCCTTAACTCGCTCCGGTCTCAAACTCGATAACAGGCGCATTTCCACTGCTGCATTGATGGTGGGAGTCGGTACTCCCATATCGAATGCATGCTGGCTGGTCCATTTGCCGGTGCCCTTCTGTGCGGCTTCATCCAGGATCAGTTCAACAAGTGGTCTTTCACTATCAGCATCCTGTCGCTTTAGGATCTTGGATGTGATCTCGATCAAATAGGATTGCAAATGGGATCGATTCCACTCCGTAAAGACCTCCGCAAGTTCCCCGTTTGACATTCCTGCACCACGATGGAGCAGGTCGTACACTTCGGCGATCAACTGCATGTCGCCATATTCGATGCCGTTATGCACCATTTTGACGTAGTGCCCCGCGCCGCCACTGCCCATCCATGCCACACACGGAAAGGCATCAGTTGCCTTCGCCGCAATAGACTCAAGCATGGGCTTCGCCTCTTCCCACGCGGATGGATCTCCTCCCGGCATCAGGCTGGGACCCCATAATGCGCCACTCTCGCCACCTGAAACCCCCATTCCTATATAACGGATACCTTTTTCCTGTAGTCTTTTTAGTCGCCGCTCTGTATCCGCAAAAAAGGAATTACCGCCATCAATGAGAATGTCATCCTTCTGCAAACAGGGTCGAAGCGACGCAACGGCATCATCCACCGGATTCCCAGCGGGAACCATCATCAGAACACAATGCGGAGTGTCCAATGCATCCACGAATGCTCCCAATGAATCGAACACCTTGATATTCTTATCTGCAAAAACAGACTGATCGAGCATTACCTTCAGGTCATAACCAGCCACGCTATACCCATTGCGCTCAAAGTTCAATGCAAGACTCTGCCCCATTACACCCAACCCAATGATTCCAATGTTCAATGCATTACTCCATGTATTCCAGTATTTGTTGTACGACCTCGTCGACAGGCAATGAAATATCCGTTATAAGCGCATCTGTCGGCTCTTCCAATGCGTCGAACTGGCTCTTGAGCATGTGTGGTTTCATATAATGATCCGTCCGCTGTTCCATGCGGGACCAGATCAGATCGTAACTGCCTTTAAGATAAACGACCTGCACACCTTCGTTGCCTTCCATCAATTGCCGGCGATAACGTTCCTTCAGCGCGGAACAAGCCAACACGCCAGGTCGATCCGTTTTCAGGGAGGAGAAGATCAGATCGTGAAGCGCAGTCAGCCACGGAGCGCGATCCGCATCATTAAGCGGAATCCCATTCGCCATTTTGGCAACATTTGCAGGCGGGTGAAAGTCATCAGCATCATAGAATTCCCAACTTAGAGTCTCTGCAAGCATTTTTCCAACGCTTGTCTTGCCGCTCCCTGATACACCCATGATGATAATGAAATAAGTCTTCATAATTTCAATCGATATAAGATTTTACCTGCCTTCGGAACATACAACACACCATCCTCCTCGCGGTCTTTCCATTCATCCACGTTGATCTTCGAAGGATCGAGATAACCCAAATTGAGCCGAGCGTAATCCTCAGCTGATATTTTACTCGCAAGCGTCACGCGCACATTCGGTTTCTTGACGCCGCTTTCCATCACACCCGAACCACGCACATGTGTGGAATGCGCCAGCACACCCAGTGGAATATGCTTGAAATGTTCCCAATCATTCAAGAAATACGGCAGGATGTGATAGCCGATCTCATAAATATATTTTCCACGCACGTGGCTGACCACATCCAGGTGCGGCGCATAGATCACCACTTCTCCACCCACAGCGACCGCAGGCTCTAATTTATATATCGCCTTCACCCGTGAATTAAATATCTCGCCCTGGGATTATTTGAACCGCTACCGTGTGCTTCAATCCAGGCAGTTGTTAATGAACACAACAGACGCGATTGGCTTCATTGCGAAACAGGTTGGTTTCAAAGACCAAGCTTATTTCAGCCGCGTATTCCACAAGGTTACCGGAATGTCTCCTCAAGGTTTTCGGGTTTCGAACAGGGTGTAATGCATATTTTTCTTTATGATCAATACCTATCAACGTATTAAATGTTCTCCTATTTATGGCAATATCCGCTCATCCCTGTCAGGTCAGCAACATGGGGTTGTTAACAATTCCTGTCCCTACTATGCCATCCGCGCTATGGATTTCGTAAGCCCACTGCTTTAAACACTCTGAAAATCCTGGACAACGCCTTTTAAATCAGGCCGTTTATAATGTACGGAGCAGTATATACGTGAGATAGTAATTCAACGGAAAGCAATAGAGCAATGGATTGGCTTCTCAACTTTCGACCAGCAGCAATCGCCATGTTCCATGGGCAATCGCCCTACCCGTATGGATTCTACAATGCCCCATGGACCTTGCTACCACTGATGCCATTTGCATTCCTACCTATCCGCATCGGGCAAATCTGCATCTTCGTTCTGGGACTGTTGGCATTCGGTATCATTGCTTACAAACTGAAGGCCCGTCCACTTGTTTTTGTACTCTTCCTAACGTCCATGCCGGTCATATCGTGTCTGTATAACGGTGGCATCGACTGGCTGGTGATGCTATCGTTTGTATTACCTGCACCATTCTCGCTGATGCTGGCAGTCACAAAACCACAACTCGGCGTTGGGATTATCATCTATTGGCTTTTTGAGTCATGGCAAGTAGGTGGGTATCGGGAAGTGATCCGTAACTTTGCACCTGTGACGCTCATGCTGGCTGTATCTTTCTGGTTGTATGGCTTTTGGTTCCTATCCTACTCCGACCGGCTCAACACATCCTTTAATTTTTCGATCTTTCCTTACCTTATACCTATTGGGCTGTATCTGCTGTATTCGCGACGGAAAAATGCTGCCATGGCAGCTGGCGTTTGTATTGCGCCGTATTTCACACCCGGTGCAATCGTGACACTGATCGTGGCGTTATTCGACAGTCCCATTTTATTCGCCATCGCCTGGGTGGTTTCATGGACGGTTGGAATTCTACCCTTTTTCATAGCATAAAAAAAAGACCCTCTTACGAGAGCCTTTTTTGTCGGGGCGAGAGGATTGGCATAATAAAGGGTAGATACTCCATTTTTCGCACGGAGGAAAACCCAAAATGCCAACCTCAACACGTCGCAAACTCTCGATAGCTTTCTCAGTTTATAACAAAGCACGCGCTCAGGCGCTCCGATCTGGTGACAATCACCAGGTTGAACTGTGCAATCAGGTTTTAGGGCGGATGGTCAGGCAGGCTTTTCGATAGTAGGACTCATGTCCTATTCATTCAATAAGGCTCTTATGCTTCAATATCGGCACAATTTACATGCTCATGTAGTCCTGGGTAGACCGGGACATCTTATCGGAATTGATACGCCCGATAGACCTTGATAGGTCTATTGGGCGTTTTCGTTTTCAGGAGGTCGAATGACTGTCAGAGTAGAAAAACTTTCCCGATCTCTCATGCGCAAATCACTAAGGCTTTTAGACATGGAATACAAGCCGGCTGAAGTAGCCGAAGAACTAGGAGCGAAAAAAGAGCAAATACTTAGGCTTATTTCAGCAGGAGCGCCCGCCCGCAAAGACTCCAAGGGTCATTACTGGATACATGGCATTAGCTTTGTAGAATGGATGACCAAAGCAGCGCCCAAAACGAGCAAGGACAAAAGCACGTTTGCCGACAATGAGGTTTGGTGCGTGACCTGCAAAAATACAGTGACCTATTCAGAGCATAGGCGCAAGGGTCACATATCCTATGGAAAGTGCGTCAACGGGCACAACGTGGCCCGCTTCACTTCTCAAAACATCACAGGAAAGGCTAGGAAGAAAAAATGAGTACAACACCGACCGCAACCACCCGCACGGATTGGTTATCTCTCTATGAGGATCTCACACCGAACGAGAGAGACGAAATCACAATTGAGATGCTTCGAAGGGTTGAAAGCCGGCAAAGAGAGACAATCCAATACCTAAAGAAAACGCCGCTTGCGTTGGACGGCTTGCCGGTTTCAAAGCTTATGGATGTAGTAGAGGATGCGTTGTCAGAAGCCTATGACTGGATTGTAGAAAACTTCCCCCAGGCACGCGAAAAGCTAGAAGCATACGACTCTCTGACCGTTTTCTATCAAGACCAGGGAGAGAAAAGCGAAAGGGATATAAGGGAAGCTATAGACGCAATCTGTAAGGCTTGGGGCGTGACAATGTTTCCCGTTTCTACAGAAACAGAAAAGCCTATAGCCAAATCAAAAGACAAGCCGGCACGATCACACTAGGGCTGAAGGATCCCACTCACTGACTCCCGTGTGCTTTCCGGTCTGAGACCAGGCGAAAGAGGAAAAATGATAAACCGAGAAAATTACCACTTAGTACAAAGGCACTTAGCCTACAGAAAAAACGTCATGCAAAATGATGTCGGCACGATTGGCACTTATTGGCAATCTCTAAAGCATCTCCTCCAATGGGCTGACTCTCGCAGTTTTCAGGATGCTTATAAAATCATTCCCGCTTTCCCTGAATATCTTTTGACCGCCCGCAATGATGGCAAAGAAAAGGCACTTACTCCCAAGTACATGGGCAAGGCCTTATCTCATGCACGCGCTTTCTTCGATTGGGCAAGGTTGCACGAACGCGGATATTACACGATCACCGAGGCATGGATACAAACGCTACAGGTGAGAAAGAGCGCCGGAACACAAAGCCGGCTACAAGAAAGGCACTACTGGCGATTGGATGACGTGCGCAAGATATCCGAACTAAAGACGCAAAGCCTGAGAGAGAAAAGAGACCAGGCAGCGCTCTGCTTTCTTTTTCTTTCAGGGATGCGAATAGGAGCGTTTGTCACCCTGCCCACTTCATGTGTAGACGTTGAAAGAAAAAGAATTGAACAGCTTCCAGAAAAGGGAGTCCGCACAAAGAACAGCAAGGCGGCTGTAACATTCCTGCTGAATATTTCCGACCTGCTGAACATTGTAAGGAATTGGGACGCATACCTAAGGCGTGAGGGTTTGCTGATGTGGTATCCCGCTATAAACAAGGCAGACACCGATCACTTTTTGAAAGAGACTTTCACAGGATCACACCGGAAAGAGTACCAGGGTAGATGTTATGTATTCGAGGATGGTTTGCGCCGGCTATGCGAGAAAGCCGGCATCACTTACAAATCAGCCCATAAAATCAGGCACGGGCACGGCGTTTATGGTGTGAAGAAAGCCAAGGACATCGCACAACTAAAGGCAATCAGTCAGAACCTAATGCACGCCAATATCGGGATCACAGACGGCATTTATGGAAAATTGGCAGAGGATGACTTAGCCGAAATACTTTCAGACTTTGGAGAGTAGACTCTCATGTGCTTTTCGATCTGAGACCAGGCGAAAGTCCAGTAGCCCAATCATCGAAGCCCACGTGCGCAGCTCTGATCGATCACGCCGGCACGCTGAAAGACACCTACCCATACCTATCCCAGGCGAAAGTCCATCGAGTCATATCGTTTCTATAGAAACGCTTAGGGCGTACAGAGTGCTAACACATAGGGGGGAAGGGTGGGTCAAATCTTGGGGAAAGGGAGGGATGGACCGGCGTGGGCAGTCTTGCGCGTTCACCCGCGAATTTAGGCAGGGGGGGTATATTATTCGCCACACCATCAGCAGCGCCGGCCAGCAGCCGGCGCGCCGTTTCTACAGCAACGATCACCAGCTCACTGACTCCCGTGTGCTTTTCGATCTGAGACCAGGCGAGAGTCATGCACGCCTGACCGATCACACCAGGGCTGAAGGATCACCGATCATTGTGCAAGAGTCCCCGATCATCAGCGGCCTATAAAACAAAAAACACCCACCAAAGTACAAAATACATAGTACTGGTGGGTGATTGTGTCGGGGCGAGAGGATTTGAACCTCCGACCTCTTGCACCCCATGCAAGCGCG
>CAZKSG010000153.1:0-10912 GCA_964555335.1 uncultured Anaerolinea sp.
ACTTGTGAACGCCATGCACATTACAGCATCTGTCTTCATCAACGACGATGAAAGCGGACTGCACAATGATTACGACAAATGGCTGGAGAAGCTCGCCCCACATGAGCCAGTGAGTCAATACCGCCATAATGATACGGGCGAAGACAATGCTGACGCACACATGAAACGTCAGATCATGGGACGGGAAGTGGTCGTTGCGATCACAGAGGGCAGGCTGGATTTTGGTCCATGGGAACAGATCTTTTACGGGGAATTCGATGGGCGGCGAAGGAAGCGCGTGCTCATCAAGATCATCGGCGAATAAGACAGACAGCCCGTCAACAATGACGGGCTGTCTGTTTAAGGTATCGTGAACTGATATACAGACGACCAAAGCGACGGGCCGTTGGCTCCATTCGCTCGAACACGCCAATAGAGAGGAATTCCCTTTGGCAGAGTGACCGTGGGAGTATAGGTCAATACAGACACAGTGGTGTTAACCAACCGGGTTGAAAAACTACTGGTGGTGGAGACCTGGATCGTGTAATTGGTCGCGCCGTCCACGGCATCCCAACTGAACTGGAAAGGTGGGCTGCCCAACACTGCATTATTCCCTGGCGCAACCAAAACGGGCGGCAGTATGGCAGTGCGAAAATAACTCACCTTCGACCAGGCGCTGTAATGTCCCAATGTATTGAACGCACGGACACGCCAATAGTATTTCATGTTGGCATCCAACGGTGTGATCGGGATATATTGTGAGGGTAGCACGCTTGCATCCAGCGTAGGGGTGGCGAATGATGTCTCTGTGGCGATCTGAATTTGATAATGATCCAACACGGTTCCCCCAAAAAGTGGGACATCCGACCAATCCAGTTTGGGTTGGTAGCTGGTGAGCAATGCATTCGTGGCAGGCGAAAGCAGGCTCGGGGTTCCCGGCGGGTTTCCGGTCGTGAACCAACGAACATCAGACCACTTGCTGGGACCATTCGCTGCCTCGGTTCGTACGCGCCAATACAATAGGGCACTGCGCGGCAGGTCAGTCGTAAAGGTGTATTGTGAAGTAAGCGACGATCGAGATACCAACACGCTGCGGAAATTCAGATATCGCGATATTTGCAGAGTGTATTTTGTGGCAGTATCCACATCGCTCCAATCAAGAGTTGGACGGGTGTGATCGAACAGGGTGTCGTTCGTTGGCAATTCCAATATGGGAGGCAGAACCGCCGTACGGAATGACCAGGTGGATGTCCAGGATGTGTATTGTCCCAATGTATTGAAAGCTCGTACATGCCAGTAGTACTTCGTATTAGGAGTTAGTTCCACAGGCACCACGAATTCCGAAGCAGATGTCGTTTCATCATACAGGATCGTACTAAACGCATTATCAGAGGCGAGTTGCATCTGATAGTGGTCTAAAAATATTCCGGTCGGAAGAGTCGAATCGGTCCAGTTCAGTTTGGGGGCATAATTGGTCGTCAGTCCGCCGTTGGCGGGACCGCTCAACCCAGGCAACGATGGAGGGTTCGCCGTCTTGAACGTTTGAACGATGGACCAATCACCGTTTCCAAATGGACCCACGCCGCGCACACGCCAATAGTACGTTGTATTGCTTGCAAGATCTTTCGTCATCGAATACGTGAGTGTGGCGACCTGAGTGTTCAAGGAAAGGCCTGACAAATTGGCATACGGCGAGACCTGAATCTGGTATGCCGTTGCAACATCCACAGACTGCCATTGGAAGCTCGGGCGGCGATTCTCAAGGACTTGTCCGCTGGTTGGGCTGACCAACGCTGGGGCACAGGTTGTGGTTGTGCCGGTAGCTGTGTTGCTTGCATCCGATTCAACTCCCTGACGGACAGCCTTCACAAAAAAGGAATAGGAACTGTTACAAGCCAGGTTTGTCGCCTGATAACTGGCAACGCTTTTATTCACGCTGGCGATATTGACACCATCTTTGTAAATGTTGTAACCATCCACATTGGCCGGATCGTCTGCTGAGAGCTGCCAGTTCAAATTCACTTTGGTGGCAGCTACAGAACCAATGGACAGGCTGGACGCCGCATAGGGTTTGATCGTGAACTGCCACACAGGGCCGACCGTGCTGCCAACTGAATTTGTGGCGGTCACCTGCCATGAATATGCCCCCCCTGGCTTAACGCCCAGATGATAGAACGAACAACTGCCGCTAACGGTTGAATCCATCGAGCCGCCCCAAATGTGGAGGGAACAGGAATCGCCAGTTGTCTTCCATGTGAGCCAGGTATCGTTCGTACGGACGAACGCCGTTCCATGCGCGGGACCCTGGTTAATCGGCTGCCCCGGAGCAGATGCGCCACCTGTGCCGTTACTCACGGTCAGCGGACCGTCGATCACGTTGCTGTCGATGCCGAGCGTGATACCGCCCCACGTTTCATTATGTCCACCCGCGTATTGGCGCAGACGTTGGTGATTCGGCCACAGGCTGTCGGAAAGACAGTAGGCGCCCCACACCGATGCCGACTGACGATAAGAGACCGAACCCGCATTGCCATACCAATTCGCGATCCACAACGCATCGGGGACATTGGCAATGTTCGCCCAGTCAGATACAGCCGATGCGCATGAGGCTCCATAGACACCGCCCAGGTTGTTATACGCGTGCATCTGCGCCACCCAGCCTGAGATGAACGCATTCGCCGCGCTGCGGCAGTTTGCATTGCTGGTGTCATAGGCTTCCAGGTCATAATAGATGACCGTCCCCGAACCATCTGCTTCAGCAAGCCCCAGGTTGATCGCAGTGGTCACAGCCAGGTCGGCTTCGGCAACACCCTGATCGTAGGCAACGATGGGATCTGAACTCATGCGGGATGCATACCCCGTACAGGAGGCTTGCGGCCCAACCCAGGTAGGAATGAACCGCCACCCCTGTGTATTCAACTGCGAGACAAACGATGAACTCAATGCGCCGTTGTAACACGCACGTGCCGAACCGCCGATATACAAATTGACCGCGTTATAGGGACTGCTGGTCCACCACTTCTGCATTTGAGTGGCTGTGGGAATTTCACATTTATCGAAGCCCTGCCCCACATAGGCTTTCGTATCTGCATCAGACATCGCCAGGGCGCTTAAAGAGGTCCCAGTGTTTGTCTTGCTGGATGCTGGAAAGTTTTCCAAAATGGATGTTCCACCCACACCCGGCAGGGAGATCGCATCCCAGGTGAGGCCGCCATCACGAGTGGAGAGGAGTTTAGTCTCGCGAGTACAGCCGAGGCTGTCACCCAGTTTCCCTGTCACAACACAGTTGCCGGTTGTCCATTGTCCCCAACCGCTTTGTGCCGAGACCATATCCAGAGCAACGATGCCGGCAGATTGACCCTCGCTATTTTGAATCTCAGAGAGATGACCATCTGCCATGCTGACAATACGGTCGCTATTCGGAACGATAAAGGTGAAACGAGTCGCATCAAGGACTGAGATCGGCAGGGGAGTATCAGAAGGCGTATCTGCCTCAAGAGGGACGCTTCCGGCCGAGGTCCGGGTTTGACCCGCATCATCCGTCTGGAAGAATTCGGCACGAGCTGGTTCATCCGTCACGATAGCGGGCAGAACCCCGTTCGTCTCATGCAGAAAGATGGGGAGTTGAAAATATGCATTCTGTGCAGGTGTTCGTTCCTCCCACGTCTCCCCACCATTAGACGTGCTATACAACTTTCCGGCAGGACCGCCCGCTACCCAGCCGTTCTGTGCATCAGTGAACAACGCAGGCTCGCCAAGAGGGATCGTGTGCATCTGCCAGGTGAGACCGGCATCCTGCGTAGTGTAGAGCAGCCCAACACTGAAGTTACTGCCTGTGGCAAATTTGAAGACCAGCCATCCCTGCTGCGCGTTATGCCAACCCATGTAGATGTTCGCAACCGCCGAAGGTTGTTGTGCCAGCTCTGAAAAATTATGCGTGGAGAACGTCCAATCGTCTCCTCCATCGGATGTATTCGCCAATGTGAATTGAGTAGGATGGTCCTGGTTTAAAATGACCCATGCGGTTGAATCATCGAGAAACACAGCATCCATGATCTCAGCCGAGTTCGGAGGCGTACTGTTTAGCCAATTCGCGCCGTTGTCGTCTGTGCGGTATAGCTGCTGCCCCATCCACAACCAGCCTCTGCCCTCTGAGACCAGATGAAACGCACGGATATTTGTATCCACAGCTACAATGCTGTCGTTTGCAGCCGTTGCAGGCATGGAAGAAAATGCCAGCCCCGCAAAGAGCAAAGCGAGAATGGCTACACGGAATATGACACGGCGGGAAAAAGATAGAGGGGACATGATGGGTATCATAGCTATTTTTATTTATACAGTACATTGAATCTTGATTACAGTGTTGTTATGTTTCTCTCATACTATGGAATAGCGAACAGGTACAGATGTTTTTCTCAGGAACGGAAACGAAATCCCTTTTGTTCCATCGCACAGATGTGAGGGGAGAATACCTGCCATCAGCAACAAATATCATGTCATTGCGAGAAGGGCGATTGCCCCGACGAAGCAATCCTGTTTGACAGGAGAAAATCCCCGCAGCCCAGAGATAGCCTCGGACTTCGCCCTCGCAACGACATACCAGGGTCTGTACATGCAGGACCCCAAAAGATGTCCGTCTCTCAAAGAAATCGGGATATAGTATGATTATCCTCAAAGACAGTAACTCTTGGAGGTAGGAATGCCCGAGACAAAGGCGAAAGGTGAGATGCATGGATGCATCGTGTGCGGAAAGTTATACCAACTCATCGCCGCATACGATTCCAACGGGAAGTACATTGGCAGCAAGGTGATGAGCGCAGGCGGACGTGAAGTGCCCGGTGCGGGGCGCCCGCTGGTAGCCTGCGAGAAGCACAGCCCGGCTGAAGTGGAACGCGCTGTGCAAAGAACATACGGAAAACAAAATCAGGACGAGGAATAAAACGGAGATTTCATGGCAGACCCACGGATCAAAAAACTGGCCCAGGTGATGGTCCATTATTCACTGGCGATCAAGCCCGGGCAAAAAGTGTACTTGCAGACGTCGCCTGTGGCTCACGAGTTCAACCTCGCTTTCTATGAAGAAGCGATCAAGGCAGGGGCCAACGTCACCTTTGCCATCGATGGAGCGTACTACCCCGGCGCACAGGAGGTCTTCCTCAAGCATGCCAACAAGAAACAACTGGAATGGATCTCACCGGTTCGCAAATTGATGATCGAGACCTACGACGCCCGCATGGTCGTCGAAGCAGAGACGAACACCCGTGACCTGGCCAGCATCGACCCAAAGCGCATCTCGCTCTGGCGCAAAACAAATGCACCCATGTTCAAGAAGATGCTCAAACGCATCGAGAGCGGCGACCTGAAATGGTGTCTCACCGTCTATCCCACCGAGGCAGCCGCGCAGGAAGCCAACATGAGTCTGAGCGATTACAGCGAGTTCGTCTTTGAAGCCGGGATGCTCAACGCCAAAGACCCGGTTGCCCTATGGAAGGCGGAAAAGGTCAAGCAGCAGAGGCTCGTCCGCTGGCTTAAGGGAAAGAAGAACGTGTCCCTCAAAGGCGATAACATCGACCTGTCCTTCTCCATTCAGGGACGCACGTTCATCCCCTGCGCGGGCGACCAAAACTTCCCCGATGGTGAGATCTTCACCAGCCCGGTCGAGAACTCGGTCAACGGCTGGGTGCGGTTCAAATATCCCGCCATCTTCGACGGGCAGGAGATCGAAGACATCGAGTTGTGGTTCGAGAACGGCAAGGTGGTGCAGGAGAAAGCCAAACGCAACCAGCAGCTTCTCACTGCCCAGTTGAATACAGACAAAGGCGCCCGCTATCTCGGTGAATGGGGCATCGGCACGAATTACAACATCAAGAAGTTCACCAAGAACATGCTCTTCGATGAAAAGCTCGGCGGTACGATCCATCTTGCGCTGGGGCTGGGATTCGAAGAAGCAGGCGGACACAACACATCGGGTCTGCATTGGGACATGCTGTGCGACATGGCAAAAAGTGAAGTGGTCATCGACGGCAAACTGTTCTACAAGAACGGCAAACCAGTCATTGGATCCTAAGAAAGAAGCCACAGAGTCTCAGAGACTCAGAGAAAATAAAGCTCAGTGATTCCGTGTCTCTGTGGCTATCGAATTCGGAGGTCAGAATGGAAACTCGAAAATTCGGACGAACAGGGCACATGAGCACGATCGCCATCTTCGGCGCGGCAGCCTTCTGGGAGATCTCCCAAACCGACGCCGATAAGGTGATGGAACAGGTCATCGAAGCGGGCATCAACCACATCGACATCGCTCCGTCGTACGGACAGGCAGAAGAGCGCGTCGGTCCGTGGATGCCGCGTGAGCGCAAACGCTTCTTCCTCGGCTGTAAGACCACCGAACGCACAAAGGAAGGCGCATGGAACGAAATGCAGCGGTCCCTTCACCGCCTGCAAACCGATTCCTTCGACCTCTACCAATGTCACGCCGTCACCACCATGAATGAGCTCGACGCAGTCACCCGAAAAGGCGGCGCCCTCGAAGCCTTTGAAAAGGCACGCCGGGAAGGCCTTACAAAATACATCGGCATCACCGGGCATGGCATCGACGCGCCAAAGATCTACCTCGAAGCGCTGCGGCGTTTTGATTTCGATACCATTCTCTTCCCGCTGAACTTCGTCCAGATGGCAATCCCCGAATTTCGAAAGAATGCCGAAGAGTTGATCGCCGCATGCAGGGCAAAAGACGTCGGCACCATGGTCATCAAGACCATCACCAAGGCGCCGTGGGGTGAGCGTCCGCATACGGCAAACACGTGGTATGAGCCGTTCGATCAGCAAAACGAAATTCAAAAAGCGGTCAACTTCGCCCTCTCCTACGATGTGACCGGTCTGTGCACGGCAGGCGACACACGCATTCTGCCGATGGTGCTGGAAGCCTGCAAAAACTTCACCCGCCTGCAGCAGCCCGAAATGGAAGAGATGATACAATCGGGTCAACAGTACGAACCTTTATTTACCTGAACATGTCGACCGAATTTTTTGACGCGATCAAGCAGGGGGACCAGGAAGAGGTGGAACGCCGCCTCCAACTGGACCCTGGCTTGCTGCACATCAAAGAGAAGGGTCTCAGCCCGATCCTGGTTGCTGCCTATCACCAGCAACCGGTGCTTGCCTCCTTCCTCGCCGATAAAACCGTCACACTGACCATCTTCGAAGCCGCCGCCACCGGCAAGATCAACCATGTCATTCGCATGCTGGCACGAGACCCGGAACTGGTCAACGCCTATGCAGAAGACGGCTTCCAGCCGCTTGGGCTGGCCAGTTACTTCGGTCAGTATGACACGGCTGAATATCTGGTGAAGGCCGGCGCTTCGGTCAACTCCCCCGCCCACAACGGACTCAAAGCCGCGCCGATCCATTCTGCCGCCGCAGCCAGGCACATCCGCATTGTCAAGCTGCTGCTCGATCACGGCGCAGATGCCAATGTGCGTGAGCAGGCAGGCTACACCGCCCTGCACGCCGCCGCCCAAAACGGAGACGAGGAAATGATCCGCCTGCTGCTCTTCGGCGGCGCCGACCTGACCCTCAAAAGCGACGATGGCAAGACCGCCATGGATATCGCCATGGAAGGCGGCCACGAAAAAGCCACCCTCTTATTAGGCGAAGGGGTGACAAAGAGGTTCAAGAAGCTCGAACCGTGAAACACAAAGGGCAGGCTCACAAGAGCCTGTCCTTTTTTGATCGCGCACAAAGCGCCATGCGCACTAACGCACTCGGTGTATTCAAGCTTTGAAAACACTATATAATATGGCTAAAGGTGAGGAATCATAATACAGCATGCTGACACCCAAATACCCTGACCTGCTTATAGTCATTCTTCTAAAAGTGATCTCATGAAAAAATTCCATGCCACAATCGGCGTGATATTTACGCTTATTGTTCTGCTTATTATTCAACCCGTAGGCGCCCAGCCCTCCCTGTCAGGGCCAAGGACACCTGTTCCGCCGTTAAACCGTCCTCCGATGCCGTTGCATCCTTTGAAAGAGGATGTAGTTGACAATCGGCGTCCCGCGTTTGAGTGGACAAGTGCGGCTGAAACGGATTACTACCAAATCCAGATCTCTAGAAGCGCCAATTTTCTACAACAGGTGTCTTTTGCCTTCTCCAAATCCAAAACATTTACTCCTGCCAATGACCTGCCCGCCAATACCCAGCTGTACTGGCGTGTACGCGGCCAAAGTGCGAACGGCTGGACGCGCTGGTCCATTGCACTTTCCTTTTTCTCGCCGAATCCACCCAGCATACCCAGGCTGATCTCACCTGCCAACGGGGCATTCATCCCCCCAGGTCAAGCTTCATTCCATTGGAATACGTCCGCTCTTCCCAAAAACAGCCCAACATTTAGCATGTATGAAATTCAGGTGGC
The DNA here is from genome assembly GCA_964555335.1 of uncultured Anaerolinea sp. Lineage (GTDB taxonomy): Bacteria > Chloroflexota > Anaerolineae > Anaerolineales > Villigracilaceae > Defluviilinea. The sequence goes on from CAZKSG010000153.1 coordinate 8,393, forward strand.
TCAGGATGGGAGATTTTCATCCATCGTAGTTGATAAGACCACATCCCAGGGCAACATCCATGACTCCAAATTTACCCTGGCACTGGGACTGCTGCCTGATCAGGAATATTACTGGAGGGTACGGGCCTATAACATGCAGGGCGATTACAGCTCCTGGTCCGACGTTTGGAATTTCCACACAGATGCCTTGCCGCCCACAAGCACACCAACAGCCACCCTCACAAGCACTTCTACTCCACTATCCTGCACAACCTATACAGGCATCGGGATCATGGGCGACAGCAATTCAGACGAATATCGGGCAGACGATGCGCGCGGCAGTCAATATGCAGCCACAACCCTGAACTGGATGGAACAGCTCGTCAGGAGCCGCAGCCTGAATTTCGGTCGCTGGGGAGTGTGGGGGGAACCCCGTCGCACCGGGTACGAATACAACTGGGCGCGCTCCGGGGCAACGGCCAGAACGCTCATCACCACAGGGCAGCATACCGGGCTGGCAAAACAGGTATCCAGCGGAAAGGTATCCGTGGTCGTGTTATGGATCGGGAGCAACGACTTTCATCTCAAGAATGGACCGTACGCAGAGATCTACAACGGCACACTCAGCGGCGCAGCCTTGGAAGCAAAACTCAACGGCATCGTCACCGACATCAGCCTTGCCATGGATACCGTTCTGGCAGCGGGCAGGGTGGATCTGGCCATCGTGACCATCGGTGACCCGGGTCTCTCCATCGAGGCGCCGGTCTACTTCCCAGACCCGCTCAAACGACAGCGCGTGACAGATGCCGTCCATTCGGTCAATGCCCGGATCCGTGAAGCAGCAGTGGCACGTGGGGCGCTCGTGGTGGATAGCGATGCAGTCTACACCGAAGTCTTCGCCAATGTGGATGCAAAAGGGTACCTGAATTTTGGCGGCAAGATGATCTACACACTGGCAAAAGGGGATGATCCCTATCACCTGCAACTGGCAGATAATATCGGTCATGCTGGAACAGTGCTATCGGGCATCTTTGCCAACTCGATGCTCATCGACCCGTTCAGCCGGGACCCGAACCTGTGCATCCCGCCGCTTAGCGACCTGGAGATCCTTCGCAATGCAGGCATTCCCTGACCCGAAAGGTTTCTGTCTTTACTCGAAACTCCTTGGGCGCTGAAACTGCCGTTATGGCAAGTACCCATACGAATCAAAAAGGACAGGCTTGTGCACCTGTCCTTTTTGATATGGATATGAACAACTAACAGTCGAATGAGTAATTGATCTGCTTTTCGATCTTTTCACTGCGTCCTACAACACCCGTATTGTTGCTTCCGGCAAATTGGTAATCGAGCCAGGCGCTTGGTTTGCGGTAATTTGCATTCACCTGGTCACCTGAAAAAGTGAACGTGAAGCCGCCGCTTCCATCGGGAATCATCCTGCCGCCAGATTGCCATTCGAACGCGGTACCGGTCGACTTGTCCACAATTCGATAGAAGAAGTCCACCATGGTGATGTTGGGATCGGTTGCCTTGACGTAGAAGGTGATCTCCTTGTTCAACTGGCAGCGAAGAGCCAATTCATTCTTGGAACGGGTCATATTCACAAACCAACCGGCGCCGAGGGCATCGTCCACCGTGATCGGTCCGCCACTGGTGGTTTCAGCAGGAGCCGAGACAGCCTGTGTGGGAGGTACGGCCGTGGGTGGAACTTCAGTGGGAGGCGGGAGTGGCGTGGCAGAAGGCACTTCGGTCGGCATATCAGTGGGGACAACGGTGACAACGACTGTTTCCACTACAACCATGGCAGTCTGAGTGGGCTGAGCAACAACTTCCGCGGGAGCCTGGGTCGCTGTGGCAGGTGCGGCACCACAGGCAGTGAGCACAAATGCAAGTAACAAAAGAACAAGCTTTCTCATGGAATTCTCCTTTTTGATTTTCGAAATTCTAGTACAGCTAGGGTCAAATTCCCCTTTCAACACTGAAAAGAGGACATTTATACTACCCGGCTGTCCAGCCAATGATTTCCGCATTTTTTGAATTAGACAAATCTTGTTATAATCGCTCCCATGTTGACTCCTGAGCAGATCGAAAACAAACTCGACCGCATTCTCTTAAAGGTGCAAAAACCAGGTCGCTATGTCGGCGGCGAACTCAACAGCGTGGTCAAAGATTGGGATAAAGTTGACACCAAGGTCGCTTTCGTATTCCCAGATATTTACGATATCGGCGTCTCCAATGTTGGGTTGAAGATCCTTTACGATCAGGTGAACCAGCGGGAGGATGCGCTGGCCGAACGCGCCTACGCGCCCTGGCTCGACATGGAAGCGTTGATGCGCGAACACGGGATCCCGTTATATACGCTCGAATCGAAACGCCCCCTGGCCGATTTCGACCTCATCGGCTTTACCCTCCCCTACGAAACGCTCTATACCAATGCCCTCAACGTGCTGGACCTGGCTGGGATTCCAATCCGTTCGGCAGACCGCGATGAGACGCACCCGATCATCATCGCCGGCGGGCACTCGACCATGAACCCCGAACCGA
>CAZKSG010000154.1:0-10907 GCA_964555335.1 uncultured Anaerolinea sp.
ACAAGCCCTGATCTTCGAGACGGTGCAGGGCAGGGTAGACCGTCCCTTCGGGGAGGTCGAATACATCTCCACTACGGGAACGGAGCGATTCGATAATAGCGTAGCCATGGGCTGGGCCACCTGCAAGAACTGCCAGAAGAAGTAAATCAAGGTGTCCTTTTAGTGCTTCGCCGATCATACAGTCTATCATATACCTAGTATTGCTAGGCGTCAAGGCTTGCAAATAAGTACTGTCGTACTATACTTTAATCCTTGACATACTGTATATCATACAGTATTATATGAGCTATAAGGTGATGTATGGAAAATGATGAACTTGTACAGAACATGTTGTTGGAACTGCGACGCGGCACGTTGTCCATTGCGGTGCTCAGCCAGTTGAGCAAGGAAGAATACGGGTATTCTCTGCTCAAGGCATTGTCTGACCGAGGCTTGGAAGTGGATCAGAGCACGCTCTATCCACTGCTCCGCAGGCTTGAGTCGCAGGGACTGTTACAGTCCGATTGGCGTATTGTGGATGAAGCCCGTCCGCGCCGGTATTACGTGATCAGCACGCAGGGCAAGGCAGTGCTGGCAAAACTCAAGAAGGAATGGTCTGTGATGGCTGAGACCATGTCGAAAATGTTGTCGTAGGAAGGAAGTCAAAATGAACTTGATTGATCGATATATTGCAGAAATTGGCAAACATTTGCCACGCAAACAACGCGAGGATATCGAAGCCGAGATCCGCTCTACACTGGAGGATATGCTTGATGAACGGACACAGGGCAAAGGTCCGGCAGATGAAGCGACGGTAATGGCTTTGTTGAAGGAATATGGTTCACCGCGCGAAGTTGCGGAAAAATACAACCCCCATCAATATCAGTACCTCATCGGGCCGCATCTGTTCCCGCCGTTCATGATGATACTTCGTATTGTGTTGACCGTGGTATCTGTCGCTTCGTTGATCGGGCTTTCAGTGAGTCTTACGAAGACGGGATTGACGGGTCCCGAATTTGTGACGACAGTTGGGCAGTGGTTCGGCGGTTTGATCAGCGGATTGATCGCCGCATTTGGGAATATTGCTTTGGTCTTTACAATCCTCGAACGGACCCAGGTTGGCGAGAAGTTCGAAAAGGAATTCAAGGACTGGGACCCAATTGAACTGAAGAGTGAACCCGGGCCAGATCAGATCGATATTGCCGATCACATCGCCACCATCATCTTTACCTTTCTGGGATTGGTCGTGCTCAACATCTACCCCAACCTATTCTCGATCCGTTATTCGGTGGACGGTACCTGGGTGACGATCCCGATCCTGACCGAAGCGTTCTTCCGCTTCCTACCGTGGATCAACATCATGGGGCTGGTGCAAATGGTGTTCAGTGGGTACATGTTGAGCCAGCGAGATTGGACGCCTATCACACGCGGACTTGGCATTCTGGTGGATATTGCTGGAATGGCTCTGGCAATTGCCATCTTGAGAACATCTGGCATCCTGGGTATTACGCCTGATCAATGGGCCGCCGTCGGAAACCAGGAAGCTGCCGCATCACTCTCAAGGCTGTTCAACTTTATCCCGACGATCCTCATCGTGCTTATCGTAGTGGGAACAGCGGTCAAGGTTGGAAAATCCCTGCTGCGTATCTTTTCGGGTGGAACCCGTTCACCCTACCCGATCACAAAGTAAATCAACAATAGAGCGGATGACAAATCCGCTCTATTGTTTTAAGAGAGACTCCAAAGGGTCTATTGTCAATGGTATGATGCCCATGTAAGATGGACGAATAACAAAGGAGAGAGAATGAAAGCAAGAACTTTTTTACCTGTATTTATGCTCGTACTGGCAATGCTCGCCTGCAATTTACCGTCCAATGTCCCGGTCACAGAGACGCCAACGGTGCCGCCATCGCCATCGGCAACCGCAACACCGCTGCCGCCAACTGACCTTCCCACACAGACTCCCCTGCCCACGAATACGCCTCCGCCGACATTCACATCCACGCCGACGATCCCGATCGCGTTTCCCAAAGAGGTGAACGTCAATTGCCGATTTGGACCCGGTACGACCTGGGTTTCGCTCAGTGCGTTGATCGTGGGACAGACATCGCAGATCACGGGTAGAAGCTCCGATGGCGGCTGGTGGAATATCGTCGACCCGCAAAATTCCGGCAGGAAATGCTGGGTGTCGGCAAGTGTGGTCAATACGGCAGGGAACCTGGCTCCCATCCCGGTAGTCGAAACCCCAAAGGCTTCTGTCACCAACGTGACCATCGACGTCGATCCGAAGACGATCAGTGTGCCGGGTTGTATCGGTCCCATTCTGGCAAGCAAGATCAAAGGGACGATCGAAACGAATGGACCGACCAACGTCAAATGGCATTTCGAGACGCAACTGGGCGGTTCGATGGGTAATCAGTCAACAGATTTCGACTCCTTTGGTACGAAGGAGTTTACAGCCGATTACACCCCACCGCTTACCGCAGGCACATACTGGATCCGCTTGATCGTGACGAGTCCGAACGATATACAGGCGGAGGTGAAATACAAGGTTGAGTGCTAATCCACAATGTCCCGCAGTTGGAATAAACTGCGGGACATTTTATAATGTGCATATGACGAAATGGATTCCGGTTCACGGTGTGGTGGTGCAAGGGTATCGCGTCGCGTCGGGACCTTCGAAGGATTACCCGTATGGTGCGTTGGATCGTCAGCGCCCGTTTTTCAAGGCAGGCGGACTCGATCTTGACCCTTATTTCAACGGCTCGCTTAACGTGGATATTCGCCCGTTCGAGTTTGCGATGGTAAAACCGCAGCACACGTTCCATCACGTTGAATGGACGGATCTGCACCCACCGGAGCATTTTTCGTTCTCGCGTTGCGAGGTGATCTTCAAGAATGTTGAATATGATGGCTGGGTGTATTACCCGCACCCGGAGACGAAATTGCGTCACTTCCAGAATCCATCCCTATTGGAAGTGATCGCGATGCCGATACCGGATATCCGCTATGGGGATGAAGTGGATGTACTGTTGAATTCAGAAGAGATTTCAGTCAAATAGAACTTTCCGTCATTGTGAGGAGGAATGGCTCAACGAAGCAATCCTATAATGTGTTTTCTGAAAACCATGAGATTGCTTCGCGGAGTTTACACTGAGCCTGTCGAAGTGCTCGCAACCGGCTGAAGACAGGCAGGGCAATGACGGATCATTATTTACACATCAAAATACAGACTCATCTCAAATGGATGCGGTCGGTTGCGTACAGCGAAATATTCTGAATGGCGTTTGTATTCGATCCATTGTTTGATCATCTCTTCGCTGAAGACTCCGCCTTCGGTCAAGAAGGTATGGTCGCGTTCGAGGGCGAACAAAGCCTCATTAAGCGAGGATGGCAGCGGCTTGATCTTCGAGCGTTGTTCTTCGTCCCATGCAAAGATATTCGCATCGATGGGACCAAATCCCGCTTCGGTGGGATCGATCTTGTTGCGGATTCCATCCAGCCCGGCCATGAGTTGTGCGGCGAGCATGAGATAGACATTGCCCGTTGCATCGGGCGGGCGGAATTCCATGCGGGCGGTATCAGGCTGCGTGGCATATTTCGGGATGCGCACCGCTGAACTGCGATTACCCAGCGAGAAGAATGCGTTGACCGGTGCTTCATAACCGGGAACCAGACGGCGATAGGAATTGGTGGATGGATTTGTGATCGCCAGCAGTGCTGCGCCATGTGTGAGCAGGCCGCCAATATAGTAGAGCGCCTCCCTGCTTAGGCACCCATAACCGTTCGCGTCATAAAAAACATTCTTGTGCTGCTTGAACAGGTGTTGATGGAAATGCATTCCGCTACCTGCTTCGCCGAACAACGGCTTGGGCATGAAGGTGGCGGTCTGTCCATTTTCATGGGCGGTCATCTTGGTGACGTACTTGATGATCATCGTTGCGTCGCCCGCCTGTACAAGCCTCATCATGGGTGTTTCGATCTCGCATTGACCGGGTCCGCCGACTTCATGATGGTGATATTTCACCGGCACGCCCATCTTTTCCATGTGTTGTGTCATGCGTGTGCGGACTTTGTACAATTGATCCTTTGGCGGGATCGCATGGTATCCGCCGTGCAGGGGGATGTAATGTCCATGCCCGCCGTTGTGACTGTTCCAATCGGCTTCACCACTTTCGATGGTATAGCTCGAACGATTGATGCCATTCTCAAAGCTGACGCTGTCGAAAATATAGAACTCAAACTCTGGCCCCCAGCGGCTCTCATCTGCAATCCCCGTGGACTTCATGTATTCTTCAGCGCGGATGGCGATATTGCGCGGGTCATTGGCAAAGATCTCGTGCGTATCGGCTTCCAGTGTGCGGCAGATGAAGCTCATCGTCGGTGTTTCCCAGAACGGGTCCATGAACGCAGTGCTCAGATCAGGCACGAGCACCATGTCGCCAGCTTTGACTGATTTCAATCCAACGGACGAACCGTCGAAGCCGATGCCCTCCTCCATCAACTTTGCTTCGAATTGACTCGCAGGGATGGTCAGGTGATGCCAGCGTCCCCACAGGTCACAGAATTTGAGGTCGATCACCTCGATCTTGCTTTCAACGACAGACTGTTTGGCTTGTTCGAATGTGTTGAACATGGTTTCTCCAGAGAAGGGATTGTGCCTGTCAAAGGTAGCATGAAACAAAGAACGGGATAAGTGTTTTTTATCCCGTCCCCGTTCGTGCGCGTCACGTTTATTAGCGAGTAAAATCACGGGATGCGAACCACTCGGAATCTTGTTGCTGCCATCGCCTTGCTTCTCATTCTGGCTTGTCAGATTTCCAATCTTTCGAAACCTGTCACCCCAACTCCGTTGCCGACACTCACTCCATCGCTTATCCCTACGACAACGGAAACAGCGACTCCTTCAGAAACATCCACTCCCACCGTTACACCGACACCGGCTCCTCTGGCCCGCCGCGTGTTGATTCTATCAATTGATGGTCTACGCCCCGACATTATTTCCCTCGCGCCGATGCCGAATCTTATGAACTTGATACAAACAAGTGCATATACGTTGAATGCACAAACCGTCTACCCGAGTGTCACGCTGATATCTCACTCGTCCATGTTGACAGGCCAATGCCCATCCAAGCACGGCGTAGACTGGAACGACTACATCCCCGAAAACGGATATGCCAAAGGCACCGACATCTTTGACATCGCTCACGCGGCGGGATTCCAAACAGTGATGTATGTGGGCAAGGAAAAGTTGCGCCAGGTTACAGAACCCGAAAGCACCGACCAGTTCGTTTACATCAACGACCGTGACACGGTCATCATGGACCATTTGATCGCAGATTTCCCCCAGAACTTTGGACTCCTCTTCATCCACTTCCCATTGGTGGATGGCATGGGACACGTATTCGGCTGGCTCACCTGGCAGCAGCTCAGCGTCGCCCGCCGCGCAGATGAAGCGATCGGCAAACTCCTTACGGAACTGGATGCACGTAACCTGCGTGGTGAAACGCTCATTATCATCACTGCCGATCATGGCGGGCACGACACAACACACGGCTCCTCCATGCCAGAAGACATGACCATTCCCTGGATCGCCTCAGGTCCGGGAATTCAACCCAAACAATTGACCACCACCGTCCACACAATGGATACAGCCGCTACTGCCGCGTTTGTTCTTGGCCTGCCGATCCCTTCGGAATGGGATGGCGTCCCTGTATACGAAGCGTTTGGAATGAATGTGGTTAAGCAATCGTCCCAGTGCCCATGATCACCCAAGCTGACTAATCACCCCCGCGATCAAACCGATCTGTCCCAGATGATAGGTTACGATGTTCAGAAGCGGTCCATGCCGCACCGGGGACACAAATTTATTCCACGCCAGGATTAAATCTGAGAGATAGAACAGGAACGCACCCACGCTGACGAAGAACGCCGCGCCTGTTTTCCATGCCGGGTTAAAGATGGTAGACATGGCTGCGTACAACATCAATGAAATCACAAGTGCATAGAGGATCACAGGGCTCGTCAACGTACTTTGTTCTTGTGTTCGCATGGCACTCACGATGCGTCGCAAGAGTCGCAGCCCATTCATGTAGATGAAAAAGATCAGAACAAGTGACCACGCACTGAAATAGATCAATTCATCCTTGAAGCCGATGAGATAGAAAACATGCGCCAAAAGAAAGGAACCCAGACCGATCGTGAACATTCGGTCAGACGAGCTGATCAATAACACATCCCCAATAAGCGAGAAGAGGATCCCCAACCCGAACCACAACGCAATTCCCTGCAATCCGGTATTCGAATACAACCAGAGTAACAGGAACACCATTACAGCTGGCTTTGCAAAGAGTTCCAGACGATGGATGTTTTTCTGCACGGCGATTGCTTCCAATAAGGCAGTAAAGAGGGTAAAGATAAACCAGACCATGACACCCTCCGTTTCTTTGTAGTTCGTTGCGAGCCTAAACCGTTCTCGCAACGATGTTCCAGGTTATTTTTTCTTCTTCCCTTTGATCTTATACCCCAAACGCATCATCGAACTTTCGTCGTTGCGCCAATCCTTCAGCACTTTGACGCGTAGTTCCAGATAGACAGGACGTCCGCCCATGCTCTCGATCTCCTTGCGAGCGGCGGAACCGATGGTCTTCATCATGCGGCCGCCTTCGCCGATCAGGATTCCCTTTTGCGATATGCGCTCCACGAAAACAGTTGCTGCGATGTAAAGCATTCCATTCTCGCGTTCGGCGAACTCGTCCACACGTACGCCCACGCCATGCGGAACTTCGTCACGCAGATTCAACAAACACGCTTCACGGATAAGGTCCGCAGCGATATCGCGTTCGTAGGAATCGGTAATCTGTTCTTCATCGAACTCCGGCGCACGAAAGGGACTGAGCGATACGAGCAACTCTATGAGCTCATCTAGATTTTGATTCTGCACGGCAGAGATGGAAACGATCTTCGCCTCCTTCTTTACTGACGTGCGGTACGTTTCGAGACGCGCCTCCAACGCTTCAGCCGGGATCAGGTCCATTTTGTTGGCGGCCAGCACGAGTGGAGTCCGACGCGGGGTGTTGTTTAAAAGGGATCCGATCTGTTTGTCCTCGTCGGTCGGTTTGACGGAGACATCCACCAGCCAGAGGATCGCATCCACACCCTCCAATGATTCCTGTGCTTCTTGATTTAAGAACTGCCCGAGCTTATGCTTTGCAGTGTGGATGCCGGGTGTATCCACGAAGACGAGTTGATACTTGTCGGTGGTCAGAATCCCCAACTGACGTTTGCGCGTGGTCTGTGGTTTGGGCGAAACAGCCGCAACCTTTTGCCCAAGCAGTGCATTGACCAGCGTGGACTTGCCGACATTCGGACGTCCGATAATGGCGATATAACCTGAACGAAAGTCGTTCATGGGATCCTTTCATAAATGCGGATGGTGGGATTGACGAACGATACTTCCAGTTGAGGAAGATAGGGCGGCAACGAATAGGAAAACTCAGCGATCAACTGATAGTGATCGGATTTTCCACTTGCCAGTTGCTTGAAGAAATCACATTCGACTTGCATGGACGCACAGATATATTTGTTCTTGAGGCGATCAGATGTAAAACTATCCACAACCAGATAATCCGTTTTGCGGTCGTCCAGTCCGGCTTCGCCGGCGTTGAACACGAATTTCTTGCTGATGGGCACCGGCTCATTGGGGTCCTTTTGAAAGTAGATGGGATAGTTATGTTCGCGTGCAAAATGACCGGGAGGAAGAGTGGGCGGATAGTAAGTATGTTCGAGGGATGTTTCCAGGGTCAGGGTCTTGAGAAATTCACCCGCCGGGATACGTGAGTCATGAATGAACAACAGCATGACGCTGATCACACGGCCGAAGGAAAAGAGAACTGTGAATGAGAGAGCAACTCCCAGCAGACGCGAATAGACCGGCTTCTCTGCACTTCTGGCCAATATGTACATGTCATGGATGAAGAGCGCGCTCAGGATGCCGAGAAGAGGCATCATTGGCAAAAAGAATCGTATCGGGTAGTTATAAGAGACTGCAATCGGTAGGTCCACGACAAATATGGATAGCAGCAGAAGGATGTAGTTGCCGGACTCTTTCACTGTCCCCGAACGCCAGCTTTGATAGATTTTATATACAGCCCAGACCAAAGATAATGCAAACAGGATGAAAAGGGGAAGCCCAACCCCATTAAGGATGACACTGTATTGTCCCTGAAACCCTCTAACACTGTCAGGCAGTTCCCCGTAAGTTGAATTATATAGCAACGCTGGGATCAGCCGCTTCATGTAGAATGCCATCCAGGTCAATGCTTTGGGTGTGCCTGTTGCGTAGCCGAGGTAGGTCAGTGCCGAGCCAATAAAAAGCGTTTCAACCACTCGCAATGGGCGCTTGAAAACGGACCTTCTGATCACCCACAGATAAATGGCGAATGGAAGTACGACAAGGCTGACGGCGCTATACTTGCTGGAAACTGCCAGCCCTGCGGAATAAAACGTGGCATATAACCATCCGCGCTGACCTTTTGTTTTGTAAAGGACAAGGAAAAAGATCGTCAGCGTGGTGAAGAAGGTCACAGATGTGTCGTTGTGAGCGAAATGCCCGTTGTGGGTCATTTCGCTGTTGACCAGCACCAGCAGTCCGCTGGTCGCGGCGATGTAGATGTTGTACCCCATCCGCCGCGGGATGTAGTAGCTGAGGACGATCGTTAAGCCAACCAGCACGGCAGACAGCGTGCGTGCTGCGATCAATACTTCCTTCTCGGTTTGTCCGAGTGCCAGCACCGCCTTCCCCAAAAAAAGCATGAGATAGATGGGCAGGTGGGGATGGTTGTAGTTGTTGGTGTCGAAGTCGAAATTCGAAGTCAGGGCCTTGATGGCAACATAAACGATCTCATCAGGATGCCAGATGATCGGTGCTCCCCATGAAATGCCCGGCAAGGTCACGGCAAGAAAGAGTGTGAATAATGCAAGGGGAATCAAAAACTCTTTCCTGAGCAGGAAGGAAGAGGCGGCTTCGATAAGGCCCTGCCTTGGTTGGGAGATGGTCTTTTTCTGAACGTGTTCTGTCATTGATCTCACAAGATTTAATGAATGTTCTTCCCAAGTTTATCATCTTCACGTACTTGCGGGCTGTCCATGCCCAAAAGCTGTTTGCCCTCCCTTATCATTGCCGTGAATACAGATGGATATCGCTTGTCCCATTTGACGTATAATATTTAAGGCGTTGATTCTGGAGTGGTCGTTCCCGGGAGGGTGATATGACCCATGAAGGAAAGAAGCCGTTGAAGGTGTTTCTCTGTCACGCATCGGGGGATAAACTACCAGTACGGGAGCTATATAAACGTTTAGTCACTGAAGGGGTGGATGCCTGGCTGGATCAGGAAAAGTTGCTGCCTGGCCAGGATTGGCGTTTGGAGATCCCGCGGGCTGTTCATGAAGCAGACGTTGTAGTTGTTTGCCTGTCCAATAAATCGCTGACCAAAGAGGGGTATGTTCAGAAGGAAATCAAGTTTGCTCTAGATAGCGCAGAAGAAAAGCCTGAGGGCGCGATCTTCCTGATCCCTGCACGGTTGGAAGATTGTACGGTACCGGAACGATTAAGCCGCTGGCAATGGGTGGATCTATATGAAGAGAACGGCTTTACGAGACTATTACGTTCCTTGAAATTGCGGGCTGGTGCGGCAGGGGCAGTGATCGAGCCGGTTTCCTACGAAGATACCGACAAGGAGTTCGAGCGCAGGATCGACCAACTCTATACAGAAGGATTGGCAGCGTTCTATACCGAAGATTGGGATAGAGCCTGCCAGCGTTTCCAATCCATTTTGACCGAACGAGCCGGTCACAAGAATGCGGCTGAAAAATTGGCGGAAGCGGAGCGGCAGAGAAATCTGGCGATATTGTACGAACAGGCGATGGGAGCAGTCCGTTCTGAAGATTGGGAGCCTGCCATAAAAATATTGGAAGAGTTATCCCAAAAATCGGCGGATTACAAAGATGCTGCTCAATTGCTCAAGAATGCCAAAAAACAAAAGCAGTTGAAGGAGTTGTATGTCGAAGCCGGAAAATTGCATGCCGCACAGAAATGGCAGGCGGTAGTCAAGGTGTTTGAGCAAATTGCTGTCATCGAACCGAATTTTCCTGATATGGAGAGGCTATTACCTTCCGCGCAAAAGGAAGTTGCTGAGATCAAATGGATCGAAGAATTGAACGGTCACTATGGTCATGCCCTGCGGGAAATGGATGCAGGTAATTGGTATGAAGCACGCAAACTGCTGGAGCAGGTCCATAAAGCTCAGACAGGATATCTTGAGACGGAACGATTGTTGAGAAAAGTTGAAGAAGAGATCAATGCAGTGGAGGAAAAACGCAAACAGAACGATCAAGTTAATATTTTATACGAACAGGCACATGGGTTGTTCCGTTCCAAAAAATGGCGCAATGCATTGGATAAACTGGAAGAGATCTGGAAATTGAACGACCATTTCCTGGATGCGGATGGGATTGCTGAAAAAGCACAAAAGGAACTGGAGCGCGAAGAACAGGAGGCAGAGCGACAGAATAAACTTGCCGCCTTGTATGCAGAATCAGTCAGATTGACAAAGGAGGAAAAGTATCAGGAGGCGCTGGAGAAATGGCAGGAAGTAAAGGCAATTGAGCCAAAGTATCCCGACCGCCAGTGGGTGCAGAGGACAGTGAACAAGGAGCTGGCTGCTTCCGCTAAACCGATCAAACCGGCAATGAAGTTATTGAAGAGCACAAAAACACAGATCAGTATCGTTCTGCTGGTTGTGTTGTCTGTGGCTTTTGTACTTGTATCCCAATTGACAAAAGATCCTTTTTCAGGGGCGGTCGGCGAATGGAAATCCATCGATAGGGATGGCAGTTTTCAAACCCTCTCCATTACACGTTCCTTGACA
>CAZKSG010000155.1:0-10806 GCA_964555335.1 uncultured Anaerolinea sp.
TGCCGTGTCCTCCCCTTATCATACTAGCCGACTTGGGGTACGCGCCGCGTTATTTGGAGCTTTTTCTCGGTTGGGAGTTTGTCCCGTTTCGGCGGCGAGTCCACGCTCCCACCCCAAGCGGCTAACGCCAGCCGTTGGGTGGCTTCAACCTAAAGTCGATGCTAAAACCATCATTTGTTGATAATACCCGTTGGAGGTGCGCTCTTCAAATGTTCAAGAACATTCTTGCTCGCCTAAATACCATGAGCACCCAACTGATTGGGCTTTGCATTGCACTCAGTCTCGGGTTCATGTTGGGAGGCGTGCTGATCGCCAGGGCAGGTGGAGTTGCTTACCTGATTGGAGGTTTCTTCGTTCCCCTTGGTTTCTTATTCTGGGGCCTGACGGGTGTGCCAATGATAATTTGGGGCATGTCATTGGTAATTCGGCGAGAATTGCCGTGGCTAATTACGATTCGAGGCTGGCTAGCAGTTGTGGGAGGCATTGTTCTGGTTGTCATGGGTATCTTGATCTCTGTCCTCCTTTGGACAATTATGCTCGGTGGCAGCTAGGCGTTGCGGTTGGCATTCTGTGTGAGTATCCATCGCAGAGTCGATTCGTAGTCAGGCATGAGACTTTGTATTTTCAAGATCCTTCCAAGTTAAGTTTTCTGGTTCTTGTGAAAGTCAAAGGTTCGTGCCATAATTTTATCAATCTAGCGGTGCAATCGTTCTCAGGCTGGGTGTCTGGCGTTCTGAAAAGCCACCCAACACAGCGTGCAGCTGACGGTGGGTACGCTCCGCGTTTTTGGGACATTTTCGTGGCTTCGAGTTTTTTCCGTTTCGGCGGCGAGTCCACGCTCCCACCCACCGCCGCTAACGCTCGCCGTTAGGCAGCAAGTTGAATGAAATGACCAGTAACGATCTCTCTGACTTTTTTTCGCCGCATACTGGGTCTGATCGCCAACTGAGTTTGGATGAAAAGATCGAGTTCTTTGTTCGTCGCACAGTACGCCTTCAGATTCAGCCAGCAATCGAAATGCAACGCCGAGACATTCCAAATCGCGGTTTTGCGCAATTGCTAATTGTGCTAAGCATTTTCGAGATGATTGGCAAGTACCGCGCTGGTTTCGTCGGTGAAGGCGATTCCGGAAAGTATTTCAAAGAAGGTCTCCGTTGGACTTTTCGCGAAGTTCCCGATGATGAAGTTGCTTTGTTCGATACCTTTTACAAATCCGTGCGTTGCGGACTCTACCACGCAGGAATGACGCGACCCAATATCTATCTAGTTTCTGGACGACCTGGTTCTTTTGGATTCGTAGCCGCGATGAACATGCTCGCCATTGACCCAGATTTATTTGTTGATGACATTCGTATCCGATTCGAAGCTTATGCAAATGAATTACGTGATCCAAAGAATTCCGAATTACGGTTTGCATTTGAGCGTCGATTTGATGATGACGATTCATACGGTGCAAACTCGTGAAAAGGCTGCCTAACACAGCGTGCACCCGACAAGTGGGACTCTGTCCGTTTTCAGGCAGTTTGCGTCACTTGGGATTGTTTCCGTTACAATGGCGTTATCTCGTCCCACCCACTTGCGGGTAACGCCAGCCGTTGGGCGGCGGAAATTCATGCACGAAGACCGCTCGCAGGGCATGAAGTCTTGCTCCAGTTGGCAAACGCACTCCACGCGCCGTACGATGTACAATGTGAATCACAGTAAGGTGCTCCGGCGCGTCGAGTGCTCCTGGCACAACCAATCCTTGTTTTGCCCGCTAGCAGAAGCAATTGCGGCGCTATGATGAGATGGACGGTAGTTTCCGTCATCAGCCCGTTGTCGTCCCAAGAGTTTCTCGGGTTCGGGCGTCGCAAATGCTTTTTTGAATGTATGGCTCAAGAGTCTTGCCTGCGAGCGTGAGCCGCCGTCCAACAATGCGTGCAGCAGACGGTGGGTGGGCCGCGCGTTTGTTAGCTTTGTTCCTCGCTTTGAGTTCTTTCCGCTTCGACAGCGAGTCCAACCCCACACCCACCGCTGCTAACGCCAACCGTTGGGCGGCGGAAATTCATGCACGAAGACCGCTCGCAGGGCATGGGGTCTTGCTCCAGTTGGCAACGCACTCCACGCGCCGTACAATGTAAAATCTAATAGAAAGTGTGGTGCTCCGGCGCGTCGAGTGCTCGTGGCGCAACATGTCCTTGTTTTGCCAGCCAGTAGAAGCAATTACGGCGCTATCCTGTAGGTTGACGGTAGTTTCCATCATCCGCCCGTTGTCATCCCAAGAGCTTCTCGGGGTCGGGCGCCGCAAATGCTTTTTTGAATGTATGGCTCAAGAGTTTTGCCCGCGAGCGTGAGCCGCCGTCCAACAATGCGTGCACCCGACGCTGGGGAGTCTGCGCGTTTTCAGGCATTTTCCTCGCCTCAGCCTTTCCCACATCGGACGGTGTTCCACCGTCCGCCCCAGCGCGGGTAACGCCAGCCGTTGGGCAACCCCTTCATGAATTTCTAAAGTTATAATCTGTTTATGGCTGCTGTTATTTCGCTTCGAGAATTAGTTGATGAGCTAAAAGCTGTCACAAGTGAGCATCACGTTTACTTAAACCAAGTCACGGGAAAGATTGTTAGTCTTACAGACGATGATATTTCAGCGGTTGAAAACGATGAAAGTGTTGAAGACCGCCAGGATTGGGAGCAAGAAATATTCGAGCAGGCAAAAGAAGTCTTATCCTCAGATGATTATCTGGAACTTCCAAGTCAATTTGATATTCATGAGTATAAGATCAGGGAAGAATTTTGTTTGGAATTCCCAGATGCACGAATTAGCGGTGAACTTTTAGATCAAATCCGTGGCGGCTCTGGAGCATTTCACAGGTTTAAAGACGCAATTTACAGGTACGGGATTGAGAAGGATTGGTTCAAGTTTCAAGATGAAGCATACAGAGAAATTGTCATCACATGGCTGAACAACCAAAAGATTGCATATTCTGAAGGTTGAGGTTCTCATTTTCAATCGGTTACTCGGGCGCAAGTCTGTTCGGTAGGTTTTGTAACTTTTTAGTAGCCAAGGTTCTGGTAGGCTCGTGGTTGCCCAACACAGCGTGCACCCGACTGGTGGGACTCTGCGCGTTTTCAGGCAGTTTGAATGGCTTGGAGTTCTTTCCGATAAAATAGCATTATCCCCTCCCACCCACCAGCGGGTAACGCCAGCCGTTGGGCAGCAGTCTTTTCTCTGAATCAAATTGTGGGTAATTGAATCCAACACCAATGTCCGTTTCCGCAATTGCCTGCCTCATGTTTGAGACTCAAAGGTGAATTCGTTTCGTGTCACTGTCTCGATTTTCTCGTTCGTTGCTTGGGCATCGTGTTGGCTGCTTTGGTCTGTTGCACAAATTGGTCATGTCCATTCGTTTGCATTTCTACGTATAATTGAAAAAGGTGTTTAGGGTGAGAGGAAATGCTTGCAGGGGTTCGCACTCCCAAGCCTTTTTCTCGGCGAGGGTCTTCGACCCCGCCGCGACCTGGCCGGAGGTCTCCCCATACGCATCCGAAAACAAAAGAAGCCTTGCGGAATATATTTTGAGACCTTGCGGTCAAAGAACCGGGTAAGGGTCATAGACCCTTACCCGGCTAGTGTTGCTACACCTGCACCGTGATCGCCACCACCCCATGCGGCGGAATGGAAAACCGCAGCACACAGTCTTCTGCATCGGCTGCAAACGCCAAAGGTTCGGGAACAAGGCGTGACGCCTCCTCCAAGTGGGAAAGCTGTTCTCGGGTGGGATATTCAGGACTGCCCAACTCGATCCATTTCTGCTTCGGATTCGCATGCTGAGAGTCGACCCGTTGGATGGAGACGGTGCTGGTTGGAACAATTCCTTTGAGAACAATCTCCACGTTCTCTTCCTGAATGACTGCGTCTGGGATATTATGGTTGTAGATGAAAAGCGTGAGATCTGATTTGCCCTTCACTGCCAGTATCTCCACGGTTGAATCCGTTTCGCCTGTAACCATGAGCCGTTCGTTTCCCAACCGGTGCAACAGTTCGAACACGCGATAGGTAGGCTTGGGGGTCCCGTAAATGTTCTGCAGACCAAACCCGCCATGGAAAGGTGCGGGGAACTGTGCGCCCTCTTCAAACAGATCGGAGAACGTCCAGAAGGAATAAGCATCGACGAGACCGTCATTATCAACAATGGTTTTGGCCACCAGTGCAGCAGAATAGGGATCATCGTGAAGGGCATCTGGCAGCACAGCAGACGTGTTCCATTCGGTGTAGTACAGTGGCAGGTCTCCTGCTTCAGTTCGGGCTTTGGCCGTCATCTTGCGCAGGATGCCGCGCTCGTATTTTCCGAACTCATTCCCGAATTTTGCAAAGAACTCTTCGATGGGCATGCCGTTGTTCTTCCACAATGGATCGTCGGTGGGATAGTGGTGTGTGGAGACGAAATCAATCGGGACGTTGTTACTGCGACAGAAGTTCAGCATATCGGGGATCCACGCATTGACCGATGTCGCCGGTCCGCCCACGCGCAGTTGGGCATCCACGCTCTTGACCGCACGGACAGCGTGCTCGTACAGTTCGAAATATTCCTGCTGAGTACCCGCCCAGAAATAGTTCAGGTTTGGCTCGTTCCATACTTCGAAGAACCAGGTCCGTACTTCTTCGATCCCATAACGCTCCACCAGGTGCTCCGTCAACGCACGGATCAAGTTTTCCCATTCTGCATAATCCGCCGGGGGCGTGACGTTGGCTTTGTAATGGAAACACGTCTGCGTCCCCGAGGCGAGCGCAGTGGGCATAAATCCAAGCTCGAGGAAAGGCTTCATCCCGATTGACAGGAGAAAATCGAAGATCGAGTCGATGTTGAAAAACGAGTAGCGCAGGGATACAGGGGCATCTGCCACAAAGGGGTTGGTCACTTTCGTGCAGACGCTCATCTCATCGTTGAGCAGCCCATGAAAACGGACGTATTGAAACCCCAACTCGCGATGGCTCTTTTCCAGTTGCTCGCGCCAATCGGAACGCAAGCCCATGACAGCATGACAACTGCCCACACACAGCTCCCAATAATGCGGAAATGGAGTTCCCCTGCTGGCTGTATCCACAATGAATTCGACCATGATGTCTCCTGTTGCAGCCTTCGATTTGATTTCACAGAAATTATACTGCCCACGAAATTTTATAAATAAAGAAGACCTCAATTCGAGGTCTTCTTCTCCATTCCATACAGTCTACGACAGCGGCGGCTGGGATTTCTGAAACCAATTCCTTTTCATCGTTTACGGCAGCGGGGTAAACACCTCGATCTGCGAGCTTTCCACTGCCGAAATGACTTCCTGTCCC
Source organism: uncultured Anaerolinea sp. (assembly GCA_964555335.1). Lineage (GTDB taxonomy): Bacteria > Chloroflexota > Anaerolineae > Anaerolineales > Villigracilaceae > Defluviilinea. The sequence continues at coordinate 5,324 of CAZKSG010000155.1, forward strand.
AGTGCCTGCCATTCCGGATCTGACATTACTTTTTCATAGGCCGCTTCCATGGCAGCCAGGCTATCCCATTGTCTTTCGATGATCAGCATATTTCCATCCATGCCACCGATCACGCACTGATAACGTTTCTTCGGAGGGAAGCCTGCCTTCATCTCGACCTTGTTGAACCGCTTGTCGATCTCCTCCAGGTCTGCCCATTTGCCCGGGCGGACTTTCTGAGTCATCCTTTCCACTGCAATCATCGCATGCTCCTTTCATCCATTGGCCTGTAAAACCCTTCGGAACACAACCCATCCAGCCGCCGCTTCAGACACAGTGAGGAAAGCTTCAATGACTGACAGAAAAATCATACAACAAACAGCATCGAGTTACAAGCGCTCAAGGACAAAAAAACTCCGGTGTGTTCCGGAGTTTTTTCCACTATTCTATTCCATCAAAAATATGGTCGAGCACTTCCTCGCTAACGTCGAAGACTGCACCATTCTCGGGGATGGCTTCCCTGGTCATCCATTCGGGCAGGCGGTCGTCTTTGGCAGTGAAGCCGGCACGCCGGTTGAACTCGCGTTCCATCTTGATGGTCTCCTTCCCCAGGGCTTGCAACACATTATCGGGCAGGTCATTCCAACCATAGCGCGCTTGCAGCAAACGCTTCACCACCGCGTCGGGTGTAGAAGCGTACCCAAACCCGGCAAAGATGCAGGCACCCAGCGTATCATAGCCGGCCATGTTCAACTGCGCGTTCAACGAGGCATCCTTTTGGACGGTTGGGTCAAGGTGATTGATCTTGGCCCGGATGGTCAGCCCACAGGTATGGTCTGCGCCTTGAGGCGTGGTGGCATACGTGATGCCGGTCCCTTTGATCGAGCGCGGCTCATAGCCAGACATGGACTGTCCCTTCACAGCCGGGACGCGTTCAATATTGTATGCCTTGCCCACGCTGACAGCACCGTTCCCCAGGATGCGGCCCAACTCGCTGCCTTTGCGGATCTCGTCGATCAGTTTCAGCGCACCTGCTTCGTCACCCCACTGCATGAGCCCGGCTTCTGCCGCAACGCCCAGCGCCCCGCCGATCTCAATAGAATCAAGTCCCAGGTCATTGACCTGCCAGTTCAAGCGTCCGATGGAATCGAGAGAGTCGATCTCCAGGTTGACGCCCATCAAACCGATAGTCTCATATTCCAACGGTGAGACGATCACCTTGCCATCCTCCCCGCCAAAGACATTCGAGCATTTGATGGTACAGCCCGCCATACAGGCATGGGACGGGTCGGACGGTTTGCCGCGCGTCAATGTAAATTCACGGAGCGCATCGCCGCCGATGTTCTCTGCCTTCTCGAACGTGCCGCGTGAGAAATTCTTCACCGTCAATGCTGCAAAGCTCTGGCACATGGGGGCAATGGCGGCCGTACCGTAATCGCGATACGTGATGGATTGCGGATGTTCCAGCACTGCCTTGGTGTAATCCTTCTGCGCGACCTTGAACGCCTCCGCGTCGACGATGGGCGGCTTCTGTCCACCGGCATTATCGAACACGATGGCTTTCAGTCCCTTTGAACCCATTACCGCGCCGAGTCCGCCGCGTGCAGCGATGCGCGAGGGGATACGGTCTTTATCCAGGTTTTGGATGCCCGCCGCTTTCATGCGCATCTCACCGCCGGGACCGATCATGGCGATGGCGACCTTATCGCCATATTTCCCGATGAGTTTCGGAGCAGTGGCATACACGCCGAGTCCAGCAACGTCGTCGGCGCGCTCCCATTTGGCGCCGTTGAGCGAAAGATGCAGCACCCAATAACCATCTTCCTTCGGCATGTCTTCGATAATGAGGGCAAAGATGCCCATGTGGGTCATGTGCAGGCCAGTGCGTCCGCCCGCATTGGCTTCCTTGATGCCACCCGTCAATGGAGATTTTCCGCCCACAGAAATCCGGTCTGTGGAAGAGAGCATGTGCCCCACAAGCAGACCCGGCGCAAAGATGAGCTTGTTCCCCGGCCCCAGCGGATCACATTTCGCATCCACTTCATCGAGCAGGATGCGTGCAAGAAGTCCACGCCCGCCGAGACGTTTCCATGTGTCGGGGATGGGTTCCTGCTTCAGAGTTTGTTCGCGCACATTCACACGCCAGACCTGTGATTTATAGTCAGCCATTATTCTCTCCAATATGTCGTTGCGAGGAGGAGCAGAGCGACGACATTATTATTCAAACAAAGTTTGTACCGCTTCCCGGAACACTTGCGTATGATAGTCCACATCTTCCTGTGTGGTCTCAGGTGAGATCAGTGCCATGTTATGGAACGGCGTCATCAGGATGCCGCGGTTCAATGCAAACAAATGCATGTAGCGGTCGAGTTCGTGGTCGATGGCGGCGAAGGCTTCACCGCCGTTGCGTGGAGGCTTGGGTCGGAACCAATATTCGGAACGGTTGCCAAGCTGCTTTACGATCCAGGGCAGTTCGAACTCCTTGATCACGGTTTCCACGCCTTCGGTAAAACGTTCCTGCAGGGCAATCGCCTTTTTATAAAACTCTTCGGTGAGCACATGCTCGAGAGTCGCTTTCATCGCCGCAATGGACAGGGCATTGCCTGCCAGCGTGCCACCTATGCCGCCCACGTCGGCGTCGTCCACGGCGAGTCTCTCCGAGAATTGCTGGCTCACTTCTTCTGTAAAGCCATAGACTGCGGCGGGCACTCCGCCAGCCAGCGGCTTACCGATGGTAAGGAAATCCGGCTGAAGTCCGTGTGAGGCGGTGTATCCACCCGGGCCGGTGCAGATGGTGTGTGTCTCATCGATGATGAGATACGTGCCATACTTTCTTGTCAGTTCACGGAGTGCATCGTGATACCCGGGATCGGGATGAATGATGCCGATGTTGGTCATCACCGGTTCCGCAAGCATGACGGCTACATCGCGTGCCGAGAGCGCTGTTTCGAGCGCGGCGATATCGTTGAACTCGATCACCTTCGTTGTGTAGCGTGGATCGACCTGTGGACCCATGTTGTTGGCGCGCGGCATGGGCGTGCCTTCTTCATCGAGCGTGATAAAGGTCTCGTCCACAGAGCCGTGATAGCAGTAGTTGAAGACAAGAACCTTTGAACGACCGGTGATCATACGCGCCATGCGCAATGCAAAGCGATTCGCATCCGTGGCAGTCAGGGCAAACTGCCAATAGGGAAGACCGAAGCGGCGCTGCAATTCCTCGCCCACTGAAATGACATCTTCATACGGTAGCATCAACGTGATGCCTTTTTGGATCTGCTCGTGGATGGCTTTGACCGTTGCCTCCGGTCCATGGCCAGTCATGGCGCCTGTATCGCCGAGACAGAAGTCGATGTAAGAATTCCCATCCACATCGGTGAAGTGCGCGCCTTTGGCTTCCTTCACGAAAACAGGGAACGAGCCCGCCCAACGGATCATCCACAACATGGGCACGCCGCCATGCAGCGATTTGCGCGCCCTTTGGTAAAGTTCGTACGACTTCGGATGATTTTTATGGAAGAGTGTCTCTTCGGCTTCGAGTAACTGTTTGAGTTTATTTCTATCGAGAGTATTTGGCATGATTTTGCATTGGCAACAGTTTATTTTATGGTTTCCTTCAACGCTTCGCCGAAGATTTTCAATCCGTCATTGATCTGTTCCGCAGTCACATTCAACGGCGGGATCCAACGGACCGTGTTGTCGTAGGTGCCGCAGGAGAGCAGGAGCAGGTTGCGTTCTTCTGCAGCATGGATGATCTTTTTGACCAGCGGTTTGGCTTTTTCGTGACGTCCATCAACGACAAACTCGGTGCCGATCATGAGTCCTTTACCGCGCACATCGCCGATCTGCGGATATTCCTCCTGAAATTTACGCAAGCCGGTCATCAACTGGATGCCGCGCTCGGTGGCATTCTCGAGCATCTTCTCCTCCCGCATCGCACGGATGGTAGCCACGCCGGCAGCACAGGCGACCGCGTTCCCACCATATGTACCGCCGATGGAACCCACATCAAGCTTGAGCATGATGTCGTTGCGGGTGAAGACGCCTGAAAGCGGCATGCCGGAGGCGATCCCTTTTGCGGCGGTAATGATATCCGGAACTACATGGAAATGTTCGAGCGCGAACCATTTACCCGTGCGTCCAAACCCGGATTGAACTTCATCAAAGATCAACATGATGCCATGCTTGTCGCAGATCTCGCGCAGAGCCTTCATGAACGAGACCGGAGGGACCACGTATCCGCCCTCACCCAACACCGACTCGATCAAAATGGCAGCCGTCTCTTTGGGAGCGGTCTGCGAAGCCAGCAAATATTCCAGTTGTTCGAGAGCATATTCCGAGGCTTCGGCTTCGGTCATTTTCAAGCGGAAGGCATACGGGAACGGTGCGACGAACACACCCGATGGCAGCGGGCCAAAGCCTGTGCGATACACGGTCTTGGATGTTGTCAACACCATCGTCCCGGCGGTGCGTCCGTGGAACGAGCCGCTGAACACGATCACGTTCTGCCTGCCCGTGGCAACGCGGGCGATCTTGATCGCGTTCTCCAATGCTTCGGCCCCGGAATTGGCAAAGTAGAACGAGTCGATCGATGGCGGGGCAATGGTCCGCAGTTCTTCGATCAGTTGCAGCATCGGTTTGTGAATGACAATGTTCGCCTGGGCATGCAGGAAGTTACCCGCCTGCTCGCGGATCGCTTCCACCACTTTGGGATGGCAATGCCCGGTGTTGGTCACACCGATGCCACAGGTGAAATCGAGCAGTTTACGCCCATCATCAGTATAGATGTAGGAACCTTCCGCACGGTCGGCGACAAAGTTGAAGATGCGACTCCAGACCGGAGCCATGTGCTGAAAGTTTTCGGTATAGAGGGTGTTCGTTGTAGTCATGTTCTTCCTTCTTGTGAAACGAGAGCCGGTTTCGGCTGAATGCGATTCCCGGCTCTCGATTCTCTTGGATACCAATGATCGAAATTCTTTTTACGCCGGCAGATATTGTGCTGCCCATTCAACGCCATGCTTTGCCAGTGTCTCAGGGAATGGCGCGCCGTCTGCGTTAAGACCGGCCAGTTTGTAGTACTGGTCAATGGCGGAATCGACTTCTTCGTGAGTCAGAGCGAAGCCTGCGGTTGGGCCGGTGCCAGCCAGCTGCTTGAAGAATTTCTTTGGCAGTCTATCGTCCTTGCGTCCAAGTCCTTCGCGGGCGTTGAACGTGCGGAAGAGACTCAAGCGGCGGCGGCCCACATCCATCAATTCCTCGAGCGTGAGGTCCCAGCCGGTGACCGCCTTCATCATTTCAACAGTGTCTTTCCCATCGTAGAGCGTCCACGTGGGACCATAGACGAACTGGCAGAGTTCTGCCGAGTCGAGCATGGAATAAAAGACCTGGGTCTCATACGCAAAGCGGACTTTCTCTTCACTGAGCGAATATGCCGGCTGCGGTGCGCCCAACCCGATCTGTTTGAGACGGTCGAGGTTGAAATCACCCACACCTTCTTCATAGTACGG
>CAZKSG010000156.1:0-10671 GCA_964555335.1 uncultured Anaerolinea sp.
GCGCCGCGATCACAAGGATGATGACCTCCTCGGCGTGATGCGCAACTTTGTTCTTTGGGTCATTCAGCGCGGCGCTCAATTGTGGGGTAACGCGTTCGTCAGCTAGCGCGGTTTGCAGTAACGCTTCCACTTTCTTGTTGTGGGGAATGAATATCGCAGGGATCAGGGACAGCATGATGATCAACAGGATATTGGAGACCAGCAGCCAGTTCTGAGAAGCGCCCTGCAGAAAGCCAAAGATGGGCCATTTCGCCATGATAGCCAGAATAATTCCAAAGGGAAGGATGGCGTTGCTCCAGGGAATGATCAGGCCGCGATCAATGCGTGTGGCGACCTGCGTAAGTGATGCGACTGTTTTCACATCATCGCTTTTCTTTGCCATGCCGCGCACCAACTGCCGCGCGAACATTCCGCCAGTGGTGATGGTGACTGCAAGAATGTGTAGAAATTTAACGATAAGGTACCAGTTCATTTTGTCTCCTGTTATTGATAAAACTAACCCAACGCCAACTGGATCACCTGCTCCATCGTCATAGTGCATTGGACTAGAATGGCTTGAAAACCATCAACCAAAGCACAACGATGGGAATGCCATACCCGACTAATACCCATTGATACGGATTTATCTTCTTGAGCAATGCCGCAACTTCTTCCGCACTGGCTGGCGGCTCGGCAGGGTATTCCTTGCTGCCTTGCATATAGGGTAACCCCACAAGACGGCGCAGCTGTTTAATCTGTTTTTCGTTGACCAGCCCCATCCAGATCGCAACAAATAAAATCAAAACAATGGAGAGCCAAACCCAGACTTTATTCCAGATATGAATGAAGAATGGCATGGTTAGCCCTGTCAGACCCATGATGAGGAATGAAAGCATATATGCCTGGAATGTTGATACTGCCAGATCAAGCATGGCGCGGATGCGGGCAAAATCCGTTTCAGAGCGAACCCTGAACACCATCGCAGCGGCAGCGCCGTGCGCGAGAAAGAACGTAATCGCCGATAAAACATGAATGAACACAAGCCAGCGGACAAGCATAAGATTTTCTCCTTTTGAAGTATTGGTAAATCAGTCCAGCGCCAATTGAATTGCCTGTTCCATCATTATGGCATGGAAGGTCGATTGATTGCGTAGACGAGAGTAGGAAAGTTGTCTGCAGCGATCCCGTCTGCTTTTCCTTCAAGGCGCAGACCCGCTCGTCGAGCAACGCGTTGTGAAGCGATATTGTCTGGGTGCATTAAGCAAATAAGGCGGGAGAGGTGTAACTCATCAAACGCATATTTCATAATTCCTTCCACCGCTTCAGTTGCCAGACCTTGATGCCAAAAGGACTTATCCAACAGATACGCGATTTCTGTTTCAGTCTGGCCATCGATCTCCCACGGAAGCAAACCACAGCGACCGATGAATTTGCCTGTCTCCTTATGGATGGTTGCCCACAGCCCTAACTGCGGATGCTGTTCGTAGGTGTCCATGTGCCATCCCAATTCTTCCCGGGCGCCAGCCAGAGTCAGAACACCTTCAGGAAAATATTTGCGAATATCAGGGTCGCTGTATAACCTGAATAAATCATCTAAATCATCAGCGTTGAGATGGCGCAGAAGAAGACGCTTTGTTTCAAGAATGATCATTATTGCTACTCCAACGCCAACTGGATCGCCTGCTCCATCGTCATGGACTTGCCTTCCGCCCAGAGCGCGTTGAACTCGGTTTCAGGGAGCATAGCGCGCAGTTGCGCTATAGACTGATCGTATTCGACGCGTTCATTATCTGCCATCGGCGATTCGGTTTTTACACGTAAGGTTTCCGCTGCGCTAAACAGCTTGATAGCGCGTTGCGGCTCTTCATCCGAGATGGCAAGGAAGCCGAAACATTCCAGTTGATGTGCGATAGCAGAACGATTGCCTATATCCTGCCAACCTTTGATGGTTTCCAGATAAATCATTTTCGCTTGACTCAAGTTGCCTGTATGCCGCTCGACATGACCGATCTCACTTTGCATGACTAATTGAAAATTCAAACTGCCGATACGCTTGAATATCTTTCTGCCCTCCTCAAAAATTCTTTTCGCCGCTTCGTAATTGCCGCGTACGCTTTCGTCCATACCCATGCCAAGATGGAACATGGCAGCTTGGTACGACCCAGGCGTGTCACGCATCTTTTCCATGAGTTTCTCAAAGTACATTTCCTTTTCTCTTTCATTCCCCTGTTCAGCGGCAAGTCGTGCCATCATCATATACGCCATACCCAACCCAAAGCTATCTTCGATCTCTTCGGTGAAAATGTGAAACCCTTCGCGGGCGGCGGCATCTCTATCTGGTGCATGGATGAATCCAGTTGCGGTGTAATACATTTCCAAGCTGTAGCCCAGAATACGTTTATCGCCTGTTGCACGCGAGGTTGCAATGGCATCTCTCAAAACCTGTATGGTCAGCGGCATATTTCCCACGCCCATGCCCACCATACCTTGCATAAACAACGCTCTACCAATTAACTTTTGGCGGTATAAGTCTGCCTCCCTGCCGACTGGTGGCAATGCCCTAGCGCGTTCGATGGCACTTCCTGCCCGTTCAACGCCCTCGGCAAGGATGCCCATCAGGCTGGAGGCAACGCAAAAATTTCCCGCCAAACGGACATTCTCTTCGACATGATTTTCCAACCCCCATTCCATCGCGGCTCGCAGATTTTCAACTTCATCTATTCCTCTGCTGACCATCGGCTGGAGATTCTCCGAACGGAACGAATCCCACAGCGTTTCTGAGAGTTCATCATAATATATGAAGTGCCGATCACGCGCCGCCGACGCCTGCTTCGCTTCGAACAGCTTTTCCCGCCCGTATTGCCTGATCGTCTCCAACAGGAAGTAACGCATCTCGCCTTTGTGTTCTTCCGTGACGACCAACGACTTGTTGACGAGCTGCTCCAGCAGCTCCAGTGTGGACGGTTCCTCCGCGACGAATTCCAGCGCCTCCAACGTCCAACCGCCGACGAAGACCGAAGCGAATTGCAATAGGCGTTTCTCTTCAGCGGAGAGCAGGTCATAGCTCCAATCGATCAACGCTCGCAGAGTCTGCTGGCGCGGTAATGCTGTGCGCGAGCCGCCGACCAACAAACGGAACATATCATCGAGACGCGTGGCGATCTGTTCGGCGGAGAGCAACTTCGTCCGCGCGGCGGCGAGTTCTATCGCAAGTGGAATGCCATCGAGACGGTGGCAGATTTGAGCGACGGCTGACGCGTTTGAATCGGTCAGCTTGAAATTGGAGTTCGCCGCGTGCGCACGATCCACAAAGAGTTGAGTCGATTCTGAATCCGCGAGTGAAGGTGTGCGATATGTCACTTCGCCCGCGATGCCCAATGCTTCACGGCTGCTCGCCAGAATCTTGAGTCCCGCGCATTGATGGAGCAGATGATTCGCCAGCCGCGCACAACCCGCGATGAGATGCTCGCAGTTATCAAGAATGAGCAGCAGCTTTTTATCGCGCAGGTAATCTTCCACCAACTTTGCCAGTGGATTGAACGGCAGTTCCTGCAAACCAAACACCTGTGCCAGTGCAGGGATGATCTGCGCCTCATCGCTGAGCGGTGCGAGTTCGATGAGCCACACGCCATGCTGGAAACTGGTTAGCAGTTGCACGCCGACTTCTTGTGTGAGACGCGTCTTGCCCGTGCCGCCTGAACCAGTGAGGGTGACGAGGCTTGCGGAAGCAAGCGCACTTTTGATTTCCGCAGTTTCTTTTTCACGTCCAATGAAGGAAGTTAGTTGCGTTGGCAGGTTATTCGGAAATTGATTGAGCGATTGAATGGGCGGAAATTCTTGTGGCAGAGCCGGCGCGACGAGTTGATAAAGCCGCAGCGGCGCGCGCAGACTCTTGAGTTGATGTTCGCCCAGGTCGCGCAGCGAAACTTGATCGGGTAGCTTGTTGAGTAAGTCGGCTGTGATCTGTGAGATGAGTACCTGCCCGCCATGCGCGGCTGACATCACACGCTGACAGGAAGCGATGGTGACATAGCCATCGTATTTGCCATCGGCTTGTATCGCGGCGGAGCCGGTATGTAGTCCCATCCGCGCTTTGAGTTTGAGAGGCGAGTCTTTTTGTTGCGTTTGCAATTCGCGTTGGGCGGTCAGTGTTGCCATCAACGCATCTTGCGCCGTATGAAACGCAACGCTGAACGAATCGCCCACGATCTGAAAGACATAGCCATGATTGGCATCTATGGCTATATGTAAAATCTTGTCGTGCAGTGCGTGTGCTTTCGCCATGGCTTCAGGCTGTTCCTGCCAGAGGCGGGTGCTATCTTCGATATCGGTAAATAAAAACGTGACTGTGCCAGATGGTCGTGTATTCATTTTTGATTGTATGTTTGTGCGGTCAGAAAATTCAAGCTCCGAATTCAGGCAAGTTTACTCCTGTTTCTCACGCTGGCAATGGCATCTGGGACTGTATTTCGCTCATTTTTCACTCTTTTCTGTGGGAACAAACTGGAAGGTTGCCTCGTTTAATATTGGTGCATTGATACGTGTTAGAATCTTCCCATCCAAACCTATGACAGACACAACCCAAAACCAACCTGCCCGTCGGATAAACATCGCCCGCTCACTCTCATTTTTAGTACGTCCCAGACAGGTATATGAGGAGATGATTTCGGAGGCGCGTGTCACATGGCTGACTCCTATGATCATTTTGAGCGTGACTGCCATTCTGGCTGTGATTGTTGCCGGATATCTAAAAACGCAAGCTGCGATGATGGGGGAAGTTCCTTTGCCTCCAGACTGGCAATATTGGTCCCCGGACATGCAGCAAAACTATATGCAGGCGCAGCAGGCCACGCAAGGTGCGACATTCATGTATATTATTCCGCTCGTTGGTACGCTGACCACGCTCTGGCTGGGCTGGGTGATCGTGGCAGGACTGCTGCACCTCGGTTCGACTCTGCTGGGTGGGCGGGGTTCGATGCAAAGCGCATTGAACGTTGTTGCCTGGGCGAGCCTTCCTTTTGCCGTGCGGGATCTTTTTCGGATCATCTTCATGCTTGCTGCCGGACATGCGATCAATAGCCCGGGACTTTCGGGGTTTGCCACCTCTACAGGTTTTCTCACCCAGATACTTTCTCGCTTCGATCTGTTCTGGGTCTGGTATCTGATCCTGCTGGTGGTTGGTTTTGCTATTGCTGATGGTTTACCGCGTAACAAAGCATTTATCGGGGTTTTCGTTGTATTAGTGTTGTTATTGGCTGCCCAGGCCGGTTTGGGGACAGTGACTTCCAATTTGGGTGGGCAGGCTGTTCAACGTCCCTTCTTCTAATCCATGCCCCAACCTTTCATTCGCATTAGAGGTCTGGTCAAACACTATCAAATGGGCGGACAGATTGTCCGCGCGTTGGATGGCCTTGATCTGGATATTGAACCGCATACGTTCACTGTAGTGATGGGTCCCTCGGGTTCGGGCAAGAGTACGTTGTTATACCTGCTTGGCGGTCTGGATCACTCAACTGCAGGGGAAATTTCCATTGATGGGCAACGACTCGACCAAATGGATGAGAACGCTTTAGCCTTGTTCCGGCGCCGCACGATGGGATTTGTCTTTCAATCATTCAATTTGATTTCAAGTATGTCTGCCCTCGAAAACGTTGCATTCCCGATGCAGTTCGCGGGAGTCAACGCCTCGAAGCGAAGTCAGCAGGCGCGGGGTATTCTTGAACAGGTGGGGTTGGGGAACCGTGCTGATCACCGTCCCACGGAACTCTCCGGCGGACAGCAGCAACGCGTCGCCATCGCCCGCGCTCTGGTCAATGGTCCCAGCCTGATCCTGGCAGACGAACCGACGGGGAATCTCGATACCTCCAGCGGCGCGGCGATCATGCAATTGCTATCTGACCTGCATAATGCCGGGCGGACCGTCCTTGTGGTGACACATGATCCGCGTATGACGCGTTTTGCTACGCATAAGATCTTCCTGCTCGATGGGCGGATCGTCAGTGAGGATGAATATCAGTCCGCTGCACTGGAAGCAGCATAATAGGGTTATAAGGAGACTGAATGCTCAAGAAGAGTTTCATAGCAACAAGTATATTGATCGCACTTTTACTAGGGATGCTTCCAATCCCTGTTCGTTCATTGCAAGGGCCTGTGACTGATACGCCCACGGCGACAGCTACATCTACTCCAACTGATGTGCCGACGGCCACACCCACGGCGACGGATGTGCCTTTGCCGTTTGTTCGTCCACAGTTGGTTGTGTCTTCTTCGAAAACAAGCGGCACCGTTGCAAGTAACAGTGAGTTCAAATTAAACCTGAGGCTGAGAAACGCAGGGACATCTGAAGCCTATAGTGTTCAGGCGGTCTTCACCTCCGCGGATCTTGCACCGCTGAAGAACGGAGGCGTGGTCGCGCTCGGAACGATTGCTGCCGGGGACTCATCTTCTGTTTCGCAGAATTTTCTCGTGACCGGGCAGCTTGCCGGCCAGCTCATCGTCATGGTGGATGTAACGGTCACGTATTATGACGATCAGGGGACCAGCTATTCCGATAAGTTCACGCTGACAGTCGGCACAACGAACAGCGGCTATAGCGGTGTTGTGTATCCTACAGCCACGCCGACGGGAGTCAAAAGCTCTCAGCTGGTGATTCCCAGTTATGCTGTAAATATCGATCTGCTCCAGCCGGGTGAGCAGTTTACGTTGACGATGACTGTCCAAAATTCAGGGAACGCCAAAGCACAGCGCATTACAATGATCGTGGGCGGCGGTTCGAGTGGCGGCAGCGCCAGTGGAACGCCACAACCGGGTGGTGTCTCAGGCGGGAGCGGCGAATTCACCAACTTCGCGCCTGTCGGCGCATCGAACGTTCAGTCTCTTGGTGACCTTCCGGCTGGCGGGATGCTGCAAGCCAGTCAGAATCTGATCGTCAATGTTTCGACGAATCCAGGTGCTTATCCGATGAAGGTGACGTTCTCGTATTTGAATGACCGGAATGAAGTGGTGAACGATGAGCAGGTGATCACCCTGCTTGTGTACAGCCTCCCGAATGTGGATGTCAGTTTCTATCGTCCGCCGGACCCGTTCATGGTGGGGCAGCCGGGAGCATTGCCAGTGCAGGTGGTCAACATCGGAAAACGCGCCTCTGTGCTTGGAAATTTGAAGATTACGTCTGACACAGGAACGATCGAAAATGGCACCGGACTCGTCGGGTCGTTGGATGCGGGCGGTTACTTCACGCTCGATTCCATGTTCACACCAGAACAATCGGGCAAGCAGATCCTGAACATCAGCATCGATTACACGGATGATTTCAACCAGCCGCGTACGCTCACGCGCAAACTGGAGGTCGAAGTGATGGAGGGGGTACCGGAAGAACCGACCATTGATCCTTCATTGAATGGTGGGGGTGGAGGAGGCGAGATGCCGATTGTCACGGACGAACCATTCCTGCATAAGGTGTGGCGTTTCGTCCTGGGCTTGCTTGGATTGGACAGCGCTCCACCATCTGGTGGCGAACAGCCGATCATGCCTGAAGGTGAGCCGACCGTTCCGCAGGTGAAGCCAGGAACCGGAAAAGGCTAACTGCTCATCGTATGAAATTTCTCGACCTCATCCGCCTGATCTTTGGGAACTTGAGTCGCCGCAAGGCGCGCGTGGCTTTGACTGCCATTGGTGTGGTCATTGGCACGGCGGCTGTGGTGATTCTGGTTTCGCTCGCCATTGGGTTGCAGAAGAACGCCAATGAACAGCTCTATGGCATTGGCGACCTGACGCAGATCCAGGTGATGCCTTCGTATGGCGGGGAAGGCGGCCCCATCATGGTGGGTGGCGGAGGAGGCGGAAAACCCGATATGCAGCAGCAGGTCTTGCTCACGAATTTTGCGCTCAACGATCTGCGTGCCATTCCCGGTGTGGAAACGGTCATCCCGCGCGATTATTTGATGGCAGGCGGATTGATCAAATATCAAAAGTTGGAGGCGGGTGTCAACATTATCGGGATCGATACGCCCGATCTGGCGAGCCTGGGGTTGGAAGCCACCGAAGGCTCTACGGAATTAGGACGTGGCACGGTCATCATTGGCGTGATGGTGCCGAATAATTTTTATGATCCCAAGATTCGCCCGGGGCAGGAGCCGCCTCCGCCTCCTGTTTTGTACGGGCAGCAGATCCAAATGACCGTCTCCAAGTGGGATGCTCAGGGGGTCGAGACGCGCAAAAACATCAGTTTGCGCGTGGTGGGCGTTCTCAAAGAGACGCGAGGTGAATCCGATTGGTCGATCTATATGCCGCTTGAGCAGATCAAAGCATTGAACGAATGGGCGATGAACCGCCGCATCAATTACAACAAGGACGGTTACAGCCAGGTCATCGTCAAAGTCAACGATGTGGATCAAGTGCTCGACATTTCCGAGCAGATCACGAATATGGGTTTTCAAGCGTTCACGCCGCAGTCTTTCGTGCAGGGCATCAATAACTTTTATAAGATCTTGCAGTTTATTTTTGGCGGCGTGGGTGCAATTGCATTATTGGTGGCAGCCATTGGTATTGCCAATACCATGGCGATGTCGATCCTGGAGCGCACGCGTGAGATCGGTCTGATGAAAGCGGTTGGCGCAACGAACCGCGATGTATTGGCCATTTTCTTGGGTGAAGCTGCTGGTATCGGTTTTATCGGCGGGCTGGGCGGCGTCATCATCGGATGGCTTGCCGGTCAGGGATTGAACGTGATCGCCATTGTCTATCTTGCCAGTCAGGCCGGCCAACAAGGCGGACCGCCGCCAAGCGTTGCGGTCTACACCCCGTTCTGGCTGCCATTGTTTGCGCTCATCTTTTCCACATTTATCGGGATGCTTTCGGGACTTTATCCCGCCTTGCGTGCTGCGAATATGATCCCTGTACTGGCTCTTAAATATGAATGACATTTCGCTTCGGAACAAGCTGGGGGCTGATTCCGTTAATGGATGAGACGCATCTCAGGGCTGCCGCACCCATCCATGACTGTCCATTGATTCTTCTGGCTACATCTGGCGCTTGACTCTATAGAACGTATGTTCTATAATTTCTTTGTTGTTACCCAATTTAGATAAAGGAGAGAATGTCATGTCCAAACGTAATGTGGTCCATATTGAGATCCCTGCTGGCAATGTGCCATCTGCGGCGAAGTTTTATGAAACATTATTTGGCTGGAAGATGGAACACGCCGCCGAGTTCGACTACACCATGTGGTCAGACGGCGGCGGCTATGGCGGCGGCTTCAACAAAGTTGACAATGAGAATCCTGTCGGACAGGTGCTGGTCTACATTGACAGCGAAGATATCGAAGCAGACTTGAAAAACGTGGAAAAGCTTGGAGGCTCCATCGTCAGACCCAAGACTGAGATTCCCGGTACCGGCTGGTTTGCTCTCTTCAAAGATCCAACGGGAAATACACTGGCGCTATACACGAGCATGAATCCCAGTTTCAATAAATAGGTGATGGCATGGCCGCAGAAGAGTTCTTTTTGACGGCTCATCCCGAGCCAAAGAAGCCTGGTGTACGCATCGAAAAAGCGAAATACGATCTGATACGGAATGCCATCCTTGAGAAATTGCGCACGTATGGATCGCTGTCTTATGAAAAACTAGGTCACATGCTTGAAGAGCAGTTGTTGAAAAAGTTCGACGGTTCTGTGATCTGGTATTACACCACCGTCAAACTTGATCTGGAAGCACGCGGTATCATTCGGCGCGTCCCAAACACAGAACCCCAATTGATCGAGATCGCGGCATAAAACATACATGTCGTTGCGAGCCGATAGGCGAAGCAATCTGCTTCTAAACGATTAACTCTCATCGATGAAACATTTCCGTTTTGTTGGAGATTGCTTTGGGCTGTTGCCCTCGCAACGACATAATTTTTTTGTGGGAAATCTCTTCTTGACGCATGTATATCACGGTGGTATCCTTGCGCCCAATGTTTAGCCAGTTCATCGTTGACACTGATAATACCAATACTACTCGTACCAATAAAACGGTAACGGGACGTTGGTGGCTGTCAGATGAACAGGAACAAGTTCATACACACTAGGAACACCAAACGCCCCGAGAACCTCGGGGCGTTTTTCTTAAACACAGACTTTAGAAGTCTTGGAGACTTCCGAAGTCTAAAACAAGGAGCCATCATGTCCATTTCAAACGCCACACCTGTCTTCGCCGTTGACGAAAAGAACCTCGTCCCGGTTAGTGATCATCTCAAGCAGATGATGGATATTCCGCCGTCAAGGATGTTCCTCATCAACAAGTCATTGAAAGTATACAAGGACAAGAATCCCGACGCGAAGATCTTCGACGCCTCGCAAGGGGACGGAGGCGCCTCGCTGCCAGGGACGCCAAAATCGCTGCTCGAGCGCGCGCTTCAACTCCAGATTGAACATGGAACCGCCTACGATATGCCCTTCGGCACGGATGCTTACCGCAAATCCGTGATCGAGCAATATTGGAAGTTGGATACTTCCTCCGGTTGGGGTCCCGCCAATGTGCTTGGCGCCGCGGGCGGACGCGATGCGCTCGTCAAAGCCTATCAAGCCATGATGGCGCTCGGTCATGGACGACAAGGCGATGTGATCATGGTCTCGCGCGTGCCGTGGATCTCCTACAACTGGGGACCGTATGGCGTAGGCGCGAATGTCTTGTGGACACCCGGTGATCCGG
>CAZKSG010000157.1:0-10441 GCA_964555335.1 uncultured Anaerolinea sp.
AGACACTGCCAAAGGAAAGGACTTTGAAATTTCCTTTTCCGTTCGCGACTCGAAGATCACAGACATCCGGTATAGCTTCAACGGCAAGGATGCGATTCCCTGCATCAATCTCGATTACACAAGCCTGAATGACACGGTTCAGCCACAGGTGTCAGAGACGCCTTTCGAAATTTCACTGGGAGAGGATCTTTCCACAGCGATCAACTTTGAAACAGCCGATCGCGCTTCTGGTGATCTCACTGTCCGATGGCATGACCGCAATCCGCGTTGTAATGGTGATTATCAGGTTTTATGGATAGCGACCCGGCAGGTATTCCAAGCAGCGCAATCGAGTTCGCAGGAAAGAGACAAGCCAAACCCGCTCGAAACGTTGATCCAGATCATCATCTTTGGCCTCTCGAACGGAGCCGTCCTTGCACTCAATGCGATCGGTGTGACGCTCATTTACAGCACCGTGCGAACGCTGAATCTGGCACATGGTGATGTCTTTGCATTAACTTCCGCACTGGTGACGAGTCTGGTTAATCTTGTAGGGATCACTCAGAAATGGCCGCCGCCTCAACTGGCTCTGGCGTTGGTCTTTGTGTTAGCCATGTCTATGTTGCTGGGGGCGATTCTCAGCATGGGAGTGGAGCAATTGGGGTTCAAACCCTTCCGTGGCTTCTCACGCCTTGCGCCTCTCATCGCAACGCTTGGACTCTCCTTCATTCTCTTCCAGGGAGCGCTGGTCTGGCGCACATTCCAGCACTCGTGGATTCCCGGTGAGCATCGCAGTGTTCCCGGCATTCCCGAAGTGCCCACAGATGGGATTCCCAATTTGTTACCTGAGATCGATCTTGTCAAAGCGTTGGGCTTGCAGGCACAGGTCATCATCCGTTTTGCAGATGTCTTTGTGATTCTGACGGCGATCCTGTTCGTGCTGCTCGCCACATGGCTCCTGCAAAAGACAAAGACCGGGCGCGCCATCCGCGCGCTGTCACAGAATCAGGAAGGTGCACAGATACTGGGGGTCAATGTCAACCAGACGATCACACGCGCCTTCGCGATCGGCGGTGCATTTGCCGGCGCGGCTGCGTTCATTTTTGCCCTGTACTATGGGCGTCCTTTCGGAGTTCATGGAGCGCAGAGCGGGTTGCTTGCATTTGCTGCGGCGTTGCTTGGTGGTATTGGCAGCCCTGTCGGTGCGTTGATGAGTGGTTTGGTGATGGGTGTCGTCTCCTCGTTGAGCGATTACTATCTAAGCGCGCAATGGACACCTGTGTTGCTGCTAGCCCTGCTTGTTATACTTTTGACGTGGCGTCCGATGGGATTGGCTTCCTCAGGCGAGTCGGGCACGGAAACAGCCTCCACGCGAGACTCGGTCATTTTAACGACAATCAACCGCCGGTCCGGTTGGATGCGTTGGTATGTCCTGCTGATCCTCTTTGCTCTTCTGCCCGTCTTCTTTCCAACAAGCCAGAACATTTTGCGAATAGCAGGTGTCTTCATTATTCTCACGCTTGGGCTCAACATTGCCCTGGGAATTTCGGGTCTACTCGATTTCGGTTTTGCAGCAAGCTTTGGGTTGGGCGCTTACGCAGCAGCATTGTTGCATCGGTCAGATATTTCTCTCGTGCTGCTGGCAGGTGCAGGCATCGGCGCGCTTCTTGGACTCCTCAAAGGTGTACTGGCGCGGCGTTTGCGCGGCGACTTCCTCGCGGTGGCCACACTGACACTGGGGTTGCTGACTCGACAGGCAGTGATCAACTTGCGGACGCTGACCGGCGGCGCAGGCGGACTCGGCGGTTTTGGGCCGCTTCATTTTCTAAGCCTGAACGTAGTTTCACCAACCACAAAGTTTTATCTTGTCTTTGGCTTTGTCGTGTTTGCCGCATGGATAAGTTCACGTTTGATTGGCTCACGCACAGGCCGCGCCTGGCTCGCATCCAGTGAAGATGAGCTTGCATCGCTTTCACTTGGCATCGATGTATCGACGGCGCGATTATGGGCATTCATTGTCAGTTCAGCACTGGCTGGTTTGGCAGGTGCGCTTTACTCTGGGACGCTCTCTTATGTAGACCCCGATACGATGTCGTTCCATGTGTCATCCATGATTCTCGCCATGGTCATTCTCGGTGGTGCAGGCGATGTTTCAGGTGCACTCCTCGGAGCGGTGGCGATCGTTCTGTACGATAAGGTCTTCGTCCCGCAACTTGCCGATTGGATTGCGTTGTTTTGGCCGTCTGGCCTGTCCATCGGTTCGGCGCCAGATATTCGCGGCGCCTCATTCTTCAATTTTGGCATCGCCTTATATCTGACGGTTATATGGCGTGCTCGAGCTCAAAGGAACGGTCAAGGGACCGGGAGCGTAAAGTAAACGGCTGTGCCCTGACCGAGTCCGGCAGATGTGATCCAAATCCGTCCGCCGTGGACTTCGATGATACGCTTTACCAGTGCCAGCCCAATTCCTGTTCCTTCGGCGCTGGCATCCAGCTTTTTAAATAGGCCAAACACGTTGCTTATTTGGTCAGACTCGATTCCCATGCCGTTGTCTTGTATGTATAGGATGGGCTTTCCGTCTGTATCCAGCCCCTGACAGCCGATCTCGATGTATGGTTCGTTTTGATTTCCCATAAATTTCGCCGCGTTGTCCAGCAAATTCTGGACAGCTTGAACTGCTCGGGTTTGGTCAACCAATACAATGGGAAGATCTTTCGTTATGTTAACTTGAATGCCGCGCCCATCCAGCCTGCCGTAGACTGATTTCATACCTTCCAGCACGATCTGTTCAAAGGAGATTTCACGCGGTAGGTTGGTAAACCGCCCGATGCGGGATAGTTCCAGCAACTCGTTCAGCAGGCGATGCATCTTAGCTGAGGCATCTTTGATTCGCTGTATGTCCTTTTTCATCCGCTCGACATTGCTATTGACCGCATCTTTTTCGAGCAGACCTAAAAATCCCTCGATCGTAACGAGCGGCGCCTTGAGATCGTGAGATACGATATAGGTAAATTGCTCCAGTTCTGAGTTCTTCGATTTCAACTCGGCGATAAGCCCTTCCCGATCTGCCTCGGCTTGTTTTTGAATGGAGATATCGCGCATGACCGCGCCAACCCTGAATCTGTTTTGTGTGCGAATGGGAAATGACGTTTGCATCACGTGCCTGGTCCTGCCCTTTGCTGAGTGAATCGTTGCTACAATAGGGCGATTGAAATTCGAGAACGCACCGGATTCCAGAATGGATTGGAATATTGTCTTCAGTTTTTCATATGATTCGATGGATCTACGGTCTTCTGGTATGAGTTGGAACTGAACATCCCAAACGGATTTTCCAATTACATCCTCCCGCGATAAGTCAGTTATGGCTTCCTGCGACGCATTCCACTCGATAACAATTCCTTTTTCGTCAAAAAGCAGAATGCCTTCAGACAAATTCTCGATCAACGTTCTGAACTTGATCTCGTTCTCTCGCAGCGCATCCTCGGCATTCTTGCGCTGAATGGAAACAGCTGACACATGGGCCAGCGTTTTATAAACGTCGAAATTCATCGCAGGCTGCCCATCCCGCTGGACAATGACAGCGGTGCCAATTATCTTTCCGCCATAGGCTAAAGCCAATCCCACGAAATTTCCGACTCCAAATGCGCTCTTGATCGCTGCAGCAACAGATTTTGGGACAAGCCCAAAGGAAGCATCTGACAAGTCAGGCAGGGTTTCCACGATGCCGTTCAGCATGCGTTCTTCTGTTTCCGGGGTGACGTGATTGACCATTCCGATAAGGTTGAAACCAACGATTTGATTGGCAAGGTTCAATATCTGGCCAGAGACGGCTATATTCCTGGTCGTGAGCGAGCGCGTGCTTGAGTCGTATGCAGTGACCGCAACCCCCAGGGCATTCGTGATCGTGCGTAATTTTTCTGCGATCAGTTTATATATGTCTGTATCTGGAGTTGCGGCAGCACATTCGATCGCCAGTTCGTTGATTGCCTGCATGTCTCGTGCTTTTTGTTCCGCCTCTTTTTCCAGCCTCTTCCTTTCGATGTTTTCGTCGCTGAGCTCCCGGTTGGCCTGTTCGTAGCTGGTGGCCTGTTTCAAAAGGTTGATTACTAAGGGTGCAACAATTAAAGGCACAATTGTGCCGATCATCGAGTTTGCCAGCAACAGCTCGAAAGACAATCTTCCCAAAACCATCAGGCTCACAAACCATGTCAGGAAGGCTGTTATGACGATGGAGATCCCCACTGAAATGGCGGATAATTTCACAGTGCTCACAGTTACAAGTTTGTTCTGTATAAACCCACGCATATTTCCTCACTTACAATTTGGCCAGTATTTTACTTCATGCCCATGCCGCCTCGGATAAAATAGGGAAAGGAGAAGAGAATATGAACAACGTCCGTCCTCGTTTGACCATGCTCACCGATGAACAGATCAAGGATATTCATGGATATACACTGAAGCTCCTTGTAACCACCGGCGTGCGTGTCGACTCGCCTTCAGCGTTGGAAATGCTCAGGAAAAAAGTGGGGGGCTCGATGGTCGACGGCCGAACCGTCCGTTTTCCTGCAGAACTTGTCGAATGGGCGATCAAGGCCGCACCACGTCAGATCCAGATGTATGATCGAAGAGGAAATCCACAGTTCACCATTGGCGGGGAGGGGGATCGCACTCGTTTTGGCATCGGCGTCACAGCGTTATATTACCAGGAGCCGGAGACGGATACACCGGTCCTGTTTCAGCGCAGACACATGCAGGATATGGTCCGTGTTGGGAATAAACTCCCGCACTATGACATGGTTTCCACGGTGGGAATTGTCCGCGATGTGCCCGAACATTTGACCGACCTCTACGGAAGTCTGGAACACTTTGCCAACGGTATCAAGCCCATGGTCCTGCTCTGCTCCGATGAGCATAAATTTGACGATGTCATGCGTATGTTCGAGACCCTGCATGGACGCGACCTGGGTGATAGACCATTTATCATTCCGTATTTCAACCCGGTCTCGCCTCTCGTGATGAACGAGGGCACTGTGGATAAGATGCGCATTGCCATCGAGCGCGGACTCCCTGTGATCGTTTCCAATTACAGTATGTCTGGTGCGACTACACCGATCACACCCGCAGGGACGGTGGTTGTTTTGCTGGCAGAATTACTGGCGGGGCTGGTCATTGGTCAACTATATAAGGAAGGCACGCCAATGCTGCTCGGCATGCTGCCCGTCTATTTTGACATGAAAACGTTGATGAACTTCTATGACCCACAGAGCATTCTGGTAAGCCTGGCCTGTGCTGAAATGATGGACTATTACGGGTTGCCTCACTGCGGAACGTCGGGCAGCGGCACCGGCTGGGGCATGGATCTGCTTGCTGCCGAGACATACTGGATGAACACGCTGATGATGTCGCTTACCAAAGGCGGCATTGCTCCGTTTGTTGGCGATACGCTCGGCTCCAAGGCCATCTCACCGCAAACGTTTATCTATTGTCATGAGATCATCGACCAGGCTCTGCGTTTTGCGAATGGCTTCCAGTTGGACGATGCTCATGTTGGGTTGGATGAAATTCATAAAATTGGTGCAGGCAAAAGCTTTGTCTCTGCCCCGACAACGTTGAAGAAGTACAGGTCGGGCTATTACGTCAATCCCATCTTCCCGCGCTGGAGCATGGAGAAGTGGATCGATGCCGGGCAACCTCACGTGCAGAAAAAGCTGAGTGAGTATACGGTTGGCTTCCTAAAGGATCTGCCTGCACCGGACGATCACGCGGAATTAATGGCAAAAGGGGAGGAATTTATCCGAAGGAATTCAGGGTAAAAAACGGATCGTTTTCATATTCGTCTTGACACCCTAAAATTCGGATGTTAGACTTATGGCATCAAATTCTTTCTGGAAAGGAGGCACGAAAAAATGAAATCCATCTTGTCGTCTATTCACGTTTTGTTCAGCGCGCCTCCCAATGGTGAAATGCAGTAACGACTTCAGTCGTTGGCTTCGATGTACACCGCAGGCGTGCAACACACCCTGCGGTTTTTCTTTTTTTTACCTCTCGACCTGACCGGTTTCCGCAGTGTGATGAGTTTCTGCCCGACCCGTCAGGTCTTGAGTACAGAAGCTGATGAATACAAATGATTATGTTGAATTCTTCGATGAACTTGATGATGACGATAAATTAAACGCCCATTTCGGGATCGACAAACGCCGTCCGTACCAGCGCCTGTCGAGAAAGTTGATGTCGGAAGAGCGGCAATTTGTTCATGAACAGGGCGATTCGGTTGCAAATTTTAAATTCACTTATAAGGCGGCACGCTTTGAAGAATGGTGGTTGCTCGAGTCGCTGGGTGAGTTTTATGAGCATAAATGGATCACGGATGTTTTGCGCCGCATCAAGGGTGGCAAGGAGGCATCGGTCTACCTCTGTCGTTCGGGCCCGGCGATCGACGCACCGCTCGTTGCTGCCAAGGTCTATCGCCCGCGCTCGTTGCGCAACCTCAAGAATGACGGTCAGTACCGCACGGGTCGTGTTGACCTCGACGAGAACGGCAAAGCTGTCGTCAAGGATGGGGATCTGCACGCCATGGCAAAGCGGACGAACTACGGTGAAGAACTCCGTCACCAGTCGTGGATTGCCTATGAGTTCCAAACGCTGGAAACGCTGAAAGCACAAGGAGCGGATGTTCCCCGCCCGTATGCGTTGGAGAAGAACGCCATCCTCATGGGGTACATCGGGGACCTGGATACTGCCGCGCCAACCCTCAACTCTTTGACTCTTGACCGGGAGGAAGTGAAACCACTCTTTAACCGCGTCATTCAGGACGTGGACCTTCTCCTTGCGAACGAGCGTATCCACGGTGACCTGTCTGCCTACAATATTCTCTATTGGGAAGGTGATATTACCCTGATCGACTTTCCGCAGGTCGTTCAACCCGAATCCAACCCTGCAGCATGGACGATCTTCCTGCGCGATGTGACCCGCATTTGCCAGTATTTTGCATCCCAAGGACTCAGGCGCGATGCTCGCAAGCTTGCTGCTGATCTGTGGACATCCCACGGGCATAGGGTAATGAAAGAGATCGACCCGAGTCAGTTGGATGCCGAGAATCCAATAGATCGCAAGTTATGGGAGAAGCAAAAGTCTGCTAAATAAAAAATGACCCGCAGATGCACAAAGCGCTGCGGGTCATTCACGTTTTAGGTTGTACTTGCTACTTGAATTTTCCCCATAATCCATAGCCTTCGTTCCGCCTCTTTTCGCGCATCTCGTGCTGCAAATGGATTTCCTCCACGTGTGCAGCTTTTTCTTCGATGGCAGCTTCCAGCCACAGCCTGCCTTTCTCTGCGGTGGCGTGGCTTCCTGCTCCGTAGGCGCCTGTTTGGGTGTCGTCATCCCAGGGTGGATTGGCGATCAGCGAACCGCCTTCGATCCAGTCCATGTAGTAATCGGGTGTGGCAACGAAGTCCATTTCGTCGACGACGCGTTCCATCTGGCACAGGTCGGGGCGGAGGTGCAGCAAATAGGATGTCTCCAGTTCGCAGGCATGCCCCATACCGCCGATGGGCGACGTGCGGTATTTTTCCAGCGCTGCAGCGCCGATCTTCCCTGATGTATGCAGCCAGGCGGTGGCGCAGAAGACCCTGCGATGACGTTCACCTGCATATTTCACAATGTTCACGAGAAAGGAAGAATTACCGCCATGTCCACTCATCAGATAGAAGCGGTCGAAGCCACGAATCACCAGCGAGTCGATCACTGCCACCCAAAAATCTTCGAAGGCACGTCCACCGGCGTTCATGGTGGCTGCAAAAGACGACCGGTGTGTGCTGACACCATACGGCATAACCGGTAAGGTATAACAGCGTGTGGGTGATCTGGATGCTGTGCCCTTTGCGATGGATTCGATAATGATGGTGTCCACAGAAAGCGGGAGATGGAACCCATGTTGCTCGGTGTGACCGATGGGGATGAGGATCACCTTACCGCGTTCAGAATCGGCCGGCAACTGGGTTATTGACGAATATGTGGATGAATGTGGAAGCCGCAGGCAGGAGGAGGAAAGCTGTTGCAGGAAAAAAGATTGCGGATCCAACCCGGCAGGTGCCAGACAGTACACTCTTGAAAAACCATCATCACGTAGTCCATCAAGTAGATTTGAAATGTATTGAAGCAACAACGGTTCGGGGACTTCCAATCCGCTGCCGCGCCAGCCAAAGGGGAAGGGTGGCAGGAGCCCAACGCGGGGAGGGTGTCCCAGTTGGCTGGCCAGCAGGTTGTGGTTGTAGCCGGAGCCGAGAGGCAGTACAAGGGGAGTATCTCGTGGTAGCTCTGCCACGACATCCCAGGTCATGTCATCGTAATGGAAAAAGTCAGTCATTGATGTCTCCGTTCGTTTTGCGCGTAGTCACTTAACGTTCTAACACCTTTGGGTGTCATTTTCTCAAACAGCAAACATCGAAAATTCGGGAGCGTACTGAACCAACCCTGTTATCGGGCGGTCTGAGAAACGGATCAGCATGAATTCCTCATCCACCCCGTATTCATTTTGAAGATCGAAACGACTCGCTTTTTCGAATCCAAAACGAGAATAATAATGAGGGTCGCCAAGCACAACGCAGTAATCAATGCCTAGTTCTTTGCAGAGCCGCAGCCCATCGCGAATCAGTTGGGAGCCAATGCCAAGTGATTGCACATCGGGGCGCACTGCCACTGGCGCAAGCCCCATGCCCTTTGCTTCGTTCGGTGGGGGAATGGAGACTGGGCTGAATAGAATATGTCCCAGCACATTATCACCGTTCTCGGCTACCAGTGAGATGATCGCTTTGCCATTGGCATGCAGTGCATCCACAAGCCTGCTTTCGGCATCGCTCGGGAATGTGGCGCGCAAGATCGTGCGCACTTGATCAAAATCTTTTTCTTCTTCGTTGCGAATCGTGAATTCCATGCTCAGCTCGGCAACAGGTACCAATCCAGAAATTGCTCCATGCGTTCGTAGACATCATGCAGGTTCTCGCGGCGCAGGAACCCATGTGGTTCATCCTCATACGTCTTGTATTCGAATACTTTGTTGTATCGCTTCAGCGCTTCGACCCATTCTTCCGATGCCTCCGGTGGGACAACGGTATCGAGCAGCCCGTGCAGGATCAACACGGGCTTTTGAACATTCTGCACTTCGTAGATCGGCGACCCTTTGAGATAAATGCCCTTGTTTGTGCTTGGGTGCCCCAGGAAGATCTCGGTATACAATCGCAGCCGCTTTTCGCATTGCGCCCAGGAACTGACGAGATTTGAGTCACCGTATTTGGTGACACCGCAGGCAAATAAATACTCTGGGTCGCGCGATAGCGAGCAAATGGTCATATAGCCGCCGTAACTTCCGCCTGCAATGCCGATGCTTTCGGGGCGAATCTCCTTGAAACCGCGCAGGAATTTGGCAGCATGCAGACAATCTTGCGTATCGCCTACACCCCAGTCATCGTAATTGGCGCGCTCGAATTGCTTACCATAACCTGTGGAACCGCGATAGTTTGGCGCAAGATAGGTATATCCTTTGGCAGTAAAGTACTGGGCAAGTTCATCCCAACCAGCGCCATACTGGTCTTTCGGCCCGCCATGCGGATAAACGATCGCCGCACCGTTCGACCTTTCTGGTTTGTATAAGAATGCGGGGATCTCCAGACCATCGTAGCTTTTGTAGGAGACGATCTCTGGCAGAACTTTTTTGTTCTTCTGCAACGCCGGTGGCTCGGAAAATGTAAGCTGCGTCACCTGTTTTGTTTGCAAGTCAATGCGGAAGATATCGGGTGGGAGAAGCGGACTCTCGTACTCATAGGTCAGGAAAGATTCGTCCGGCGCCCAATTGGGATTCGAGTGTAATCCTATTCCGCTTCGTAGATCGACGGTCAAACCGGACTCCGTCTCAATGAGACTCAGATCGAACGCTCCGTTCCGGTTCATGATGGCGACGAGTCTTTTCCCGCTGGGTGACCATTCGAACTGGAATACATCATTGCCTGTGTTTGTGAGCGAATGCAATCCCTCGCCGTTCGGCCGGATGAGAAAGATCTCGTCGTGCTCATTGTCCTGCGCAATGAAGGCGATCCATGTTCCATCGGGTGACCATCTCGCAAGCATCGCTCGCGTGGATGGTTTGCCGTACAGCGTAATGGATTTGCCGGTTTCGATCTCCAGCAACACAATGTCCATGCGGTTCAGGTCGTCGAAGCGGCGCAATGTGTACAGGATGAATTTCCCGTCCGGCGATGGACGCGCATCCCAGTGATCGCCAACCGTGTCGGTTGTGAGAGCACGCGGCCAGCTTCCGGCAATGTCGGTGAGCAGAAGCTGGTCGGTATTATTACGTTCTACGGTGACGATCAGCCCGTGTGAATCGGGCATGAAGCGCGGACCACTTGCTGCCGGGGCAAAGTCTGTGATCCAGCTTGGCGCAAAGAGGTAGCCATCATACGCG
>CAZKSG010000158.1:0-10272 GCA_964555335.1 uncultured Anaerolinea sp.
AGTTCGCCATCCGTGAAGGCGGTCTCACCGTCGGCGCTGGTGTCGTTACTAAAATTTTGGAATAGGTGAAGGCATGACCAAACAGAAAATCCGCATCCGGCTCAAAGCCTACGATCATCGTGTTCTTGATCAGTCTGCCAAGCGTATCGTTGAAACAGCGGAACGCAGTGGTGCTCATGTCGTTGGTCCAGTGCCCTTGCCAACCAAGACCGAACGGTTTACAATACGGCGCTCGACTTTTATTGATAAAGACTCACACGAGCACTATGAGATCCGGACTCACAATCGTTTGATCGATGTTCTCGATCCGGATTCCAAAACAATCGATATGCTGATGCGGTTGAATTTGCCCGCCGGCGTTGATATCGAAATCAAAATCTAAACTGGTCGTTACTGGAGAGTAGAGACTGTAATTAATCTCTACTCTCTAATTTCGACAGCGCAAGAACAATCTTGTTCGGGACAACAAAACACTGCACGTCCCACCAAATTGTTTACTGCGTTGCCCGGAGATGATGTAGCCTAAGCCCAGGCTGACAGTCTCAACAAATCTTTTGCAAGGAGAAAACCGAGTATGTTAAAAGGGCTTATAGGAAAGAAGATCGGCATGACCCAGATCTTCGATGAGAAAGGCGTCGCCTATCCGGTGACAATCATCGAAGCTGGGCCATGTTACGTTACCCAGGTACGCTCTCAAGAGCGCGATGGGTACGCTGCCGTTCAGTTGGGTTTTGGGGAAGTCCACCCCAAGAAACTGGCTGCTGGCGAGCTGGGTCACCTCAAGGCGAATGAATTATCTCCTCTTCGCTTTTTGCGTGAGTTTCGTTCAAAGGAAAGTGCAAATGTAGGGGATAAGCTGACTGTTGATGTTTTCGCTGTTGGTGAACATGTGGATGTTGTCGGTACCAGCAAAGGCAAGGGTTTTGCTGGCGCTGTAAAGCGTCACCACTTCAAAGGCGGCAAGAAGACCCATGGTCAGTCTGATCGTCATCGCGCTCCTGGCTCGAATGGCTCTGGTACGACGCCGGGTCGTGTTCTTAAGAATTCCCGTCGCGCTGGACACATGGGAAGTGAGCGTGTGACTGTGCAGGCTTTGAAGGTCGTGCTGGTGGATGCAGAACGTAACTTGATCGGTGTCCATGGTGCAGTGCCCGGTGGCAAAGGCGGCCTGGTCGTTATCAAAGAGGCTCGCAAGCAGTAGCCGCTGAGGATATGGAGCTAGATATCATGAAAGTAGATGTTCTTAACTTAGAAGGCAAGAAGCTGCGCGAGGTGGAACTCCCCTCTGCCATTTTCGAAGCCCCTATTAATGTCGATTTGATGCACCAGGCTTATGTCCGTCAGATGGCGAATGCGCGCCTCGGCACGCACGAGACCAAGGTCCGCGGTGAAGTCGCTGGTGGCGGCGCCAAGCCTTACAAGCAAAAAGGTACCGGTCGCGCCCGTCAAGGTTCCCGCCGCGCTGCCCAATGGGTTGGCGGTGGACGTATTCATACCCCACATCCCCGTAGCTACGAACAGCGCATGCCTAAAAAGATGCGTCAGGCAGCTCTTCGATCTGCTCTCTCTGCCAAAGCTGTGGAAGCAGGCGTTGTGGTTGTGGATGAACTTAATCTTTCCGAAGCAAAGACGCGTGTAATGGCAGATGCATTGAAAAAACTTGTTGGTGGATCAACTGCTTTGGTTGTCCTGCCCACCAAGGATCAGGCATATGAGACCGTTATGCGTTCAACTGTCAATCTCGCTAATGCAAAGGTTCTGCTCGCCGGGTACCTCAATATCCGTGATCTGTTTGGATATGAAAAAGTGGTACTGCCTGAGAAGACACTTGAAGTTCTCGTAGCGAGCTTGGGATAGGAGAAGAAAATGTCAACGATCTATGATGTTCTTCGCCGTCCGTTGGTAACCGAGAAGTCAAGTTATCAATCTGGCAAGTTAAACCAATATTCATTTATTGTCGCAGATAATGCCACACGCAAGCAGGTAAAGGACGCGATCGAAACCCTTTACGATGTAACTGTGGAGAAGGTCAACATTATCAATACTTCCGCCAAGCGTGGTCGTCGACTTCGCAGCCGCCGTTTGCTCGTTCGCAAAGCCAGCTACAAGAAAGCGATCGTCACCTTGGCTGAAGGACAAACCCTTGAAGTCTTTGGAGGGGTTCAGTAATGGCTGTCAAAAAGTACAAACCGGTTACACCCGGTACTCGTGGGATGACCGGTTACACCTTCGAGGAAATCACCAAATCCAAACCGGAACGTTCGTTGCTGGTCGAACTCCGCAAGAGCGGTGGCCGCAACTCCTATGGGCGTGTCACTGTTCGCCATCGCGGTGGTGGACACAAGCGCTTCATCCGTTTGATCGATTTCAAGCGTGACAAGCGCGGCATCCCGGCGAAAGTGGCGGCGATCGAATACGATCCGAACCGTACAGCTCGTATTGCTTTATTGCACTATGCAGACGGCGAGAAGCGTTACATCGTCGCACCATTGGATCTCAAAGTTGGTGATTCCGTTATGGCTGGGTCGGGAGCCGAAATCCGCTCTGGGAACGCTCTGCCGATCTCGAACATCCCGGTCGGCACCTTGATCCACAACATCGAGGTAACCGAGGGACGTGGTGGACAGTTGGTTCGCTCGGCGGGTGGTGCTGCGCAGTTGTTGGCGAAAGAAGGCGATTTTGCCCAGGTTCGCATGCCGTCCGGCGAAGTCCGCCTGATCCGCCAGGTTTGCTACGCGACCATCGGTCAGGTCGGCAATCTTGATCATGGCAACGTTAAACTCGGTAAGGCTGGTCGCAGTCGCCACAAAGGCGTTCGCCCAACCGTACGTGGTTCTGCGATGACCCCACGCGACCATCCACATGGCGGTGGTGAAGGACGTCAACCGATTGGTTTGGCTGGTCCGAAGAGCCCGTGGGGCAAGCCCACCCTCGGTTATAAGACCCGCAAGAATAAGAAGACTGATCAGTATATTGTGCGCCGTCGCAGTAAGACGAGCCGCTAGGATATATAGAGGAAGTTATGTCACGATCACTCAAAAAAGGCCCGTTCATCGAGCCGAAACTGTTGAAGAGAATTGAAGCAATGAATCAGAAGGGCGAGAAGAAAGTCCTGCGCACTTGGAGTCGTGCCAGCGTGATCTTCCCCCAGATGGTTGGACACACCATTGCTGTTCATGATGGACGCCGCCACGTGCCGATCTATATTACCGAAAACATGGTCGGTCATCGTTTAGGCGAGTTCGCCCCGACACGCACCTTCCGTGGTCATATGGCTGCGGAAAAGGCTGCTGCGGCGTAGGTTGAGGAACGTAACCATGGCACATGATATTCAAGCACATCTGCGTTTCCTCCCGATGTCTGCCCAGAAGGTTCGCCTTGTAGTGGACCTGGTGCGTGGCAAGGATGCAAATACTGCTCTGGAAATGCTCCGCTTTGTCCCCAAGGCCGCCGCATTACCGGTTCGTAAATTGCTGGCTTCTGCAGTCGCAAATGCTGAAGAGAACTTTGGCGTCAGCCGCGATGACCTGTATGTTGCCAAAATCTTTGCTGATGAAGCTCCCACCCGTAAGTGGCGCCGTTTTGGTGCCCGAGGGCGCTTCAAGCCGATACTTCGCCGCAATTCCCACGTCACTGTTGTCTTGCGTGAGCGCGGATCGTAACCAGGAGATAAGGAGAAATTATGGGTCGTAAAGTTCATCCGATTGGCATGCGCCTTGGTATCAACCAGGGTTGGCAGGGTCGCTGGTTCGCCGAAGGTTCACAGTATCGCCAGCAGTTGCATCAGGATTTGTCCATCCGCGCGTTATTGATGGGAACGATCTCCAAGGGTGGTTCCTTGAAGGATACTAATGTACGTGTTCTGCGCAAAGAACTGCCTGACACGATCAAGAATGGCAAAGCTGGCATCTCCCGCGTGGAAGTGGAACGTTTCCCGGGCAAGATTCGCATTGCAATTCATACCGCCAAGCCTGGCATTTTGATCGGACGCAAGGGCGAAGGCGTCAAGAAGATCCGTCACGCCTTGGAAACCCTCGTTGGCAAGAAAGTCGATCTCGATATCAAGGAAATTTCATCACCCGATACCGACGCCATGCTCGTCGCCCGCAATGTGGCCGACCAGCTCGAACGTCGTATTGCTTACCGCCGCGCGATGAAGCGTGCCATCCAGCAGGCGATGCGCCAGGGCGCTCAGGGCATCAAGATCATGGTGGGTGGCCGCCTTGGTGGGGCAGAAATGTCTCGTGATGTGTGGCTTCGCGATGGTCGTGTGCCGCTGCAAACACTGCGTGCCAATGTCGATTTCGCTAAGACGGAGGCCAGCACCACCTATGGTCAGCTGGGTGTGAAAGTTTGGATCTACAAGGGCGAAGCTGTCGCCGAAACTGAAGAAAAGGTAGAGGCAACTGAAGGCGTGTACGTGAGCGAATAGCCACGGAGCCCAAAAGTTGTCTTTGGAAGAGGTACTACTATGTTGATGCCAAAACGCGTAAAGTGGCGCAAACAAATGCGCGGTCGTATGAAGGGCAAAGCTCTTCGCGGCGCAGAGATCAGCTTCGGCGAATACGGTTTGCAGGCGTTGGAACCCGGTTGGGTGACCGCTCGCCAGATCGAAGCAGCCCGCCGCACCATTGTCCGCGAAATGAAGCGCCGCGGTAAAGTCTGGATCCGTATTTTCCCGGCTAAGCCATTTACCCACAAGCCCCCTGAAACTCGTATGGGTTCTGGTAAGGGCAATGTGGAGTACTATGTTGCTGTGGTTAAGCCCGGACGTATTATGTTCGAAGTCGGTGGTTTGGATGAAGCTACGGCCATCCAGGCACTGAAGAATGCCCAGTATAAGTTTTCGATCAAGACGAAGGTCGTTACCCGTCATGACGCAGGAGAGCAGGCATGAAATCCGTAAAACCTACTGAACTGCGTAACCTGAAAAAAGGTGAGATCGAAACTAAACTTTCGGATGCCCGCGAAGAACTGATGAAACTCCGTTTTCAGCAGGTGACTGGCCAATTAACCGATACCAGCCGTTTGCGCATTTTGCGCCGTGAGATCGCTCGTATGCAGACCGTTCTGCGTGAGCAGCCAGCGGCTGAAGTTGCAGAAGGTGAAGCATGAACAATCGTCGTCGCATAACTGGTGTTGTCACCAGCAATAAAATGACCAAGACAGTCGTGGTTGAGATCACTCGCGTGTTCCGTCACCCGTTGTATCGCAAGGTCGTTCACTCCAGCAAGCGTGTGAAGGCCCATGATGAGATCGGTTGCCAGATCGGTGATCAGGTCCAGATCGTGGAATCTCGTCCGCTTTCGCGCGATAAACGTTGGGTTGTGGAGAGCGTCATCAAGAAAGAAATTCGCACCGCGGATACCGGCGTTGCCGACCTGAACGTCGAAGTGAAGACGGAGGAGTAAGCCATGATCCAGCATGAGTCACGTCTCAAAGTTGCGGATAATTCCGGCGCACGTGAATTGCTTGTCATCCATGTGCTCGGTGGCTCCACACGCAAGTATGGTGGTATTGGTGATATCGTGGTGGCCTCTGTAAAGTCAGCGTCGCCGCAAGGTGGTGTCAAGAAGAGTGAGAAGGTACGTGCCGTGATCGTCCGTATTTCCAAGGAATATCGACGCGAAGATGGCTCCTACATCCGCTTTGATGATAATGCCGCAGTCATTTTGGATGCTGATGGTGTGAATCCCAAAGGCACTCGTATTTTTGGCCCTGTTGCCAGAGAGCTTCGTGAAAAAGGCTTTATGAAGATCGTTTCACTGGCTCCGGAAGTGCTGTAGGCTGAGGAGTATAGATATGAGAGTCAAGATTCGTAAAGGCGATACCGTTGAAGTCATCAGCGGCCGCCTGGAAGACAAAGGCAAACGCGGCGAGGTGATCAATGTATTATTGGAAAATCGCCGCATCGTTGTTCAAGGTGTGAATATTCGCACCAAGCATCAGAAACAGGTGCAAACGCAGACCGGTCGTAACATCAACCCAGGTCGTATCCAGTTCGAGGGACCGATCGATATCTCGAATGTGATGCTGGTTTGCCCAAAATGCAGTGAGCCCACCCGTGTTGCGGTTCAGCGCGATGAAGATGGTACTCGTCGTGTCTGCAAAAACTGTCAGGCTCTGATTGACTAAGCCGCGGAGTACTAGCAATGAATAGAATGCAAGAAAAATATAACAACGAAGTTGTCCCTGCTCTGCGCAAGGCGTTCGACCTGAAGAACATCATGGAAGTGCCGCGCATCCAGAAAGTGGTCGTCAATATTGGTATGGGCGAAGCCATGGACAATCCCAAGTCGATGGAAGCAGCTGTGAGCGACCTGACGATCATCACCGGGCAGAAGCCTGTCATGACCAAAGCCCGCAAAAGTATCGCCAACTTTAAGTTGCGCGAAGGCCGTTTGATTGGGACCAAGGTCACCCTGCGCGGTGATCGCATGTGGTCTTTCCTGGATCGCCTGATGAACACTGCGCTCCCGCGTGTGCGCGACTTCCGTGGCATTTCTGGCAACGCCTTCGACGGCCGTGGCAACTATACACTCGGTTTGCGTGATCAATTGATCTTCCCCGAGATCGAATATGACAAAATTGACAAACTGCGCGGCATGGAAGTCACGATCGTGACTACTGCCAAAAACGATGATCAGGCACGCACCATGTTGCAGTTGCTTGGTATGCCGTTCAGTAAGAAGGAAGCGTAAATTATGGCAAAGAAAGCTATGCAGTATCGTGAAGCTCGCAGACAGTATGCCAGCCAGGTGCGCAACCGCTGCACCGTATGTGGACGTCCGCGAGGCTACATCCGTCGTTTTGGCTTGTGCCGCATTTGTTTTCGTGAACTGGCATTACAGGGCAAGATCCCTGGTGTCGTTAAGTCTTCATGGTAATTGGGTGAGGTGATAGCATGACTGTAATTGATCCGATCGCTGATATGCTGACCCGCATCCGCAATGCTGTGATGGCTGGTCATGGAATGGTTGCAATGCCGAGCTCGAAGCTCAAAATCGAGATTGCCAAGATCATGAAAGATGAAGGCTTCCTCGAAGGATTTGAAGTGGCTGATACTGAGTCACCGCAGAAGGTATTGCGTTTGAAAATCAAGTATGTAGGTGAGCGCCGCGAACGCCGCCCGGTCATTTCCGGGATCGAGCGCGTCAGCAAGCCTGGACGTCGTATTTACACCAAGAAGCAGGATATCCCCTGGGTTCTTTCCGGCATTGGCGTGGCCATCTTGTCGACTCCCAAGGGTGTGATGACCGGTGCTCGTGCCCGACAGTTGGGTGTGGGCGGCGAGATCCTCTGCAAAGTTTGGTAGAAGGCAGGAGGTAAAAAGTGTCTCGCATTGGACGTTTACCAGTGGTCATCCCGAGCGGCGTACAGGTGAATGTACAGGGCTCGAATGTCCACGTAAAAGGGCCGAAAGGCGAAATGAAGCGTACATTCTCTTCCGATATTGAAATTGCGATGGAGAATGGGCAGGTGGTGATCAAGCGCAAGTCAGATAATGCCGCCGAGCGTGCACTGCACGGCACAACCCGCGCTGTCATTGCGAACATGGTTCGCGGCGTCAGCACCGGCTTTCAGGTTGTGCTTGAGGTGGAAGGCGTGGGATACCGCGCTGAAATGGCTGGTAAGGATCTTTCTTTGTTTGTCGGTTACTCCCACCCGGTAAAAGTGGAACCGCCTGCTGGTATTTCTTTTGAAGTTGATCAGAAGACCCGCCAGATCAAGGTGATGGGCTATGACCGTGAAGTAGTTGGTCAGACCGCGGCTGAGATTCGCCGTATTCGCCCACCCGAACCATATCATGGCAAGGGTATTCGTTATCAGGGCGAAAAGATTCGCCGCAAAGCCGGTAAGGCTGGGAAAGGAGCCAAGTAAACCATGGCAAATTCTCGTGCTGTTGCACGCGCTCGTCGTCATACGCGCGTACGCAAGAATTTATCGGGGACGGCTGAACGTCCGCGTTTGAACGTGTTCCGCAGCCTGTCGGCCATTTATGTTCAGGTGATCGATGATCAATCCGGGCATACGTTAGTATCCGCGTCGACCGTTGACCGCGAACTCCGCGAAAAAGTCAAAGGTATGAAGAAGGCTGAACAGGCAAAGTTTATCGGCCAGACCATTGCCGAACGTGCCAAGAGCAAGGGCATTCAGGCGGTCGTTTTCGATCGCGGTGGTTATCGTTATATTGGACGTGTTAAGGCGCTGGCAGATGGCGCTCGCGAAGGCGGCCTGCAATTCTAGGCATGACTGGAGATAGAAATGGCAGAATACGAAAATACTGAACAACAGAATTTTGAAGCGCAGGACCAGTTCGAAGAGCGTGTGATCGAAATCGCCCGCGTTGCCAAAGTGGTCAAGGGTGGTCGCCGGTTCCAATTCCGTGTTACAGTGGTTGTGGGTGACAAGCGCGGTACCATTTCCATGGGCGTAGGCAAGGCCAATGCTGTGCCGGACGCAATGCGCAAGGCATCTGAGCGCGCGCGCAAGAATATGCGTGTTGTTAATCTTTCTGGAACGACCATTCCTCATGAAGTTCTTGGTAAGGTCGCGGGCGCAAGAGTCATGCTCAAGCCTGCATCTCCTGGTACCGGCGTTATTGCGGCTGGCGGTGTGCGCGCCGTTTTGGAAGTTGCCGGCGTGCGCGACATCCTGACCAAATCCCAGGGCAGCGCCAACGTCTTAAACGTGGTAATGGCAACCTTCGATGCGCTCGAGCAATTGAAGTCACCTCAGGAAGAAGCGGCTCGCCGCGGCAAGAATGTCAGCGAGCTGACACCTTTCTGGGAGCGGAGGAAGCAACATGCCTAAAAGTGAAAACACCAAGACCATCTTTGTAACACTCGTCAAGAGTCCGATCGGTTATACCAAGGACCAGAAACAGACAGTGCTCGCATTGGGTCTTCGCCGAATGCATCAAACGATCGAACACAAGGATACTCCTGCTTTGCGCGGAATGATCCGCAAAGTCATTCATTTAGTTCAGGTCGAAGAGTAGGAACGAAAGATGAAACTACACGATCTCGTGCCCAATCCGGGCTCTAAGAAAAATAAGAAACGTGTCGGACGCGGTATCTCCGCGGGGCAGGGTAAAACTGCCGGACGCGGTACTAAGGGTGAAGGTTCGCGATCTGGTCAGGGTGGACACCTGTACCGTCAGGGTGGCAACCTGCCTTTTTACCGCCGTCTTCCATTCATGCGCGGTCAGGGATTTACCCCTCGCAATCAGGTTGAATTCAACGAAGTAAATTTGGATCAATTGACCGAATCTTTCAAAGCGGATGCTGAAGTCAACCCCGAAACATTACAGAACGCCCATTTGCTGCGCGACCCTCGTAATCCAGTCGTCATTTTGGGGCGTGGCGATTTAAGTGTTGCGCTCAAAGTGCGCGCTCATCGCGTCACTGCCGGTGCTAAGGCCAAGATCGAAAAGGCTGGCGGCAGTGTTGAATTGATCGGTTAATATCGAATCCGAGAGGAATTCCTAAATGCCTGAAAAGAAACAATCAGCGTGGCGCTTTTTGTGGCGATCACAAGATATCCGGAGAAAGTTGCTGATTACTCTGGGGATTTTGATGATTTTCCGTATTGCAGCGAACATCCCGGCGCCTGGTGTTGACCGCGATGCTCTTGCAGCATTTTTTAACTCGCAAGGTGGTTCGGGAGGCTTTTTAGGCTTTCTGAATCTCCTTTCTGGCGGCACCATCCGAAATTTCTCTCTTCTGGCAATGGGTGTGTATCCTTACATTACAGCCCAGATCATCCTTCAATTACTTGTCCCTATTATCCCTGCTTTGCAGCGCCGAATGCAGGAGGACCAGCGTGAAGGGCGCCAGTGGATGGAAAAGTGGACATACTATCTGGCTGTTCCCATGGCTATGTTGTCTGCAGTGGGGCAGATCAATATTTTCAATTCCATCGCTTCACAGCCGATCATTGCCTTTGGTTTTACCCAAGATCTTTGGCTATCTTCTGTTACAACGCTATTGGTGATGACAGCCGGAACCATGTTTGCTATTTGGCTTGGTGAGTTGATCTCTGAATACGGTATTCGTGGACAGGGATTGTCTCTCATCATTTTTGCCGGTATCGTTTCGCAGATCCCGCACAACATTGGTACATTATGGCTGGATGAACAGAACCGTTGGATTTTGCTGGCTGCTATGCTGGTTGTGATCGTCGGTACGATCATTGCTATTGTCTATGTTCAGCAGGGGCGCCGCAATGTACCGATCATGTATCCTCATAAAAGCCAGGTTTTTTATGCAA
>CAZKSG010000159.1:0-10169 GCA_964555335.1 uncultured Anaerolinea sp.
GAAATCATGGGCGGCATCTCTGCTAAAAAAATATCCAGAAACGACCTTGATCGGCATCGATGAACAGACTGGCATGCTGGACGATGGCGGGAACAGTTCATGGACCGTGTATGGCCGCGGCTTGGTGACGTTGTATCGTGAAAATCAGGTGGAAACTCATCAAACAGGGACCGTTCTTTCACTGTAAAATTACATCCATGTTTGATCTTTCCAACGCACAATTTGCCTTTTTAGACCTTGAAACAACCGGGCTTTCGCCGTGGTTTGGCGACCGGATCTGTGAAGTGGGTATCGTCCTCTCCGAGGGAAAGCGCATCCGGGAGCAGTTCCAAGTACTTGTGAATCCCGAACGTCCACTTTCGCCGGGAGCCGCCAGCACGAACGGGCTCACCGACGAACAACTGGTGACCGCGCCTCCCTTCGCAGAGATTGCCGACGATGTTGTCCGGTGGCTGACCGGCAAGGTGGTGGTCTGTCACAACGCCCAGTTCGACATCCAGTTTCTGGATAGTGAGTTCCGCCGTTTGAACCGCGAGATCCAGATCCCCAATCTGATCGACACATTGATGCTGGCCCGCCAGAATTACGAGCTCCCTTCCAACAGTCTGCTCTCGATCGCGGAGGCGTTCCACATCCCGGTGAAGAACGTTCATCGGGCCCTCGATGACGCCCACACCGCCCGCAGCATTTTCTTCGCCATGATGGATGGTTTGAAGGAAGTCCAACGCGCGGCACTGGATGATTATATTGGCATCTACAACTCACCGGTTTGGCCCAGCGACGGCATCCAACTTCCCACTGAACTGGGCGAGGCGATCTACAGCAAAAAGAAATTGTTCATCCGCTATATCGACGGTGATGGTGAAGAAACCCAGCGCTGGATCACCCCCAAGCAGGTGACGGGACTTTCCGATTATGTTTATCTGCTGGCGCACTGTCACATGCGTAACGCCGAGCGAAGTTTTCGCCTGGATCGGATCATCGAAGTACGCATGGAAGCGTAACGATGTACGAATTCACTGAAGATGACTTGACCTTCAATAAACGTGGGCGACTCAGCCCTGCTCAAAAGGAATGGTTGAAAAACATTGGCAAAGGTGGAGTCAGAGTCCAACGCTCAAACGTATGGATCGCGGTCGGATTCCTGTTCCTGGGGTTGTGTCTCATCCTTGGAATGTATCTGTCGAACGAAGACTCCCGCGCCGCGCTGTTTTCGAACCCGTTGAACCTGTTGTTGTTCCCCATCATTGTTGTAGTTGTTGTGGGTATCCTCGTTCTCAGCATTTTGCTCGCGCGCTGGAACGCAGACAAGCTGCGGAATGCGGCGCTCTCCTCAATATCAGGAACTGTCCGCTTCGATCACGATTCATCTGGCAGAAGTGGAATCACCACGTACTTTGTCATCGTTGGCAAAAAGAAATTCAAATTTGCAGACGACATGAGCAATACATTCAAGGAAGGACAAAAATACAAATTCTATTACTGTAAAGCGGGAATGTATGAGTTTGTCATGTCCTACGAGCCCATGTCATCCTGAGTGTCCTCAGATTGAGTGGATCGGGGTTCATTGATGTGTATCGAACCCAAGGGAGCGGATGAACTTGATGATTGATTGCCACAAACAGCGAAACAGTTTATTTCACTAGATGCCAGCATTCCACATGTTAGAATCGTCAAGCGATTACAGATACATATTATCCAAGGAATAAACATGCCTAAAAGACAAATATTTAAAGCAGTGATCCTCAACGCGGGCGGGGGCGGTGCGTTCGTGGAAGTGCCGTTCGATGTGGAAAAGGAATTTGGATCGAAGCATCCCAAGGTCAAGGCACTGATCGAAGGTATCCCGTATCGTGGTACGTTGACACGCATGGGCACGGAATGTCACCTGCTCATCATCCTAAAGGACATCCGTAACCAGATCGGAAAGACATTCGGAGATGAGATCAAGATCACGGTCGAGCCAGATGATGAGATGCGCGCGGTTGAGATCCCTGCGGAGTTGAAGAAAGCGTTCAAGATGGAGAAGGATGCCAAGGCTACTTTTGAAAAATTATCGTATACCCATCAACGCGAATATGTGACCTGGATCAACGAAGCAAAGAAGGAAGAGACACGCGCCAATCGCATTACAAAGATGATTGAGATGCTGAAAAAGGGAAAGAAGACGGTTTGACGTTTCAGGTTTAGGGTCACAGGTTGAATGGTTTCATATCCCTGTCTTTCAACCTTGAACAAACGTGGAGGTGATTGTGAAAAGACGTGGACAAGGCGCATTGACGCAGCAGCTGCGATATGCAAACAAGTCAAACCGTGAAGTAAAGACGGAAGAAACCGTGCAGACATGGCTGCAATTCACAAGGGGAAATAAAGCCGCATTGCCATCCAGATTTCAGCATGAAGATGTCCGTGCGTCAGAGAATATGCTGGAACATTTTGTCAAAGAATATACAAACGAGGGACAGATTGTTTTCGACCCATTTGCAGGCTTTGGGACAACCCTGCTCGTCGCGGAAGAATTGGGCAGAGTTGGTTATGGCATCGAGTACAGCAAGCCAAAAGCAGACTATGTACGTGGATCGATAGCGCATCCTGAGCGCCTGATCGAAGGTGACTCTCGTAATCTGTTGCAATACGATCTTCCCAGCTTTGACCTGTGTCTCACATCTCCGCCATATACGAATGAAAAGGACAGCGAGAATCCATTTGTCGATTATCGGCAGAAGGGTTTTGATTACCCTTCCTATTTAGAAGAAATGGGCAATATCTTTTCACAAGTGGCACAGAAATTAAACCCAACCGGTCATGTGGTGATCGAAGCGGCGAACTTGAAAAAGAATGGTCATGTCACCACATTGGCCTGGGACATTGCCCGCGAAGTTTCGAGGTCGTTGCATTTTGAAGGCGAGATCATGTCCGTTTGGGATCGATATGGCTACGGCTATAATCACAGCTACTGTCTCGTGTTTTCCAAACCATAAGGAGTCTGTATGCTTTTGAAGGATTATTTGTTGCAACTCTATGAGTACAACTACTGGGCAAACAAACGTTACCTGTCCGTTGCTGAAACTCTTACCGAGGAACAGCTCCTCCGCAAACAGGGACATAGCTGGGACAGCGTCCATGCGGTGTTGGTGCATATGATGAGCTCTGAGCGCATGTGGCCGCAGCGCTGGCGCGGCGAAACGGGGATGTTCCTTGACCCGAAAGATTTTCCAAACGTCACATCCATCCGCGAATATTGGGTGGATGTGGAGAAGAACATGCGCACAATCATCGCGGAACAAACTGAAGAGTCGCTGCAGCGCAATGTGACCTACAACAATCCAAAAGGTGAGACGTTCACGCTTCCGCTGTGGCAGATGATGGTCCAGCCGCCGAACCACAATACGCATCATCGCGGAGAGCTGGCGGCCATGTTCGCCTTGATGGATATTCCTCATCCAGAGGAGGAGATCGTGCAATACTTTTTGGTGAAGAGCGGGCAGCGCAAAGAATAAGGAAGGAATGACTCGAATGCCAGGTCTGGCTGTGATCGTTGCCATCATCGAAGATGGAAAGATTTTGCTCACAAAACGTGAGGATTTTGAAGTGTGGTGCCTGCCCGGGGGCGGCGTGGAAGATGGGGAAACGTTGGCCGAAGGCGCGGTCCGCGAAGCAAAGGAAGAAACAGGGTTGGACGTGGAATTGACACGGCTGGTTGGTGTCTACTCGCGCATGGGCGGAGGGATGCGCGATACGCACGCCGTATTGTATGCTGCCAGGCCAGTCGGTGGCGAGTTGAAGACTCAGCTAGGCGAAACGATCGAAGTGGCATATTTCCCGTTCCATCAATTGCCAAAGGAATTGTTGTTTGGTCACAAAAAACGCATCCACGACGCGATCCATAACCAGAGCGGCATGTCTGTGCGGCAACAGATCAAATCAACCGACACAAAAGTGTACACACGCAACGAATTGTATGAAATGCGGGATCGTTCCGGGTTATCACGTCAGCAATTCTATTTTCATCGGTTTGAAAATGCCGAGATCAACGAAGTGGTGGAAGTGGGTGAACAATGAATAAAGCTCCAAAATGGATGGAATGGGCACAGGAGATCTTTTCGCTGAGTCAATCAGGGCTTACGTACAGCGGCAACGAATACGATATCGAACGTTATAAACGCTTGCAGGAAATCACAGCCGAGATGATCGCCAGCCAGTCACAATTGGAAAAGGAAGCCGTGCTTGAAAGTTTCTCGATGCAGGCCGGTTACATCACTCCAAAAATCGATGTGCGCGGTGCGGTCGTCAAAGATGGAAAAATTCTCCTGATCCAGGAACGTGCCGATGACCGCTGGGCAATGCCCGGTGGTTGGGCGGACCTTGGTGATTCACCCAGATCTGTTGCAGAACGCGAAGTGTGGGAGGAGAGCGGATATCGCGTTAAGGCAGAAAAGGTGATTGCAGTGATCGATGCCAACCACATCGAACCCTTTGAGTTCTATCATGCCTATAAGATTATTTTCCTGTGCACATTACTGGAAGGTGAGCCGCGTACGAGTTATGAAACCCTGGCTGTGGATTTCTTCGACCCTGATCATCTGCCTCTGCTCTCGCTGTTTCGTACGAACGAAGATATGATCCGGGAGGTGTTTGCTCATCTTCAAAACCCAAATCGTCCCACGGCATTTGACTAATGTATAACTCCATCCGTTCTTATCTTTTCCAACTCGAACCTGAACGCGCACATCACCTCACATTGAAGGCGATTCGACTTGCCGGTAACTTCCCCATCGCCCGCTGGCTTCTCACACAGATCTATAAATCACCATCCAGACCTATCCAGGCATTTGGGTTGACGTTTAAAAATCCCGTGGGCATTGCCGCCGGGTACGACAAGGACGCCGTTGCCATTCATGGACTCGGCGCGTTGGGCTTTGGTCACATCGAAGTGGGGACGGTCACGCCTCGCCCTCAGCCGGGCAACCCAAAGCCGCGAGTGTTCCGCCTTGTTGAAGATGAAGCTGTGATCAATCGCATGGGTTTTCCCAGTCGCGGTTCAGAGTTTGTGCAGATGCAGCTCAATCCGTATCTGCGTGTGAGCTCACTCGAAAAGTTCTTTGGTTTTGTCCCACCGTTCAAACGGAACACGAAACGCAGCATCAAAAAGGGCGATCTCATCCTCGGCATCAATCTCGGCAAGAACAAGGACACTCCCAACGAGGAGGCTGTCCTGGATTATCTGGAGCTACTGCAAAACTTCGCACCGTATGGAGATTATCTCGCCATCAACATCAGTTCCCCAAATACTGTAGGGCTTCGTCAATTACAGGGGCATGTTGCGTTGGAAGGGTTGTTGACCCAATTGGATTTGCAGCGAAAACTGGAGGAGAAATCACTGGATAGAAGAATTCCGCTTCTCGTCAAGCTCGCGCCAGACCTTACCTCTCAAGAGTTGGATGAAGCTGTTGATGTGATCCTCTCCACACACATGGACGGCATCATCGCCACGAACACGACTCTCGCCCGCGAGGGACTCACATCCACGTATCGGGGAGAGATAGGTGGGTTAAGCGGTAGCCCGTTGAGGCTGAGAAGTGAAGCGGTGTTGAGTCAGATCGCCAGGCGCGTGAATGGAAGAATCCCCATTGTGAGTGTGGGCGGCATCATGACTCCTGAGGATGCAAAGCGCCGTCTCAACATGGGAGCGACGTTGATCCAGGTTTACACAGGGCTGATCTATCAAGGTCCGGGTCTGGTTAAAAAAATTCTGGAGCAGTAGCTCCAGAATTTTTTTACTACGGCATAGCTGCTCGCAACGCCGGTTGCGGCGCTTCCTTTGGGTCTTTGAAGAAATCTTTTGGCAATGGGATGGGCTGTAAATTCGCTCCAGAAATTACATCGCTATAGGGCACATAGTAGAGGAATGTGGGTGCTGCCTGTCCCGGAATTTCCTCCTGGAATGCAAAGAGAAGGAATCGACCATCGGGGCTCCAACGCGCATCGCGATAACAACACTTCTTATTGATCGGGTTCAAAAGAGGTATGGGCTTCCCGTTTCTGTTGAACATATGAAGATCGCCCCAGGTATCGTATCGTTTGATCGTATTGAATACGAACAGATCATCACCGTTCCAATCAAAATCGAGAATAACGCCTTTGTTGAAATTCGGGGGCGACCATAACGCCGAGGGGAAACTGTACTCATCCTGAAGTCTGGTTGGGTCGCACTGGGTAATGTCGAAAACCGATATGATATCTGTGGCAAGCCTGAATAACCAGGCTACTTTTTTATCGTCAGACGACCAGCGGACCTCCCGGATACGGGCTGCGGCTTCTGTTCCACCTCGGGGGTCGATACAATATTTGAGAGCGAGCAGTTCACTCTTCTTATCTACATCCTTGAGACCCTCGAAACTGAACGGAACAATGAAGATCTCATTGTTCACCGTGATCATGACCTGTTTGCCATCGTGTGAAACCCGGAAGGCATTCAGGGAGGATGCACTGGGAAAATCCATTAGAACGCTGATCGAGTCTGTATCAACGTTATAGTACTTGACCGTAAAACCGCTGATGAACACAAGGTTCTTGCCGTCCGGCAGCCACTGCAAGTCGCTTTTCACACCGCCGTCAGTGGTGATTTGGGTACGTTCTGAACCATCTACGTTCATCAGATAGATCTCTTTATTGGCGACGAACGCGATTTTGTCCGCACCGCCGAGAACAGGCTGCTTCGGCGCAGATGGCGTCGCTGTATCTGTAGGTGGAGCTTCGGTGGCTGTTGCCTCCACGATGGGAACGACCGGCTCTGTTGCTTCTGCTGTCGGTGCGGATGTGTCGGTGGGAAGAACCACTGCCGTGAATGTTGGTGCAGGTGGTTGCGTCGCGGCGACATTGCTCATCTTGCTAAACAGGAAGAAACCTCCTGCGCCTAGCGCAACGAGCAGAATGGGAAGGATAATGAACAGCGGGTTGAAAGCCTTCTTCGGCGCGGCCACAGGTGCAGGAGC
Source organism: uncultured Anaerolinea sp. (assembly GCA_964555335.1). Classification (GTDB taxonomy): domain Bacteria; phylum Chloroflexota; class Anaerolineae; order Anaerolineales; family Villigracilaceae; genus Defluviilinea. The sequence continues at coordinate 6,996 of CAZKSG010000159.1, forward strand.
CGCCGCGGCTTTCTTACTGACAACCGTCCCTTTTGCAACTGTGGGCGCAGATGCCTTGGGTTGCAGTTTGGTTGGCTCGTTGCGCGCCAGGTCACGCAGGGCATTCGTAAAATCCACTGCAGTGGCATACCGTTCGTTCTTATCCTTCGCCATCGCTTGTTGAATGATCTCTTCCATCCCTTCGGGAAGTTTCGGATTGGCGAGCAGGATGTGAGGCACCGGGTCGGTGATGTGTTTGATGGCCACAGCCATCGGCGTATCGGCTTCGTACGGCTGCCTGCCGGTGACCATTTCATACAGGATGATACCGAGCGCATACACATCCGCGCGCCCATCCACTTGATCTCCCTGAGCCTGTTCAGGCGCCATGTAGGCAGGCGTGCCAATAATGGCACTGCCGGTCACGTTGCCGGCCTGTGCCTGCGATAATTTTGCGATGCCGAAATCGGAAATATAGGGGTTGTTTCGTCTATCAAAGAGGATGTTACTGGGCTTGATATCGCGATGGACAATGCCCTTAGAGTGCGCCTCATCGAGCCCCGGGGCGATCACTCCCAAAATGCGGGCCGCCTCCTCAACCGACATGACCCCCGCTTTGATGCGTTCCGAAAGGGAGCCTCCATTCATGTAGCGCATGACGAAATAGGGTTGCCCATCTGCCTCGCCAACATCGTACACCGGGACAATGGCGGAGTGTTCAAGCTGCGCAATGATCTTGGCTTCGCGCTCGAACCGCAACCGGAATTGCGGATCAGCATGGAGCAGTTCGCGTGGCAGAACCTTGACCGCCACCTCGCGTTCGAAGCGGGGATCATACGCCAGGTAGACCGTTGCCATTCCGCCGCGGCCCAGTTCAGATTTGATTTCGTAGAGGCCTATTTTTTCAGGTTGCATAATGTTACAAGTATACCTATGCCAAAGTATGAACGCAAGCATTGCAACAGGCAACTTCATTAGGGAACACGTAGAAATCCTTGAAACAAAACCTGTTCTTTTCCGTCTTATGATATATGCGCAAACAGGCGCGAACCGGGACACCGTTGCGAAAACCGATGCAGTTTGAAGTCCCGGATGAATGGATGACCGAAATCCTGTAATAAATGTAGGCCAATGGTCATCCAATCGTAAGGTTTCGAAAAAGCCTTTTATGGTATATTGGCGGCACTATGGACGAAAAAATCACAATTATTGAAGGTCCTCCCCCGGTTTTTGAGGCAGTGAACGACGGTTGGGCACTGAGTTTGAACGAAGGCTCGCGTTTATCGGTCCCCGCACTGACCCGTTTACGAACGTTTAACGGGCCAGCCTTAGTGGAGCGCTGTTATCGGGCGTGGAATTCTCATTCTCCGATCCACCTGCACTATCGCAACGACATGGGCGTGGAGCAGGCAGCCCCGATCCTGGCCGCCCGGAACGTGGAAACACCCGACGGGCATGTTCTCCTGCTCTGGGTCTACCTTGACCACGACAAGGTCGAATACGAGTTTGATAAAGGGGATGATGACGAAGTGGACGACGACGAAAACCTCGAATAAAAAGATAAGAGGCCGGACGAAAGTCCGGTCTTTTATATGCTATTAGCTGATTTTAGTCATATTGACGGGCCTAGGAGTCTCTGATAACCTTAAGATGTAAGACATTTAATGGGTATCCATGCGATGAAACAGTGTACGACAACCACCCGATATGAAAGCGGGCTCCCTGTCCGGGATGCCCGCTTATATTTTGCCTATATCCAAAACCCTAAATAGGAGAATTTCAATGTCAGGACAAATCAATGCCTTTGAGATGGCGCAGAAACAGTTCGACGGTGTTGCAGAGTTGCTTAAACTCGACCCCGGCGTTCGTGAAGTGCTGCGCTGGCCGATGCGCGAATATTCCTTCCGCATCCCGATCCGCATGGATGATGGGACAGTCCGCGTCTTCCAGGGATTCCGCGTTCAACACAACGATGCGCGCGGTCCCAACAAGGGCGGCATTCGCTTCCACCCGGCTGAGACGTTCGACACTGTTCGCGCACTCGCCACGTGGATGACCTGGAAATGCGCTGTGGCCGATATCCCGCTCGGCGGCGGCAAAGGTGGCGTGATCTGTGACCCCTCCGCCCTTTCCTCCAATGAGAAGGAACAGATCTGCCGCGGTTGGGTGGACGTGATGTGGAAAAACATCGGTCCACGCAATGACGTGCCCGCTCCAGACGTTGGAACGACACCCCAGATGATGGGTTGGATGATGGATGAATACTCACGCCTCGTCGGTCAATATACCCCGGGTGTGTTCACCGGCAAACCCCTCGGCGGCGGCGGCTCGGAAGGACGCACCGAAGCAACCGGTTATGGTGTGATTTATACCGTTCGCGAAGCCCTCAAGCACCTCAAGATGGATTCCAAGAAGGCTGTTGCGGCGATAGAAGGCTTTGGTAACGTTGCACAGTATGCTGCGATCGGTTTCGTGGAACAACTCGGTGGCAAGGTCGCCTGCGTATCCTGCTGGGATCGCCATGACAAGAAGTCCTACACCTACAGTCACAAGGATGGCGTCGATCCTCGCTTCCTGCTCACCATTGTGGACCAATATGGAACCGTCGATAAGAAAGCCGCTGAAGCCGCGGGTTACGTGATTGAAGATGGCGATGCCTGGATCACCAAGGAAGCCGACGTATTGATCCCCGCCGCGATCGAGGGTCACGTCAATGCTGAGACCGTGCAGAAGATGTCGAGCCGCGTCAAGATTGTGGCTGAAGGCGCGAACGGACCCTGCACCCCCGAAGCCGATGAATTCTTCAAGAAGAATAAGATCTTCAACATCCCCGATTTCCTCTGCAATGCTGGTGGTGTAACGACCTCCTACTTCGAACAGGTTCAGAACGATATGAACTACTACTGGACGAAGAACGAAGTGCTCGAACGCCTCGACACCAAGATGACCAACGCATTCCACGGTGTGCTCGAGACCAGCGAGAAGGAAGGCGTCTATATGCGCGATGCTGCTTACATGGTTGCCATCTCTCGTGTGGTGAAGGCCATGGAACTCCGCGGTTGGTTGAATGCGACCTGGTAATTTGTAAGAAATAAGTGCCAAGCATAAAAAGACGCGTCAGCAATGGCGCGTCTTTTTATTAGATGTGTTACCGGCTCTTTCGAAGCCAGAAGTTGATCCCGTTATCTCAGTCCT
>CAZKSG010000160.1:0-10065 GCA_964555335.1 uncultured Anaerolinea sp.
CCAGCAGTTCGAGATCGAGAACGTTGATCACATTGTCATTGTTCAGATCGGCGGCGGCTGGTGAGGATGTGTTATAGCTCATACCAATCGTCATCGCGTCGAACTGGTCGATGACGTTATTGTTGTCGATGTCACCTGCCAACAAGGTCACGGTCGGCTGGGTCACATTGCTGCCAGATATGAATGCCACAGACCCTGAAGCGCTGAGGAAGCCATTGGCAACGGCCAGCAGTGTATAGGTCCCGGCAGGAGCCGAGAGGCTGAATGTTCCATCTGTGTTGGCGGTGATGGACGTCACCAGGGCATTATTCCCATCGAACAGACTCACGGTCACGGGTTTCCCGGCGATCACCTGCCCGCTGAGTGTCCCATCGGGTAACGGCGTGGAGGTAAAAGTCGGCGAGGCGATCGGTGTAAATGTAAAGGTGGGGGTGGCCGTCTCTGTAGGCGTTTCTGTGAAAGCCGGTGTAGAAGATGCGGTAGGTGTAGCCGTCTCAACAGGCGTGGAAGACGTGGGAGTAGCTGTTTCGACCGGTGTGGATGAGGTGGGTGTTGCGGTTTCAACGACCGGTGTCAAGGATGTGGCGGTCGGAGATGCACCGGGGGTGGAGGAGGTTGGCGTGGGCGATTCTGCCGGGGGCGGTGTGAACGTGGCGGTCGGCCCGGTACCGGTGACCGTGATACTGGTCCCTGTGGAGGCGATCTCAGTCAGGAGGTTATCGCCTTTCGACACGCGTGCGTTACATGTGATCGGTGATTGACCTGCCACCAATCCTGTCACACTGAAGCTGAATACAGCGCCGCTGGTGGTAGCCCGGCTGCCATTACTGCCTGCGATGGCGAGAATAAAACTGCCATTCTGCGGGCCGTTGACCACTACAACAGGGTCTGTACCAAATAAGGATGTAGCGACTGGCGTACCCACTTCCACAAGACTCGGGTCGTAGACACAGGTGAACTCAGCACTGGTGTAACCGCTTGACGGAACGTTGTTCAAGCTGACCGTAACCACCGCGGTTTCACCTACGTTGATGCTCCCTGGGGTGACTGTGGTCACAACAGATGGGTTGGTCTGGGTCAGGTCGCGTAGGGTGAGAACATAGAATCCGCCACCTGACTGAGGCTGCACCTGGATCGAATAACTCCCGATAGGTTGTGTACTGGTCACAGTGGAGACACCGCTTGTCAATGTGTTCCCGCCTGCATCCTGCAGAGTCAGTAACGGGACCAGGTCCCCACTGAGGGTGGAAACAGAGATAGAGAACGTATGCGATTCGGTGAAATCGAAATGCCATTTCTCATGAATGCTGTCATTGACAAAGCCAATATAGGTGGCTTCCCAAAAATTCAGGTTACGGTTGATCACCATCGCGTCCGCTTTGACGGAGGAATTAGTGCTTGCCAGGGCAGATTGACTGCTGCCAATGGTACTGAATATCAAGATGAACACAATGAGGATTTGAATCGGACGCTTGAACTTCATGGTCACACTCTCCTTATGAGGTATGGATTTTCTGTATCAAGTGTTGGCAGGTTTCAGAGTCATGATGACGCAACGCAACAATGGCATGGACTATTTTCCCCAGCGGGCGGTTTTGTTCCACGCGTCATCATCTGTTACCAATAAGAGCTATTTTCAATCCTTTTCATTGTATGACTCAACAGATGGGCAGGACGTTGCAGTAAAGTTACCGTGATGTTGCAAGATAATTGCGAATGAAAAATGGGCACAGTTCATAGTACTGAGGTGTCATACAGAGACGTAAAAACGGCGAGTCCTTTTCAAAGGACTCGCCGTTTTTACCAGTGCGATACAAAGACCGTACTGGAGGCAGGCTATTCCATGATCTCCAGAAACACTTTTACGATTTGCGGGTCAAAGTGCCTTCCTGCCTGCTGCTGGATATACTGGCGCACTTTCTCACGAGACCACGCAGAGCGATATGGGCGATCGGAGGTCAGCGCATCAAAGACATCCACAACGGCAAACAGCCGCGCGAATAAGGGAATGGACTCTCCTGTTAATCCACGCGGGTAACCGGACCCATCCCACCGTTCATGATGACAGTAAGGGATGTCCAACGCACGTCGCAAATAATTGATCGGGGAAAGCATTTGGAAGGCATAGGCGGGATGCTGTCGCATAATCTCCCATTCGTGTTCAGAAAGAGGCCCGGGTTTGAGCAGGATCGAATCTGGTACCCCCATTTTACCGATATCGTGGAGCAAAGACCCTCGTCGTAAATTCGCCTTCTCCGTATCGCTCATTCCCAGCCGTTCAGCCAGTTCCAGGACCATTTCCGTCACACGCTGAGTATGGCCTTCTGTCTCCCTGTCCCGCAAATCAAGGGCCCGTGACCACCCCTCAATGGTTGCATCGTATGCCAGGGTCAGTTCCATATTGGAACGCTGCAGGTTTTCGAACAACGAGGCATTTTCTATGGCAATGGCTGCCTGCGTGGCGAGGGTTTCAAAATAATCGATCCATTCTGTATCCACCTCGAACATCGTTCGGTGAAAGGTTTCCAGCACACCTTTCACCTGTCCTTTGACAATGAGCGGGGTGGCATATTGCAACAGAAACCCTTCATCCGTCAGAAGAGGCGACCAGCTGGCTGTGTCGGAGGAATGGTGCAGGTCCGAGTAGGAAACGGTACGATATTCCTGTGCAGCGCGTCCGGCACAACCGGTCCCGAATTTGACATGAGATTGCTCGATATGCCGCGATCTGAAACCGATCCCGGCAGCGTAATCAAGTGTATGGGTGATGTTATCCAACAGCAGGATGCTGGCAGCATCCACTGCAAGTTCATCCTTCACATTTTTCAAGATTACATTGAGGGTAACGTTGAGATCGAAGTTCGCACTGATGGCCAGGTCAATTTGATGAAGGGCAAGGATGCGGTGCAATTGTTGTACGGTTTGCTCGTGGAGCATGACGCGATGGATGGCGTTAGCGGCGATATCAGCGATCGCCACGAGCAGGCGTAGTTCCTGTTCCATGATGATGGTGCGGCGCACAACCCATAACGCCCCAATAGACTGTTCCTGTGCAATGAGGGGAACCGCCGCCACACACGTGGAGTCGCCGAGCAGGTCGGGACGATGGAAAAACGGATCGGCATCTGCATAGTTGTTCAGATAAGGCTTCTTATTCTCGATCACCCATCCGCTGATACCCCTGCCTTGCGGGATGTTCAATTCGGAGAACCTTTCTCCAACAACGCCACGTCCCATCTCAATAACGATATCCTTGGTTTCGGGGTTGGGCAGCGCAATCAGTGACCCATCTGCGTCAAACAGTTCCACGAGTTTGTCAAGGATCACAGTCAGTATCTCTGCCTTTGTTGTGGCTTTCCGCAGGGCGGTACTCACAGTGATAATAGCTTCACGTTCCAGTTCATGGCGTTTTCGCCCGGTAATGTCGCGTGTGACAATCTGTATGTAATCCACGCCCTGTTGCTGGTAGGAGACGAGCGCCACGTCCACATTCATGATCGTTCCATCCGCTCGGAGAAGTTTTGCCTCTACAAATGGGGTGGTTCCACCGTTCGCCTGTATCTGCATCGCACTTTGGGCAACGGATTCCCGGAGTTCGGGAGGAACAAAATCCAAAATGGGTCTTCCAATCAACTCCTCTTCGCTTTTTACGCCTGTCATCTTCACCGTGGCTGGATTTACGAAGACCACGCGTCCCTGGGTGTAGACAACGATGGAATCAGGAGAAAGGTTAACCAATTGACGGTAACGCTCCTCGCTTTCCTGCAGGTTGTCATAGGTTAGAAAACTTGTTAGTACATCAGAAAGATGCCTGCCGATCTCATGAAAAAGTCTCTCGTCTTCCGGCGTCCAAATGCGTTCATGTGAACATTGATGAATCCCGAACTCCCAGGGTTTACCCACTTTTGGGAATAAAGCCATTGACATGAGTGATTTAATGGAGAAACGTTCCGAAACATTTGCGGGCAGGGGATGTGAATTCCCTGGACCAAATTTCACTGGACCATCAGTGTTTAGCAAGATACGAAACGCATCTGCAACATCCGCATCCAGGGGAATCTCATGGATGCCCATGGCAACAGCACCCGGGTATTCAGGGCGGGTGCATTCAGCCTGTGGAGTCCATGATAGCGCGTTGGGGTCGCACGGGTGGAGTATGAATGCCCTGTCGCAGTCGAAGACCGCCAGGACAACATCAAGAACATTGTCCATCATTTGTTTGAGATTTTCCGACCTTTGCATGGCTCTATTGACCTTGTCCATGCTTTCCAAAAACCGTACATAGGTCTTATGCTCCTCTTGAGCCTGCCTGCGCTCCGTGATATCCCGGACAATTCCCAGAAGATTGCCGTTATCCAACACCTTCCCGCTGATCTCAACAGGCAGCAAACTTCCGCTTTTGGTGACCAAAGTGCGTTCAGATGTGATGCTTTTCCCGGAGCGTAATTCATCAAACTGTAGAGGCTTTTGTCTTTGTGTTTCTCCACTCGCCAGGTCGCTCATGTTCAAATGGAGGATCTCTTCGCGACCGTATCCCAACATGGCACAACCGCTCGGGTTCACGTCCACATAATTCCCCTTTGGGTCAGCGACAAAAATTCCATCGCTTGCCTGTTCGATCAGGGTGCGATAAAGTGCGTCGCTTTCGCGCTGCGCGATGATGGCTTTCTCGCGTTCGGTTACATTTACCAGACTGAAGACCAGTCCGCTTATATTTCCATCCAGCTCTTTTATGGGTTGAAGAGTCCAATTCCAATACGTTGTCCCGCGTTCCGGATGTTCCGGGTATGTATATGGTTTGGCGTATACGATATAAGGGTCCCCGGTTTCAACCACTCTGCGAAAAATCGACTCGTTCTCCGCATCTGGATACAAATCGAAATGATTTTTGCCGATAAAAAATTCTGGCGTTCGATTGTCCGCTTCAGCGTAGGCGCGGTTGACGCGGATGAAGTTGAAATCTGCATCCAGATAGGCGATCAGGAATTCGGTCGAGGAAAAGATGCGTTCCAGCAGGGCGTTGTTTTTTTGGAGCGCATCCTCCGCCTGCCTGCGTTTTATCCGATTTTCGGTCTCGTTCAATGCCCGTCTGATTGCAGGAGCCAGCCGGGACAGTTTTTGTTTGGTAACGTAATCGACCGCCCCCTCTGTGAGGGCGTTGATGGCGGCATCCTCCCCCAAGGTTCCAGAGACGAAGATGAACGGAATGTCGGGATATCGATCTCGCACAAGGTTCAATGCCGACAGTCCGTTATAACTGGGAAGTTGATAATCTGCCAGGATCAGGTCATACCCGCCCTTGCTTAAGGCCTCACTGAAATCGGTCGATGTTTGGACTCTTGTAATTTGGGAGGTGATATCAGTAGAGTCCAGTATTGCTTGAATCAGTTCTGCATCGGCGGCATCATCTTCCAGATGCAAAATCTGGATGCACTTTTCCTTAAACATGGGTTTTTCCATTGGGTCTTGTCACAACTTTCTTGTAATACCTGGAGGAGGTTCATTGGTCAATACCCAAAACACCCCGATCCCCTTTACCGCCTCGATAAAATCTGTGAATTTGACAGGTTTCACAACATAGGCATTGGCGCCAAGTTGGTAACAAGCCTCCAAATCTCGAGACTCATTGGAAGATGTCAAGACAACCACAGGGATCATTTGCAAATGTTCATCTGTTTTGATCTGTTTTAAGACTTGTAGACCATCCACCCTTGGCATCTTTAAATCCAGTAATATCACAGCAGGATTCCCGTTGGGCTCCTGAGCAAATGCGCCTCTATGGTACAGGTAATCCAGCGCCTCGGCGCCGTCGCGCACAACAAAAATTTCATTTGCCAGATTGTATTCATCAAGCGCATGGATCGTCAGCTCGACATCCTTTGGATCATCCTCGGCAAGAAGGATGCGTTTAAATGTACTCATACGTAGCTCCTATTTCAAGGTTGGAAGAGAGAAATAAATTGTCGTGCCATGATCCACTTCTCCCTCCGCCCAGGTTTTGCCGCCGTGTCGGCTGATAATACGGCGAACATTTGCCAGCCCAATGCCGGTGCCCTCAAATTCATCCACATGATGAAGGCGTTGAAAAACACCGAATAGTTTATCGGCATACTTCATATCGAAGCCAACGCCGTTGTCTCGAACATAAATGACCGTCTCATTGCCGTCCGCCTCTTTGCATCCGATCTCGATATGCGCTATTTCCCGCCTCTGGGTAAATTTCATGGCATTCGAGACCAGGTTGACCAACACAGCGCGCAACATGGCGCGATCGCAGGTCACGTGTGGCAGGTGTCCAACGTGCCATTCAATAGTTCTCCCCTCTGCTTCAATCAGGAATTCCTGAATCACATCCTGCACCAATTCATTCAGGTCAACCCGCGATTTGAACATTTCAGCACGACTCATACGGGAAAACGACAGGAGATCGTCAATGAGTGTTCCCATCTGCTTGGATGAGTCAGTGATCACATCCATATAGTGCCGGCTTTTCTCATCCAGGGTGGAAATCGTCCTTTTTTGCAACAAATCGATGAAGCCATCGATATGGCGCAGCGGCGCGCGCAGGTCGTGTGAGACCGAGTATGCAAATGCTTCCAATTCCTTATTTGCCTCCTCCAGTTGTGCCGTGCGGCTGGCAACCCGTTGCTCAAGTTCCTGGTTGAGTTCGCGGATCTCCTCCTCTGCTCGCTTGCGGTCGGTGATGTCCATGAGGTTTCCGATAACTGCCGGCTGTCCACCAAGATCGGTCCGCCCGCCCAAAACCTCGATATTTTTGATTTCCCCTTCTTTGCATCTTCCGCGAAATTCATAATGGATGGCTTCTATTTCTCCATCAATGCGACGCCGAATGTTCTCAGCCACCATCGCCTGATCATCTGGATGGATCACAAGCGCGGGGGGGGCGCCTGTCAGCTCCTCAGGAGAATATCCAAATATTTTTGCCATGGCTGAATTAACATAGCTCAGGCGACCCTCCTGGATGATATAGATTCCTACAAATGCATTTTCGCTCAGGACACGGAACCGGTTTTCACTTGCACGCAAGGACTCCTCCATCCGCTTGCGTTCGGTGATATCGCGTCCTATGGCCAGCACTCCCGTAATCGTGTCACCTGCACCTCGTTCGGCAACGAAACGGATATTATGGTAACGCGCTCCCTCGCCTGTGTCTGGCAAAACGAGGTCCATCTCCTGTTCTTTTCCGGTTCTGAGCACCTCGATGATCTTATCCTGAAATTCTTTTGCCTCGACGATGAAACCGGCCTCCGAGGGAAACGTGCCGAGCATATCGGATACAGGATGTCCAAGGGTTTTCTCCAGGGTGGGGTTTGCATAGATCGTCCGGCAATTACTATCGTACCGGGCGATATTGTCCGGGCTGTTCTCAGCCAAATTGCGGAATTCGCGCTCTCGTGCAACCAGCGCTTCCTCCATCTGTTTTCGGCCGGTTATATCCACCAACACAGCAATATTGCCGATAATTTTCCCATCCGGTTCGTGGAGAGGCGAGGTATAGATGCTGTAGTCAACGGATGTACCATCCCGTCTTTGCCTTCGAATTTCCACACCATTCAGCGACTTTCCGCTGCGTATCCATTCGCGGAACCTTCGGAATTCATCTTCTCTTTCAATGAACACACTGAGAAGGGAATTGCCGATCGCCTCCTGGGCGCTCCAGCCAAGCATCTTTTCAGCGGCCGGATTCCAGACATTCTCCACCTTGCCATCCAGATCCAGACCGATGATGGCTGTTGGAGCGGCCTCGATGATGGTGCGCAAAAGATCGTTGGTCTTTTGCAGTTCTTCTTCGGCTTTCTTACGTGGGATGAGATGCCCCAATGCGGAAGCATACAACCGCAGAACATTGAGCTGGTGTTCGTTGATGGGTTGACGCTTGAAAAGATTATCCACAGACATAACGCCGATCACCTTGTCGCCATTCCAAAGACCAGCCATGGCATTGTCGCCTATGCCAACCTCCCGGCCCAGGTGGTCGTACAAAGGACGGTGCTCAACCAAGGCCATTTGGTCCTTGTGAGAAAAAAGGAGCCAGGCCAACCCTTCGTGTCTGAACTCGACTTGCGCATTCCGCTCATCCCTCAACTCACCGCGCTCATCCGTGCCAAACGAACCACGCATAATGCCCTGCTGCTCTTCGATGAACCAGATGCTCACACGATCAAACCCCAGGCGTGAACGTCCCAACTGAACAGCCTGCAGGCATAAGTCATCGAAAGATACGGATTTGGACAATTCGTTGGTGACCTCCTGCAATACCGTCAACTGCTCGGAGAATCGCAGTGCCACCTCACGATTTTGTTGTAACTCCTCCTCTACCCTCTTTCGTTCTGTGAGATCGACAAACGTGACAAGATGTTTTTGACCGATGGATGACAGGCGAAATTCGATATGGCGATTCGAACCATCCTTACATCTGACAGTCGCTTCCATCGGAGCGATCTGGGTTCCATCCTGCATGGCTTTTTCAACCCTTTTATTCCACCCGGTTTTGATTTCCTCCCGATATTTCCCATCTGGATATGCCAGCGGCCACCAGTGTTCAACATCTGGCATATCTTCGAGGGTGTAGCCAAATAACTCGATGAATTTACCATTGACCCATTCCACACGTTCATCATCCCCTCGCGAAAGGACCATTGCCACTGGAGAAGCATCGAATAAATGTCTGACCTGCTCTTCACTTTCACGCAGGGCTTTTTCTGTCCGCTGACGTTCCGCGATTTCGCGCTGCAGACCTTCGTTTGCAGCAGTGAGGTCGTGGGTACGTTCCTCCACCCTGCGTTCCAAGTCATGGTGCGCTGTTTGGAGGAGTTCCTTCTGCAGTCGATTTTCGAATGTGATCGCCACATAGTTCGACAGGTTATTAATGAAAGGTTGATAGGTGCCAAAGTTGGCAGTATGGTCGATCTTAAAAACAAAGAAACCGAAGTGATGCTGATAGGAATCGATGGCAATCACTTGCATGTCAGGCTGGTTGATTAGATCACATTTGAAATCCGGGTCTGCCGGGGTGACAATGCCTGGATTGCTTCCTCTGCGCGAGGCTTCACACTTTGCACAGGGGGCATTTTCCATCTCCCCCGCCTGGGCCGACTCATCTGCCAGGCAAACCCGGCAGGCGGTGATACCCGGTATCGAAAGCAATGTTTGAGAATAGAACTCAGCGATGCGGGTGGCATTTGGCAGGGCGAATATCACATTTTGCGCTGCCAGAATGCGTCCCAGAACGTGCGGGTCGATCTCCTGCGGTTCCTTTCCCCCGTGATACTTTTCAAATTCTTTTTTTCTGGATTTTTTTTCACTCATTTGACTGGCCTGTTTTGAACATGGGTGAGAAGAATATGTTGTATTACGGAGATTAACCCAACACGTTTTGGAAGGTTTTAGGCGCTGCTATTAGATTTCGTTTCGAACTCCTCCGGTTTGATGTAAAACGGGTTTCGAACGATTTGTCCCTGTGCGATCATATAAGGATGGACCTGGAGTACCTTGAATAACAATGCTCCATCGAACAGGCGGGCATCATATTGGCACATCCCTACACGCGGGAAGTCATTTTGGATCTTGTTGAGTCCAACTTCGTATTCCAGCAAACGGTCAGCGCCAGGTATATCCTTCAAAGCCCAGCTCATGTCAGCGGCAATTCGTGAACCCGCAAAACCAGCCTGTTTTGCCATGTCATAGCGTGATGTTGCGTTATCAAGTATCTGTTGCGGGATGAAACTTCCGCTCGGATAATACGCATCTTCGACCCTCATAATGCGGAAAGCGTTGTTTTCGCTGGTTTCCACGCCTTTTTCTGAGAGCCAGGCGCGGATCTCATCTGGATCAATCGTGTCTGTGGCATACCGGACGATCTCCCCTGCCCTGATACCCGCTGCCAGGTAGGCGGAAACAATTTTCTTGCGTTCATCTTCGTTATCGTAGATCAGGCAAATGTGATGACATTCCGGGATGATCTCCTGGGTGAAACCCATGTCCATACCTTGATTCTGGCTGTTCATTTTGTTTCTCCTTCTCGGTTTGGGACAATTGGAAAGC
>CAZKSG010000161.1:0-9941 GCA_964555335.1 uncultured Anaerolinea sp.
CACAGCGTCCCGAGGCGCCGTCCCTTCGGGAGGGTGACATTTTTGAGATAACTTGTAGTTATTCACCATCCGCAAATTCCCTCTGCACTTTATTCCCCGGCAAATCTCGTGCTTCCACTCGTATTGTGCCTTCGGTAGCAGGCACATAGTCCCACCAGTCGCTCTTTCCCTTCACCGCCTCTCCCGTTTCCAGTACGCTCCCCTTCTTGTCCAATATCGTCACTCGTATACCTGTCACCATCACATCATCAGTGGCCAGAATGCGAATGGACCTGCCGCGTCTTTCCAGGCTACGGATCACCGGTGGGTTGAACCAGTCACCGAGGGCAATATTGTAGGCATTCTTCATCGTCCCGGCGGCAAGTTGTGCGTACATGGGGTTTGCCTCGGCAGCAGAGCGTGCATACGCGGCAGCTTCCTTGAACCGCTGATGATGCTTCTTTTGCTCCCTGCTCAGTTTGCGTCGGCTGAAATCGGGCTTTTTGCAGACAATCGTCCGCCCATCGCGCAGGTGCCGAAAAACGATCTGATCGCCGAACTTGCCGCTCAACCCCTGCACCAACAGATTATCACGAACTTTCGCCATGTTCACTCCTCGTTCATTGCAGGGTCGTCTACCGCAGATAGTCCGTCCATATCAAAGGATAATTGTATTCTGGCTGTATGGTAGCTGTATCCTGGCTATATCCATCATCCATTATACATCCGTCCTTCATTCTTCCTCTCCTCGGTCTACCCGTGGCTTTAATGTGGGTCTGTTATAATGCCGCTTGCCCCCGTCCTACGGCTTCGGCTGAAAATTGCAAAACCAGAGCAAGACCATTGCTGCCCAGGGAATCTGTCCACTCTGCGGCTATGATTCCCGTCACCAATTTTCCTTTTGTAGCCCCCAAACTTCATACTTTTACCCGGCCTGTACACTATTTTGAGAGGTTAATAATGTTATCCATCCCTGTGGCGCCCAAACGCCCCCACCCGATCACCCAACATGGCGAGACCCGCGTAGACAATTATTACTGGATGCGAGACCGCCACGACCCTGAAGTGCTCAAGTACCTACACGCAGAGAGTGAGTACCTTGAGCAAGCGCTGGGTCACATCAAACCCTTGCAGGAGTCCCTCTTCGCTGAGATGAAGGGACGGCTCAAGGAAACGGATTCCTCCGTCCCTGAAAAACGAGGCGAGTACTTTTATTACATCCGTACTGAAGAGGGATGTCAGTATCCCATTTATTGCCGCAAGTTCCAGTCATTGGAAAATCCCGAAGAAATCTTGCTCAACCAAAATCAACTCGCTGAGGGAGGCTTGTTCTGCAGCGTGGGCGCCATCACCGTCAGCCCGGATGGGAACAAGCTTGCCTACTCGCTGGATGTGGAAGGTGCGGAGGTGTACACGATCTACATCAAAGACCTGACGGCTCAAGTCACCTACCCCGAAGCGATTCCCAACACCTATAGCAGTGTCTACTTCCGCACAGGCGTGGAGTGGGCGAATGACAGCCAGACGATCTTCTACCTCACGCTCGACGCGGCGCAACGCCCAGACAAGGTCTGGCGGCACAAGATCGGGGCAGACCCGGCGCAGGATGTGTTGATCGTGCAGGATGACAATGAGTCTTATTCGTTGCACATCCAGAAATCGCGCGATAACGCTTTTCTCTTTGTTCATCACCAAAGCACGAACACCACTGAGATGCGCTTCCTTTCCGCCGATGACCCGCAAGGTGAACTGCGAATTCTATCGCCGCGCAAAGACGGTGTGGAATACATGGCCGCGCATCACAATGGATGCTTCTTTATCGTCACGAATCATCAGGCGAGGAACTTCCGCTTGATGAAGGCTACAGTGGAACGTCCCGAGATCGAGCATTGGCAGGAAGTTCTCCCCCACCGCGAAGACGTGCTGATCGATTGGGTCGAGACGTTCAAGGATCATCTCGTTCTGTACGAACGCCGGAACGGACTCCGCCAGATCCGCATCAGCGCTGCCGATGCAGTGACCGATGTGCACTACGTGAATTTCCCCGAGCCTGCCTACAGTGTGGATTGGGAAGCGAACTCGCAGTACGAGACGAAGATACTGCGCTTCCGCTATTCGTCGCTGGTCACACCGCCGTCAGTGGTTGATTACCACATGGATACCGGTGAATGGCAGGTACTCAAGCAGGAGGAGATACCCAGCGGGTACGATGCATCACAGTATGTTTCAGAACGCATCTTCGCCACCGCTACAGATGGGAAACGCATACCGATCTCTCTCGTCTATAAAAAGGGATTGGCACGGGATGGGAACAACCCGCTGCTGATGTACGCATACGGAGCCTATGGCGCATCCATCGACGCCGACTTCAATTCACGGCGGCTCTCGCTTCTCGACCGGGGCTTTGTCTTCGCCATTGGGCACATCCGCGGCGGCTCGGATATGGGACGTGCCTGGT
Organism: uncultured Anaerolinea sp.; assembly: GCA_964555335.1. Taxonomy (GTDB): domain Bacteria; phylum Chloroflexota; class Anaerolineae; order Anaerolineales; family Villigracilaceae; genus Defluviilinea. The sequence continues at coordinate 2,438 of CAZKSG010000161.1, forward strand.
ACGAAGATGGCAAGCTGTTCAACAAAAAGAACTCGTTCACCGATCTCATTGCCTGCGCTGAACACCTCATCAACGAAGGGTTCACCTCCAAAGAAAAACTCGCCATCGAAGGCGGCTCGGCTGGCGGATTGCTCGTCACCGCATGTCTCACGATGCGACCCGATCTCTTCAAAGCGGTCATCGCCAAGGTCGCCTTCACAGACGTTGTCACCACCATGAGCGACCCCACCATCCCACTGACCACGCTCGAATATGATGAATGGGGCAACCCGGGGGAGTCTGAATACTATAAATATATGATGTCGTATTCGCCTTATGACAACATTCGCGCCACCGAGTATCCACACATGCTCGTCACCACCGGGCTGAACGACCCGCGCGTGGCGTATTGGGAGCCGGCCAAGTTTGTTGCCAAACTGCGTGAAATGAAGACAGATCACAACCTATTGGTGTTGCACACAAACTATGCCTCCGGTCACGCCGGCGCCAGCGGACGCTACGATTTCCTAAAGGAAGTTGCGCTGGATTACGCCTTTCTGATCGACAAGTTATGCGGGCAGGGAGCGCCCCCACTGGAACTAAAGGTCGAATTACCGGTTGAAATTCAAGTCTCGACGGGCGTATAATCCAGACAGTTGTTATCCGCTTTTAGACATGTCGAGGTGATGATGAACCGCTATATGATCGAATCGCCGCATCCGCCCGAAAAATGTGACCAGGTGATCCACGACCTGAACGCAGCCGGGTATCTCCACCACTTTGAGTGGGGCTGCAAAGATAACGATCACACCGGCTGGGCGATTGTCGAAGCAGAAAACCTGGAACATGCGAAGCAGATCGTCCCCTGGTATCTGCGTGAACAGGCCCGCATCGTAAGGCTCGTCAAGTTCGAGATCATGGATGACGATCACCCCAAAACGTAAGATCCATACCTGAAAGACAGAGACTCCAAGAAAGCCCTTTGGGGTCTCTTTTTTTCTACAAACCCTGACGGACTCCTCCATATTTCCTCCACAAAGGATTGATACCCTTGGAAAAATCCAGTAAGAGGAGAACGTTCCATGAAAGCTGTTGTTCACACATCCTATGGTCCACCCGAAGTGTTGACCCTTGGTGAAATCGAAAAGCCAACCCCTGGCGATGACGAAGTATTGGTAAGAGTTCACGCCTCATCTGTGAACCCCGTGCAATGGTATGGCATGACAGGCCTGTTCATTGCACGAATCGGCGGTGGATTCATCAAACCGAAGGACCCAAGGTTAGGGTCTGATTACGCCGGCGTGGTGGAAACGGTTGGCCGGAATGTGAAAGAATATAAGCCCGGAGACAAAGTCTTTGGCGGACGTCACGGAGCATTTGCCGAATACGTCTGCGTCCGCGAGAATATTGCTCCCAAACCTGTCAACACCACCTTCGAAGAGGCAGGTGGAGCCGCCACAGCAGCGATCACCGCCCTGCAAGGACTCCGCGATCATGGGAAGTTGAAAGCAGGACAAAAAGTGCTGATCAATGGCGCATCGGGGGGCGTTGGCACCTTTGCCGTGCAGATTGCAAAGGCGCTTGGCGCCGAAGTGACCGCTGTGTGCAGCACAGGAAATGTGAATTTGGTCCGTTCACTGGGTGCAGATCATGTTATTGACTATACCCGCGAAGACTTCACCAGGAACGGAGAACAGTACGACCTGTTATTGGATATCGCAGGGAGTCGCTCCTGGCGGGAATACAAACGTGTACTGAAGCCGCAGGGAATCCTGGTCATCATCGGCGGACCCAAGTCCAATCGCATCATCGGGCCGCTGAGTCACATCATCCAATTGCGAGTTGCATCATTTCGCGCCAGTCAGAAAACAGTCTTCTTCGTGGCGAATTTCAATCGCAAGGATTTCATGACCCTGAAAGAGATGTTCGAACGTGGACAGATCAAAACGGTTGTAGAACGTGTCTATCCAATGGACCGGATTTGCGAAGCCATGCGCTATCTAGGGACGGGTCATGCCAAAGGAAAGATCGTTGTTGAAATCACAAAAGAAATGGAGAATGTCAGATGAAAACTCATGCCACTATATCGCCACAACTGTATGCGCGAACTGCTGCGCTGCTGTATCTGGTCGTCATCGTTGCGGGCATCATCGCCCAGATGGGCATCAGTGGCAGGCTTGTCGTAGATGGTGACGCTGCTGCTACGGCGAATAATATTCTGGCACACAAAGATTTGTTTCAATTGGGGTTTACGGTCTACCTGATCGAAATGGCCTGCCAGATCGCTCAGGCGGTATTCTTTTATATTCTGCTCAAGCCTGTTAACAGAAATATCGCATTGCTTGCGCTGGTCTTTGGTCTGATCGGCTGCACCATCAAAACATTGAGTCGCCTCTTCTATATTGCCCCGTTACTTGTCCTGGGAGCGCCCGCTTACCTAAGCGTATTTAGCGCCGAGCAATTGCAGTCGTTGGCTCTCCTGTTGCTCAATGTGAATAGTCAGGCGGCAGGAATGGCACTGGCATTCTTCGGATTTTCCACGTTCTTGAACGGATATCTAATCTTCAGGTCTACGTTCCTGCCCCGAATTTTGGGAGTGCTATCCATGGCGGGAGGTTTGGGTTGGCTGACCTCCTTATACCCTCCGCTTGGAAATCAAGTATTCATCTACGTTCTGCTCCTTGGTCTCGTAGGGAGTGCAGCACAGATTGTGTGGCTCCTTGCCAAAGGCGTGAACGTGGAACAATGGAACGAATCGAGCCGATTACAAGTCAGCATCGCATAATTTCATCGAGGCGGTGTCAGGCAGGTTCCTTAAACGAATTTGCCTGACACCATTCCCCACTCACCGATTTCTCCTTTATACTCCGCTCATGTCGCAGCTTATCCTCGTCGTTGATGACGAACCCAAGGTCGCCCGCCTCGCCCGTGACTATCTGGAGAAGAATGGGCTCCGCGTCCTCACTGCGGGCGACGGTCAAACAGCACTGGCAATTGCCCGCCGCGACAAGCCAGACCTTGTCATCCTCGACCTGATGCTCCCACAGATTGACGGACGCGAAGTCTGCCGCATCCTGCGCCGCGAAAGCGACATACCCATCATCATGCTCACCGCCCTATCCGAGGAGATCGACCAGGTCACCGGCCTTGAGATCGGAGCAGATGATTACATCGTCAAGCCGTTCTCGCCGCGGGCATTGGTGGCGCGTGTGAGAGCGCTGTTGCGGCGGACAAGCGGCGATATCAGGATGCCAGTCGTCATCCGTGCCAACGGGCTCGAAATCGATACGCAGAAATACTCCGTTTCATACAACGGCGCTCCCGTCAAACTCACGCCCAACGAGTTCAAACTGCTCCACATCCTTGCCGGCCGCCCCGGTCAAACCATCACCCGTGAACAACTGCTGGATAACCTGCATGGCGCCGCCTCCAGCACAGACCGCAGCGTGGATTCACATGTCAAAAACCTGCGCAGGAAGCTCGAAAATGCTTCCGGTGAGCCCATGATCGAAACGGTCTACGGCGTTGGTTATCGATTCATAGAACATTAATCGACATTCTCCATTCACACATGTCCAACGATTCATCCCCTTCGCCAAGACGCAGAACCAACCGTTTTATTTTTTTTGCGCTAACCGTCTTGTTCCTCCTTCTTTTTATCGCAGGCGCCGCCGCACTGTTGTACTGGCTTTTTTCAGAATACTCAGGCATCCGAAACATTTGGCTTTTGGTATGCGGTGCCCCTATCATCTTTATCGTCCTCATCCTCTTCATCCTCTTCAATTTATGGAATCGCTATGGCAAACCAATGGAAGAGATATTCAACGCCATTGACGCCGTGGCAGAAGGCGATCTCTCGGTGCGCGTGCCGGAAAAAAATTCGGACATGTACAGCGATCTGAGCAAACGCTTCAATAAAATGGTCAGTGATCTGGAGCGATCCGACCGGCAGCGCCGCAACCTCACTGCAGATATTGCTCACGAACTGCGTACACCTCTGCACATTATTCAGGGAAACCTTGAAGGCATGATCGACGGAGTGTATGAACCGTCTTCTGAACAGATCAACAGCACGCTGGATGAAGTCAAATTGCTCAATCGACTCGTGAACGACCTGCAGACACTATCCCTCGCCGAGGCGGGACAACTTCCGCTGCATTCCACCCGCTTCCGGCTCGCCGACCTGATACAGGATATTGTCTCCAGTTTTTCAGCTCAGGCCGAAGCTCAGCGAATTGAATTAAGAACCAGCATGATGAATCCAAGTGAAGAGCTGAACGCCGATTATGACCGGCTCAATCAAGTGTTATCCAATCTGGTCATGAACGCGCTACGTCACACGCCAGAAGGCGGGACAATTTCCATCGAGACGGAATCAATTGCCGGCGTGGAAAGAGCCGTGCGGATCCGGGTCAACGATACGGGCGCGGGAATTGCATCCGAAGATCTTCCCTTCATCTTCGATCGTTTCTGGCGCGGCGACAAGTCACGCAGTGAACGGAGTCACAGCGGGCTGGGGCTGGCGATCACGAAGCAACTCATCCTCGCTCACGGTGGGACGATTGACGTGCAAAGTGACGTGGGAAAAGGAACGACCTTCACCATCGACCTTCCGCTTAAATAAAAAACCGGAGCCTTATCGGCTCCGGAATTTTTTACTGTGCAGGCTGTGCCGCTTTGGCAACGATGTCTTCGACCATCTTGGTGGTCAGTGATTTCGGGCGTTCGATGGGCATACCCAACGCGCGCGCCCAGATGTAGTTAGCGGTTACGCCGAGCGCACGACCGACACCGAACAACACCGTATAGAAATCGAAATCGCGCACGCCGTAGTAATACTGCAGCGTGCCGCTGATGGCATCCACATTCGGGGCGGGGTTCTTGGCCTTGCCCTGTTCCTTCAACACTTGCGGGACCACGTCGAAGACCATATCCGCGAGACGGACCAGCTCATCATCGGGGAAGCGCTTCTTGGCAAATTCCATTTGCGCCATGTAACGCGGATCAGGGACACGCAGGACGGCATGCCCGTAGCCGGGGATGACGTGCCCGCCATTGAGCGTATCCCATGAGAACTTGTAGAGTTCATCGCGGCTGGGAACGCCACCGAATTTGTTCTTCACGTCGATCAACCAACCGAGACATTCCTGATTCGCCAACCCATGCAGTGGGCCGGCGAGGCCGTTCAACGCGGCAGAGAAGGATAGATATGGGTCGGAGAGCGCCGAACCCACCAGGTGCATCGTGTGCGCCGAGACATTGCCAGATTCGTGATCGCTGTGCAAAATGAAATACAGGCGGGCGAGTTCGGCATAACCCTTCTTATCTGCCACTTTCATCATGCGGGCAAAGTTCAAGCCGTAATCCTGTTTGGGGTTGTATTTCGGCTTGGATGTTTCGCCGAAGTATTTCATGCGGTAGATATAGGCGGCAATGATCGGGAGCTTGGCGGTGAGATTTAGGCTATCCTCCAGGGCCGCTTCCCAGTATTGATCCTTCTTCATTGAGTGATACTTCGCGGCAAAGGCGGATTCATTCTGTAAGGCCAACACTGCCTGAGAGAGGAGAGTCATCGGGTGAGTCTCTTTCGGCATGGTCTTAATCATCTTGTAGACGTAGTCGGGGACGCTGGCGCGATCGGCCCACTCGGCTTCCACTTCCATCGCCTGTTCCTTGGTGGGCACTTCGCCGATCATGAGCAGGTAATACAGGCCACCCACCAATGGCATCTTGCCGCCACGGGCTTTGGGCAGTTTCTTGAGCAGTTCAGGGATCGGCATGCCGCGGAACAAAATTCCGTGCGCCGGGTCTACAAAGGAGACATCGGTGAGCAGGGACTTGATATCGCGCATGCCGCCGATGACCTGCCCCACCGTCACTTCGTCCACTTTGACTTCGCCGTGTTCCTTGGCAAGCGTCTTGATCCGTTCACGCCATGCAGGTATCTGTGCAGAAAGTTTCTCGTGCAGAATCATGGTTGCTCCTTTTTGAATGTCTATGTCACACCTGCACTTGCATGCAGGTGCAAGTGTTGCGGGGGCGTTAGCCCGACGCAATCTCCTTTTAAATGGACATAGCTCGTCGATAAGGCCTATCCGTTTAAGCGGAGATTGCTTCCCGCAAGTCGCAACCCCGCCGAAAGCAGGCGGGGCAACGACATCTTAAAGTGTCACCAGCTTCTTCAAAGCTTCGTGGGTTTCCTTCACAGAGGCGGCCGATTTCTCGAACATCGCCTTTTCTTCATCGTTAAACTTGTATTCGATGATCTTTTCCATTCCGGTGCGCCCGAGCATCACCGGGACGCCGAAGTACATATCGTTCAAGCCATATTCGCCGTTCATATAGGCCGCACAGGGAACGATGAGATGCTTGTTCTTCAGAATGGCTTCTGCCATCTGCGTACAAGCCATGGACGGCGCGTAATAGGCAGAGCCGGTCTTGAGCAAATTGACGATCTCGCCGCCGCCCTTGCGCGTACGGTTGACGATCGCTTCCAGCTTGTCGGTGGGAATATATTCATTTAACGGGATGCCTGCGATATTCGAATGACGCGTGAGAGGCACCATCTCGTCGCCGTGTCCGCCCAACACGTAGCAGTCGATGTTCTCCACGCTCACACCGGTTTCCATCGCCACGAACGCACGCATGCGGGCTGAGTCCAAAATCCCTGCCTGGCCGATGACGCGTTCGCGCGGCAGCCCGGTCTTTTTCATGGTGAGATAGGCCATCGTGTCGAGCGGGTTCGTCAACACGATGTAGATGGCATTGGGTGAATACTTCAACGTTTCGGTCGCCGCAACGCCCACGATCTCAGCATTCTTGGTTAACAAGTCATCACGGCTCATGCCTGGCTTGCGGGCCAGACCGGCCGTGATGATGATAATGTCTGAGTCTTGGGTTGCCGCATAATCGTTCGATCCAACGATCTCCACATCTTTGGCGATGATGGGCATGGCTTCCAGCATATCGAGCGCTTTCCCTTGGGGCATTCCCTCCACCACATCCACAAGGACAATATCCGCCAGTTCACGTTCAGCGAGCCAGTGTGCAGCGGTGGCGCCGGTCATCCCGGCACCGATGATCGAAATCTTGTTCATGACTCCTCCAGAATGGTACGCAGGCCGTATAAATGACCAAAGCACAGTGGGATTGTGGGCTTGAATTCTTTGGCAAATTCAATTCTTTATACAACCAGCGGTATTAAGGAAATTTTATCCCAATCGTCATGGGGATAACAGTACAAAATGTCACTTTTTCGAGAAATTGGACAAAAAAGGGCTTCCTCAAAGCGAGGAAGCCCTTCACGATTCACTCCGGCATCTAGCCTTCGTCTGCCTCGAGGAAACGCGTCGCCTGAATGGCGGCTGCCGCGCCCATCCCCGCCGAGGTGACCACCTGCCGAAAATGCGGATCGGCCGCCTCGCCCGCCGCGAAAACGCCGGGGATGCTCGTCTCCATGCGGTCGTTGATCTTGATATAGCCCAGGTCACTCATTTCAAGTTGACCCTTGAACATCTGTGTGTTC
>CAZKSG010000162.1:0-9932 GCA_964555335.1 uncultured Anaerolinea sp.
CTTCTACATGTATGACCAGGATCGAAAGTTCCTGCGGTGGAACACAAATTTTGAAACCGTGTCGGGATACAACGGGGATGAGATCGCCCGCATGCATCCTCTGGATTTTTTTAGTGGGACAGAGCAGGAACTCATGGCAGAACGGATCGAAGAGGCCTTCAAGGAAGGCAGTTCAACGGTGGAGGCAAATCTCCTTTCCAAAGATGGCACACGCACACCCTATTACTTCACCGGACGGTCGTTCCAAAGTATGGGGAAGACATGCCTGATCGGTATAGGTGTGGATAATACCGAACGAAAGCAGTCACAGGAAAAGATCCAGAATCAACTGAAGCGACTGAACGCCCTGCGAGAGATCGACCAGGCCATCACATCCACTTTTGACCTGCGTGTGAGCTTGCACCTGCTGTTGCTTCAAGCAGTGAAACTTCTGTCGGTAGATGCCGTGGCCGTCCTGTTGCTTAATTCCGTGACCAGCTCGTTCCGGTACGCATCGATGCAAGGTTTCCGCACTCAAACCCTGGATGATGAAATCATCAAACTCGACCAGACCCATGCCGGCCGGGCCGTGCTCGAACGACGAGCAATCCAGGTCTCTAATTTTAAGGATGCGAATCAAAACCTGCACCAGGCACGCCTGCTGAAGAGCGAAGGGTTCGTCAACTATCATGCCATGCCGCTCATCGTCAAAGGACAGGTGCTGGGTGTGTTCGAGGTCTATCACCGTACCAATGTGACACGCGATAGCGACTGGCTCGATTTTCTGGGCACACTTGCCGGTCAAGCCGCCATTGCAGTGGATAATGCTCACCTATGGGAGCAACTGCAGCGCCAGAATCAGCAACTGGAGCGACGTGTGGCAGAACGCACCATGGAATTGAACAAGACCAACCTTGAACTCGAACATGCCAACCGTGCCAAGGATGAATTCCTGGCCAACATGAGCCACGAGTTGCGCACTCCCCTCAACAGCATTTTAGGATTGGCCGAATCACTCCTCGAACAACGGCGTGATCCGCTTAGCGAAGCGCAACAAAGATCCCTGCAGATCATCGAATCCAGCGGACACCACCTGCTTGAATTGATCAATGATGTGCTTGACCTGTCCAAGATCGAGGCAGGCAAACTGGATTATTACCCACAAGCCGTTGCTGTAGACGCATTATGTCGATCCAGCCTATCGTTCGTCAGGCAGCAGGCAACGATGAAATCCATTCACCTGGACTACGTGGAGGATACGGCGATCTCCAATCTGTACGCCGACCCGCGGCGTTTGAAGCAGATCCTCGTCAACTTGTTGACGAATGCGGTTAAATTCACACCAGAGCACGGACAGGTGACCTTGCAGGTCCATGCCGATGTAGAATTGGATCTTGTACAGTTTTCAGTGATAGACAACGGGATCGGGATCGCCCTCGATGATTTGTCAAAATTATTCCAACCCTTTTCACAGGTTGACAGCAAACTCAACCGCGAGTTCGAAGGATCAGGGTTGGGATTGGTGATCGTTCAAAAACTGACCGACTTGCACGGCGGCAGCGTCTCGGTGGAAAGCGAACCGAGCAAGGGCAGCCGATTTATAGTCAACCTGCCGTGGCAAAAAAAGCTGGCAGAGCAGGTACAAACCTCCGTATCGGAACACACACCATCCCCCACCCCATCCAGTTCAACGCCCAAGGACGCATCCGAACAGCATCGCCCTGTCGTTCTTCTGGCAGAAGATAACATGGCGAACATCCTGACCGTTGGTGAATATCTGGAGAGTTATGAATACAAGGTTGAGATCGCACATGACGGCTGGGAGGCGATCGCCAAAGCAGAGGAGATCAACCCGGATATCATCCTGATGGATATCCAGATGCCCTCGATGGATGGACTGGAGGCGCTGCGCCGCCTGCGGAAGAATCCCCGCTTCACATCCACGCCGATCATTGCTCTGACCGCCCTGGCCATGCCTGGCGACCGGGAGCGTTGCATCGATGCAGGCGCAAATGAATACATGAGCAAACCCGTAAACTTGAAGAAATTAGTGACAACTATTAATAAGATACTTGGCTTCAAGAATGGTGCTTCACATTAAATAATCAGTGTATCATTCTCCTGAAAGGATGTCGCTTTGGGAGAATGACATGTTTTGAATTTCTATACAGGGGATTGTATTCCGTCCCTCCGTGTCCTATACTAATGGAAGCGTGACCTTTTAATGGCAAGGAAGGAGGAGACAGATGGACAAAATTGTCTATCGGAACTTGAGATCCTACAAATATCAGTTAATGGATGAATACATTGTCCAGATCGATATCAAACCAGAGCAAGATCTGGTGTTCAGTTTTATTTCACTTTCAAGAGACGGACTTCTCACCATTCGAAAGGCATATGCGTGGGATGGTCCCAGCGGCCCTACCGTCGACACACCAGATTTTATGCGCGGTTCCCTCATCCATGATGCGTTGTACCAATTGATGCGTTTGAGTGCGCTGGACTACAAAAAACATCGGAAACGGGCAGATGAGATTCTGCGGGAGATATGCCTGGAAGATGGTATGTCCTCGTTTTGGGCCTGGTGCGTTTATCAAGCAGTTCAGCTTTTCGGCACAGGCGCTGCTGCGCCACGCCCGGAACCGGAAGTGAAGTTGATTGTTGCACCGTAAATGGAGAATAATAACAGCGGAGGTAAACCACCTCCGCTATTGATTTCCGTATTCATTGGGACGATTGCTAATGTCCTCCGGCGGTCGGAGCTTGCATTGAGCCACGTCCGCTCCATTTGCCAGGCCAGCCGGGCAGGAAGGCACCAACGATCAATGCCCCAATGGATGCAAAGAAGGTCAGGCGATAAGCGTTCTCGAATCCATTCACGCTTTGGTCACATGCAACCTGCAAAGTGGATACAATCTTGGACTTGGCCGCGTCAGCTTGAGAACTCGGCAGGGCAGCAAGTTGTGCACCGACTCCAGGCGGAAGATTATCCGCTGTTTTGACACCGGGAGTCTCACAAACGCCAAACCGGGCAGACGAAGCAAGCTGTGCTTCTTGCATCTTATCCTGTTGGGTACGGATCTCCGCCGGGATGGATGAACTGAAAATCGTTGCCAACGCCGCCACCGAGACGGCCTGCACCACAAAGCGAGTGCTGTTCAACAACGAAGAACCGCGCGGCAAAACGTGCAGCGGAACACTGCTCAATGCCGCCACAAAGGATGTTTGCAAAGTCAGTCCAACAGCCAACCCGCGCACGGCGAGCAGGAAAATGATATAGGAGATCGGCGTATTCCCTTCGAGCTTGGAAAGCTGCCAGGTGTTGAAACACAGGATCGAAAACCCAACGATCAGATTCATGCGCGGACCGATCTTGTCATAGATACGTCCGGCAAGCGGAGTGGCAATACCCGATGTGACAGCCACCGCAAGCAGGATGAACCCCGCCTCCAATGCAGTGCGGCCGCGGAAGGCCTGTAGATAGACCGGCATCAAAAATTCCGCGCCGAATAATGCAACCGTGGCCACATAACCGACAAGGGCTGCGTTAAGGAAGGTAGGATTAGCAAGTAGACGAAGGTGAGTCATTGGGTCCTTTGCCACATAGAGTTCGATGAGAACATGCAGGAGCAGGGCGCCGACACCGATACCAAAATACATGAGCGTGGAGGAACCCGTCCAGCCGCTGGTCTCAGCAATGCTGGCTGCGTACAGCACGGCACCAAAACCGATCACTGCGGTAATGAGACCAAGCGGGTCAAAGGATGGTTTTTTCTCCACTTGAAAATCGAGCAGGAAACGCGACCCTAGAATGACACCCAGGATGCCGATCGGAATGTTGATGAAGAAGATCAAGCGCCAGAGGTTGATATCCACGAGCCAGCCACCGAGGATCGGGCCGAGAGCAGGAGCAAAGACGAGGGCAATGCCAAAGTAACCCAGCGCCGTCCCCTGCTCTTCGGGAGGGAAGGCCCGGTATAGTTGCGCAGGGCCAAGCGGCTGGGCAATACCGCCGCCAAATCCCTGCAAGGCGCGGGCGGCGATCAACCATCCAAGCGAGGGAGCCAACCCGCACAGAAAGGAACCGAAGACGAAGATGCCGAGTCCCAGCAGGTAAATGCGCTTAATCCCGAAGCGATCCGCCAGATATCCAGAGACTGGGGTTGTCACACCCAACGATAAGACATAGATACTTAGCACCCACTGCGCGTCGGCAAGGGTGGCACCGAACTCTCGGCGCAGGGTTTGGAAGGAAATATTGACAATGGTGGAGTCGAGGATGATCATGAAGATGCCGAACATGACCGAGATCAGCACCTTCCACTTTTGCTCCAACCCAGCAGGTTTGTTCACAGAAACAGATTCAACACTCATACTCACTAAGACCTTTCGACCGATATGATTTTTTATGCATGCTTACCAATGGAAATAGATACCAAGCATGAGACAACAATCACAGCAATTGTCTTACACGGCAAAAGGGCATTACGCAGATGGTTACAGGGTTTCAACCTCATATCCACAATTTCATTTCTTCATATTATTTGCACAATTTTTTCACCACTTCCTACCGCCTATACTGTATTCTTTACGGACAATTCTTTATAAATAGGAGACAACCATGGACAACGACGATAAACCGATCGGACAAATCCTCAGCCGCAGGGATGCGCTTAAACTATTGGGGATGGGCGGTGCAGCCTTCCTCGTCTCCTGTGCAGCGCCCGAAGTGACGAATACGTTGGTACCAACATCCGTCTCAATGCCAACAATCGGCGCAGCATTGGATTGTATCGTTCGGCCTGAACTCACAATCGGACCTTATTTTGTAGATGGACAGCTCAACCGTTCTGATATCCGTTCGGAACCATCCGACAACTCCATCAGGAAAGGCATACCGCTGACTCTGAATATCAATGTTGCCAGTGTGGGCAATGAAAGTTGTGCTCCCATCGAAGGCGCTCAAATAGATATCTGGCACTGTGATGCACAGGGACAGTACTCAGGCGTATCCGATCAGGGATTTGACACCAGCGGACAAAAATTCCTGCGCGGGTATCAATTGACGAATGCAAATGGCGGTGTGCAGTTTCTGACCATTTATCCCGGTTGGTATTCAGGGCGTACGGTGCACATTCATTTCACGATCCGCACTAAAGGTGCGAACGACGAAGACTACCAATTCACGTCGCAGTTCTTCTTCGACGACAATCTGACCGATCAGGTCTACGCGCTGGAACCGTATGCCAGCAAAGGTGAACGCAATACCCGCAATACAAACGACAACATTTTCAACGGTGGTGGCGAACAATTGTTGCTCAGCCTGCAAGGCGACACCTCCAACGGTTTCACAGGCACGATGAACATTGGGCTCGACTTGAGTGATGCCGGCGTGGGAGCCGCTGACTCCATGGGACAAGCAGGACGTCCCTAGGTTCCCTAACCATCCAAGTAATTTCGGACTTCCAAAGCCATTCATTGGTCGCGCTTTGGAAGTTCTGTTTTTGGGGGCGAGGCAAAACGAAATTAAATCGTGACTTTTGTCCATTCTCAATCCCATGGGCTGAGAGTAATATCCAGCAATGCCACATAAACAAGCTGAACACAAGGAAATGATGGAAGACCGTGGTTCACTCACACGATTTGCCTGGCTTTCCATCGGTGCTGCAGTTGCCACCATTACGCTCAAATCGGTCGCTTATTTATTGACCGGGTCGGTTGGTCTGCTGTCCGATGCGATCGAGTCGCTGGTGAATCTTGCGGGTGCGATCATGGCATTGATCATGCTCACCATCGCTGCCCGTCCGGCGGATGATGACCATGTCTACGGGCATAGCAAAGCGGAGTATTTTGCCAGTCTGGTCGAAGGGTTGTTAATTCTGACCGCCGCAGCAGGTATCATCAGTGCTGCAGCGAACCGTATCCTCAACCCACAGCCACTGCAGGATCTGGGGATCGGCCTTACCGTTTCCATTGTCGCTTCGTTGATCAACTTCGCTGTTGCCCGTATCCTCCTGGAGCAAGGGCGCAAGCGCAGTTCCATCGCTCTCGAAGCGGATGCGCATCACCTGATGACCGACGTATGGACATCCGGCGGCGTGATCGGTGGCGTGGCTGTCGCTGGCATCACCGGTTGGGGTATTCTGGATCCGATCCTGGCGATCATCGTCGCGCTGAATATCGTGTGGACCAGCATTCAGTTGATTCGCCGCTCAGTGATGGGATTGATGGATGCAGCACTCTCCAAAGAGGAGCAGGCGCTGATCGAAACAGTCATGGAACGATACCGGCGACGAGGCGTTAACTTCCACGCTTTGCGTACCCGTCAGGCAGCCGCACGTCGATTCATTTCCGTGCATGTCCTCGTCCCTGGCGCGTGGACGGTACACGATGCGCATCATATCGCTGAAGATTTCGAATCCGAAATCCGCACTGCGCTGGGCGGTGTGGTTACCGTGTTCACCCATCTTGAACCTGCAGAAGATGAAATTTCGATGGACGATATGAATCTCGACAGGGAACAATAGGCACCGTGCTATACTTGCAACGTGCAGTTCACTGAAAATACTCCATCAACGGCTCCCAATAATCACTCGATGCCGGAACCAAAACAAGCCGCACAATTCAAGGAGCGCGTCTACTTTCCCAACCTGAACGGGTTGAGGTTCATCGCTGCTTTACTGGTCATCATCCACCACGTGGAACAGATCAAATCTGAGTACGGACTCGCCAACTACTGGAACTCACGTTTTGTGCAGATCATCGGTGAACAGGGCGTTGTGCTGTTCTTCGTGTTGAGTGGCTTCCTGATCACCTACCTGATGCTCGAGGAGGAAAAGCAGACCGGCACGATCCATGTGCGCGATTTTTACATCCGCCGCATCCTGCGCATCTGGCCGCTCTATTTTTTCATTGGCTTTCTTGCCCTGGCGATCCTGCCGCACATCCCATTTTTCCTACTGCCGGGGTCCGAGCTCGATGTGGTCTACCGACATTTTGGACAAAAGATCCTGCTCTACGCTCTCTTTCTACCCAATCTCCTGCCGTATGTGGCAGGCACCATCCCCTACGCCTCCCAGACCTGGTCGATCGGAACGGAGGAGCAGTTCTATTTGATCTGGCCGCAGTTGATGAAGAACATCCGAAAACACAGGGTCGCGCTGATGGTCTTCATTATCGTTGGCTATATCCTCATTGCGCGAGCGTTGTGGTCCTCTCATACAGATTTCCTGCCTTTCAAGTATTACATCAGTGGTTTCTGGTCGTTGTTTAACATCGACTGTATGGCCATCGGCGGTTTCCTTGCCATCCTATTACATTCGGAGAATAAATATCTAAAGGTCTTCAGGAATAATGCAGTCTTCTATACATCACTCATCCTGGTTTCCTATATACTGAGTCAGGGGATCAGGATCGAGCATTTATACAAGGAAACATATGCCGTACTCTTCGGCATCATCATCCTGAATTTCGCATCGAATCCCAACATCCCGTTCAACCTGGAGGCGGGCGCGTTCAAGTATTTGGGGAAAATATCGTACGGTTTATACATGTATCACCCGATCGGCATCGTGCTGGGAGTCAATGCCGCCATGTTCGCTGGAGTTGCGAACAACTTCGTGATCTATCCATTGAGCGTCGGCCTGGCTGTTCTGCTTTCTGGACTCTCGTATAAATACTTCGAATCATTCTTCCTGAGGTTCAAGCTTAACTTCTCCACAATCCGCAGTGGAGACGATGTAGGTAGCGAGCCCGGAAAAAAAACAGTGGAACTCAAAAAAGCAGTCCTCTAATTTGAGGAAGCTCGAAGGGATGTCAGCCATGTCACAACCCAATCCCCAACTTGCTGCCGGGAAACTCATCGAACAGGTACGCCTGCACGATCACCATGACCCGCACCGCCACGAGTCGCGTCTCTCGGATATCATCCTCGGCGGGCAGGATGGATTGGTCAATGTGCTCGGTGTGATCCTGGGGGTTGCCGCAGCTACATCGGACGCGCGTATCGTCATTGCGGCGGGTCTCGCAGCGACCTTTGCCGAATCCATCTCGATGGGCGCGGTCGCCTACACTTCGACCTTGGCCAATGACGATCTCTACCTCAGCGAACGAGAGCGCGAATATCGTCACATCCATCTCGCACCAGATGTGGAGATCGAAGAAATCCGCGATATCTACCACAAAAAAGGATTCGAAGGTGATACCCTCGACAAGATCGTAGATGTCATTACATCCAACCCGGATGTGTGGGTCAATGTGATGATGTCTGAAGAATTTCAGATGACACCGCCGGAGAGGTCCAACGCATTCGTCTCTGCACTGATCGTGGGGTTTTCCGCACTGGTCGGCTCGCTCATTCCACTCCTGCCGTTCTTTTTCTGGAACGTAAGTGTGAGCATCATCATCTCGATCATCATCGCCGCGCTGACGTTGTTCATCGTCGGTGTGTACAAAGCCCGCGTCACGGTCGGCAAACCCTTCCGCAGCGGATTGCAAATGGCCATTATCGGCACAGTCAGTGCACTGGCAGGCTATGTAGTGGGATTGATATTCAAGGTACCGACGGTGCCCTAGTATTCTTTGCACACCAGGCTTCCCAAAAACATGAGCAGTGAATATCAAGCCAACAAGAACGGATTGCTATCAGGATTGATCTGGGGCGTGATTTTGAGTTCCATCAGTAGAGTAACCCTACAATATTTGCCATACGGTCTGTGGAATATCCTTTGGTATGGCGGTAACTTCCTCGCGTTGATGCTATACCCCATCATCGTCTCAGCCTTACTTCGCAAGAAGACAGGGCTATGGATCAACACCTTTTTCTTCTCTGCTTGCGGCAGCAGCCTGTCGGTTTTTGGGTCGTCCATGATCCGTTTAATGCAAGTTCAGGCATGGACGAATCTTGGGGTCAACATTGCTCTTTTGACGTTTGTCGCATGGAAATTATGGCCGCTCATGAAAAAGAACTATGCCCTGGAAAGTGAACACGATGCTCCCAACTGGAGAATGTTAAACGACTTTTCACTGACCGATTTTCTTTTCTGTCGGTTCAATTCGGTGATGTAAAAATCCAGCAACAGAATAATGAGAGACAAAAAATACGAAGGCTTATCGCCTTCGTATTTTTGTCACACTAACGGCTCTCGTTCCTTCCAGATCGTAAAGTTCTCCAATATCGACCCCCCGATAAACTCACGCACAATGGATGTCTGCGGCACAAGGCCGGCATCCAACGGCAGGAACCATTCGAGGAATGCAAGCAGTCGCTTTGCTTCGATATATTCCGGCGTTCCATGCGGAACCTGTCGTAACAGCGGTTCAGCAAATGGTTTGAGTGCAGCGAGCTCATACGCTAGCGCCGAATTGAACATCACATCGGCATTCTCCTGAAACGGGAAGATGTGCCGCTTTTCGCCGCGTCGCACAGATTCCCAACGCCCGATCGTCTGGGATGCAGAGTAGCCGCGGGCACGAGCATCCCGCACGATACGGCGGATGAGCCGTGTATCAGTGGTGGAAACGCGGTTGTGACGGTCCAGGTTCAACTGGGTCAGAGCCGAGACGTAGATGCGAAACGCTTCCCCGCTGATACTTGCCGGGATGAGTCGTGGATCCATGCCGTGGATTCCCTCCAGGATGATCGGCTGTCCATCTTTCAAACGGATCACTTCACCGTCCTCACGTCTTCCCGTTTTGAAATTGTAGCGCGGGAGCTGCACTTCATCCCCTTCGAGCAGGCGCGGCAGATGATCGGCAAGCAGGTTGATATCCAGGGCTTCGATGGCTTCAAAGTCCGGCTTGCCATCCTCTCCCAACGGCGTTTGGTCGCGATTGAGGAAATAATTGTCGAGTTCCAATGGGAACGGTGAAATACCAAGCGCAAGCAATTGAACAGTGAGACGGCGCGACGTAGTGGTCTTGCCCGCCGAGGAAGGGCCGGCGATCAGGATGAT
>CAZKSG010000163.1:0-9826 GCA_964555335.1 uncultured Anaerolinea sp.
TCTCTTTGTCCTTGCTTGTTCCATCAACTTCCTTTGGTAGCAACTTGGGTTAAGTTACAAGTCCGTAATTACTTTCAGAACGTATAATACAGGTCATGCAACGCAACACTTTACGCGTTATATGGGTCCTTTTTGCGGTCGTCGCCGCTATTCTTGTGCCTCTACTCGCTTCGGGGTACTCCGAATTGCAGAAGGCTGTCGCTGCAAAAAGTTATCCTGAAATTGCCAGACATTACTGGAATGCAGCACAGCGTATCCCCTGGCGCGGGGATGCCTATGAGCTTGCCGGGCATGCTTATTACCACGCGAAGGACTACGCACAAGCCGACACCGCTTACGAAAAAGCATTTCGCCGCCGTGCGCTCTCGCCTGATGGCTGGGTGGCATGGGGTGATGTTCATTATTTAAATAATGAAGGTCAACGTGCGGCGCAGATATGGGAACAGGCACTTACACAGAAGAATCCATCTGAGAGCCTGTACTCGCGTCTCTCACAAATATATAAGGAAGATGGAGATTTCGCAAAAGCAGCAGACTATCTGGATCAATATGTTGCGCTTCACCCGGATGACGCATCTGCCCACTACCGTTTGGGATTGTTATTGACATTGACCGACCCAAACCGTGCCTTATCTGAACTGATCGACGCATCTCAACTGGACCCGCAGTTTGATTCCGCGGTCGAGACTCTTCGCTCCGCTTTGAATTTGGCCTCGTTAAGTGACGCGCCCTCCGCGCGACTGGTGCTCACCGGTCGCGGACTCGGTCTCGTGCAGGAATGGGAGTTGGCGCGCGCCGCCTTCGAATCGGCCGTCCAGGCGGACGAAAGGAACGCTGAAGCATGGGCGTGGCTTGGTGAGTCGAAACAACAATCAGAGCAGGATGGAAGCGCCGAGATCGAACAGGCGTATCAACTTAACCCGAATTCATCTATTGTGCGAGGATTACGCGGGCTGTACTACCAGCGCACAGGGAACTTTCGCGAAGCACTGACCGAGTTCCAAACGGCAGCGGGACTCGATGAAAAAAATCCTGCCTGGCAGGTTTCGATCGGTGAGACCTATTCCAAGCTTGGCGATCTGATCAAGGCATTGGATGCCTATAAAAAAGCGACCACGCTTGCTCCCGATGATGCGGGGTACTTGCGTTTGCTGGCATTGTTCTGTGCACAGAACAATGTGAACGTCAAAGATGTGGGTATCCCTGCCGCGCAAAAAGCAGTTGTGTTCACAAAGAATGACTCAACGTCACTCGATCTGCTCGGCTGGTTGCTGTTGCTCGATGCGCGTTATCCTGAATCGGAGCAAACATTGCTTCACGCCCTTGAACTTGATATGAAGAACGCCTCTGCGCATTTTCACCTCGGTATGTTGTACCTGGAGCAGGGAGACCGCACCTCCGCCTATTCTCACTTTATCAACGCCCGCGACCTGGGGAGCACTGATGCACAGGCAATTTTGAATCAATACTTTCCGTAATTCGTACTGAGCGCACCTGGTGCAGGTATATCTGATAAAATCCCTCCATGAACTCACGCCTTTTTACTTTCCTCTTTTTACTTTTCGCCCTGTTGCTTTCCTCCTGTTCTCCCACAGCGGCTCCTGTTGCAACACCGGCCAATCCCGGTGATACTCTTTATCAGGAGGAATTTGAAAACAACACCAGCGGCTGGGACCGTGTATCCAATGACAATGGCATCATGGATTATGACAGCGGCGGCTATCGCATGCTCGTCCAGCATGCGGGCTATAACCTGTGGTCCACGCCTGAAAAGAATTACAAGGATGTACGCGTCGAAGTGGACCTGTTCCGGCTCAATGGTCCAACCGAGAACCGCATGGGATTGATGTGCCGTTACCAGCATGGTGATTATTATTTCTTCGTTATCAGCAACGATGGCTTCTATGCCATCGGCAAATTCATCAGTGGACAAACCCTCCTGCTTGGGCAAACCGAAATGAAGGCGTCTGAGTTCATTCTCAAAGATGCAGTCAACCATTTGCGCGCCGATTGTATTGGCAATACATTAACCTTCTACATCAACTTTAACGAAGTCGCTTCGGTGCAGGATAGCGATTTCCCGAACGGAGACGTGGGCCTGCTTACAGGAGCCTTCAACGAACCCGGCGTGGATGTGTTGTACGATCATTTTCTGGTAATGCAACCATAAGATCTGCCACAGAGACTTTAAAGACACTGTAATTCTGTGATTTTGTGTCTGTGTGGCTAATTTTTAAGATGAAGATTTATCTCGATACCATCGGCTGTCGTCTCAACCAGGCAGAGATCGAATCCATGGCACGGCAATTTCGTATGGCGGGACATGAAATCGTCGCTTCGCCTGATATCGCAGATATGGCTGTAGTCAACACTTGTGCCGTGACGAACGATGCTGCATCGGTCTCGCGCAGTAAGATCCGCCAGATCGCCCGCGCAGGTGTGGAGGAAATTGTGGCCACGGGTTGTTGGGCAACGCTTCAACCTGTGCAGACAGGCAATCTGCCCAATGTGTTGCGTGTGGTTTCCAATGATCACAAAGATCACCTGGTTTCTGATGTTCTCCACTTGCAGCCTGAAACCTTCGACCTTGAACCCGTTTCACGCCAGCCACTGCCTGGATTGCATCGCCGCACGCGTGCTTTCATCAAAGTGCAGGATGGCTGTGACAATCATTGCACGTTTTGCATTACAACGGTTGCACGCGGAGAAAGCCGCAGCCGCCCGGTGGCTGATGTGATCCTCGACATCCAATCTGCGTTGCAGGGCGGCACCAAGGAGATCGTGCTCACCGGTGTCCATCTTGGTTCATGGGGGTACGACTTCGGTTCTCATCTCAAAGACCTGATCAAAGTGATTCTTCGTGAGACGGATACTCCGCGACTTCGTCTTTCCTCTCTCGAGCCCTGGGATTTGGATGCCGATTTCTTTTCGCTCTGGGGTGATCACCGCCTCATGCCGCACCTGCACCTGCCCCTGCAAAGCGGATGTGAATCCACTTTGAAGCGGATGGCGCGCAAGACCACGCCTGAATCCTTCCGCGAGTTGGTCTCTTCAGCCCGGCAGGTGATGCCCGATGTTGCCATTACCACCGATATCATCGCCGGTTTCCCCGGCGAAACGGAAGACGAATTCGCTGAATCTCTGGCGTTTGTCAAAGAGATGAATTTCGCCGGTGGACATGTGTTTACCTATTCACCGCGTCCCGGCACAGGGGCGGCAAAGATGAGGGGTCAGGTGCGGCCCGAGCTTCGAAAAGAACGCAACCACATCTTGCGTGAAGCGTTGGACGAGTCGGAAAAATTGTATCGTAAGGCATTTATTGGTAGGAAGATGTCCGTGTTGTGGGAATCCACATCAGAAATGGGTGAGTGGGGCTGGCAAATGGAAGGATTGACCGGGAATTATCTGCGTGTAAAAGCATTTGCATCCTCCCCGCGTTGGAATGAACTAGATGAAGTGCATATTCAGCAGAATGAATCGGACTCATTGAAAGGTGTGATCCTTAATACGGGATAATTGTCGCTTTTTGAACGGAAAGCGAGGTTGTACCCCGCACGATTCTTTAGGTAGTCTCATGTGGCGTGCGGGGTGTACAATAAATTATCTTTCCAAAGGAGATAAACCATGACGGCTCAAATCATTGATGGAAAATTGATTGCGCAGCAGGTGCGTGAAGAAGTTGCCGTAGCAGTAGCGCAGCGTGTAGCAGCTGGCAAACAGAAACCGACGTTGGCAACCGTGTTGGTGGGTGACCGTCCCGATTCGGCAGCGTATGTCGCTTCGAAGGGAAAGGCTTGTCAGGAGTTGGGGATGGGCTCGATTAGCGAGCATCTCCCTGCCGATGCGACTCAGGAACAGGTGGAAAGCCTGGTCAGGAGCCTGAACGCTGACCCGACTGTGAGTGGTATCCTCGTCCAGTTGCCGATGCCTTCTCATATTAATGAAGAGCGTGTGCTATCCCTGATCAATATCGAAAAGGATGTGGATGGTTTCTCGCCATTGAATATCGGTCGTCTTGCCCAGAAGGGACGCGATCCGTTGTTCGTGCCGTGCACACCGTATGGTTGTATCTATTTGCTTGAAAGGGCCGGAGTGAAGATCGAAGGCGCGAACGCTGTGGTGTTGGGACGTTCCAATATCGTCGGCATGCCTGCCGCGCTTTTGCTCATCGGTAAAAATGCCACCGTAACGGTTTGTCACTCGCGCACGAAGGATCTGGCTGGCACGGTTTGTCAGGCAGATATTCTCATCGCTGCGATCGGCAAAACTGAGATGGTGCGCGGCGATTGGATCAAGCCCGGCGCTGCGATCATTGACGTGGGGATCAATGCCGTTCCCGATGCCACGAAGAAAAGCGGACAACGCCTTGTCGGTGATGTATGTTTTAGTGAAGCAAAAGAAGTGGCAGGCTTTATCACCCCTGTTCCGGGCGGTGTGGGACCGATGACGATCGCCATGTTGATGAAGAATACATTGCGCGCGGCGGAGATCCAGAATCCGTAATGCCAGTGAAAAGTTGTTGATTACAAAATACAGTCCCGCCTAATGGCGGGACTGTCCTATTCCAGGGAAATAAGACTAATTCGATTTTTAATGTAGTGAGGAAATATGCCAAAGTTTTTAAAATGGATGGGGATCGTGCTGGCTGTACTGATCGTGCTGATCGCGATCACGCTGGTTGGCATTTATTTCAAATCACAAGATCGCCTTACGCGTGTATATGATATACCGGAAGAGACAGTCCCTATTCCAACAGATGCAGAATCCATCGAATATGGAAAACACATCTTCCAGTTCCGTGGATGTCAGGCTTGTCACAGTGCCGGTGGGCGTCTCACTTTGCTGGGAACGGGTCAGGCGTTGGATGCACATTTAAACCTGCCCTCGAAGGATGTGCCGCATATGGAGGGGAATGTCTATTTGGATGATCCCGCTCTCGGGCGGGTCATCGCGTCGAACCTGACACCCGGCCAAGGCGGTGTGGGAGGCGGATACACCGATGTGGATTGGGTCCGCGCGATTCGCCACGGCATCCGCTCGGATGGAACTCCGTTGTTGTTCATGCCGTCCACGGAATTTTATTTTCTTAGCGATGAAGACCTGGGATCTGTGATCGCTTACATCAAAAGTGCGCCGCCTGTGGATAACGAACTGCCGCGTAGTGAATTGTCGCTCACTGGCAGGGTCATCATGACACTTGTTCCAGGAATGACATTCATTCCCGCCGAATTGATACCGCATGATGTGCCAAGGCCAATCCCCCCTGAAGCAGCGGTCACACCTGAGTACGGAGAATATCTTACCTACTCATGCAAAGTTTGCCATGGGACTACACTGTCTGGAGGTCCGATCCCTGGGTTCCCATCCAGTTGGCCCGAAGCTCCCAACCTGACTTTTGGTGATGGTTCCGTATTGCCCATGTGGACGGAAGCCGGGTTTATGGAAACTCTTCGCACTGGCACAACGCCTGAAGGAAGGAAACTGCGCGGGGAATATATGCCGTGGAGTTCCTATAAATTCATGACAGACCTGGAGTTGAAAGCGGTCTGGGCCTATTTGCAGTCTCTGCCGAAACAGGCACTGGGAAACCGTTGATAATACGTGAAAATTTGCCATCGAACTTCTTTCTTGGCTTATCTGCGACCGCCTGCTACGGGGGCGCTCCAAGAGTACTACCTCACTCTTCGGATTGTCTCTGTTTTGATATACTAGGAATATGCATCCAGACCGGATTGGGCGATACATAATTAAAGAAGAATTGGGTAGTGGCGAGATGGGGGCGGTATACCGTGCGTTCGACCCCAGCTTTAACCGTGAAGTAGCGATCAAGGTTGTGCCTCAGGAAATGATGCGCAATCTAAAGATCCTTGCACGCTTTAAGCGTGAACTGAAGATGATCGCCTCCCTCGAACACCCCGCCATTGTGCCGGTCTACGATGTGGGTGAGGAGAACGGCCAGCCGTATTATGTGATGCGTTACATGTCGGGTGGGTCGCTGCGTCGCTGGCTCTCCAACGGAAAGTTATCCCTGCAGGATACGGCAGATATTATCGAGCGTATCGCGTTGGGTTTGGAGTATGCTCATCAAAAAGGCATTGTCCATCGCGACCTGACACCCGACAATATTCTCTTTGATAATCATAACAATCCGTACATTACCGATTTCAGTCTGGCGAAATTGATCGCTGATACATTCCGTACCAACAGCGGCAACGGATTTATCGGTACGCCAGAATATATCAGCCCGGAACAATCGCAAAGCCTGCCTGTGGATCACCGTTCCGATATCTATGGGTTGGGCGTGATCGCTTATGAAATGCTCACCGGCGAGAAGCCTTATCAGGCTATCGAGTCCATCGGTGTTCTGGTCAAGCATGTGTCGGAACCGGTCCCTGAGATCCTGAAGGTTAACCCCGATCTCCCCGAGGAAGTGGATGCCATCATCAAAAAGGCGATGGCCAAGAACAGGAATGACCGTTACGAAAGCGCCGTGGATATGGCGCGTGCACTGACCAAGGCAGCCTTCGGCGAAGAACGGACGCTTCCCACATCGACCACTTTGATGCGCAAGCAAACGGGGTCGCCCTCTTCGCGGCGGATGGGATTGATCATTGCGGGGACAGCCTTGCTTCTTGGTATTGCAGGTTTCTTCGCTCTGCGCGGACAGTTGTCGTTTCTCCAAGCGCCTACATCAACTTCCACGGTTCCAGTTACATCCTCTCTCCCAGTGGATACATCCACATCCGTGCCGAACATCGTTCCCACAGAGGTGATTACAGAGACGCTCCAGCCTACAGCGATCCCTCCCTTTGGTAACGCGGACCAGATCGCCCTCCTCTCGGGTAATGATGTATATCTAATGAATCCCGATGGGAGCAATCTGACGCTGGTTCGAACAGATAACGCTGCCAAATCGAACTTGCACTGGATCCCCGGTCATAAGCTCGTGTATATGTCCCGTAATTGTGGCTATATGTTGGATAGCGAAACCCGCATGGTAAAACAGATCGCCTGTTTTCCCTCCAACGAATTGCTGGAGGGGTTCCGCGTTTCACCCGATGGAAAATATGTGGCCATCAGTGTCCAGCGGACTCTTAATATCCTTCCATTCAATGTCGATGTGTTGAGGACCGTCACAACGCGATTCAACCTGATCGACATGAAAGAGAATTGCTACTACAACCAATACCCGTTCCGGGAAGTGCTGTGGTCGGGCAACGGGACTCAGCTTGCCGCGCACGTCATCGACACCAAACTGGTCAGCTCCGATCAAGTCTTCCTGTTGAACGTGGATATCCCTAACTGTGACACAAGTGGACTCGTCCGGCTGGACAAGATCCCTGGAAACCGGATCGACTTTGGAAAGGAAAGCAGCAATCGAATTTCCAGCTACGATTGGGACGGAAAACACATGTTCCTGATGATCGATTCCATTCGTAACGATGGGTTCGGGAATCTATATATGTATGACAGCCAGGCAAGGCAGTCGGTGAAACTGAACCCCATCAACGGCGGGTGTTGTTACCGGGACGCACGCTGGAGCCCCGATGGAAAATACATCTTCTTTGCCTATCAACGATCGGATGGCAGCGCAATTGAACTGTATTATGTTCCGTTGGCAGACATTCAAAGTGGGGCGGCGATGGCTCCCATCGAACTTCCCAGCGGATTTTTCTCCACGCCGCGTGATAAACCGGACCCAGCCCTTCGACCCTCGGAATAATCAAAACTCAACCAATCCCGCCAGAAGGCGGGATTGCTATTTAATATCTTGACATAGTGTTAATTTCGTAATATCATAAATTATGAATAGTTGAAAGCTCGTTCTAGTATAGGAGGTCATGTGGTTGACTCATCTGCCATTACCAAGAAATTTCAAAAGGAGATGAATGCGGGAATCGCTTCATTGGTGCTGTTAAGCATCCTCGAGAAGAGTAGCGAACCGATGTATGGATACCAGATCGCAAAACTGCTTGAGAAGTATAGCGGCGATGCTTCCTTTATGAAGCAGGGTGCACTATATCCTGTATTGCATTCTCTGGAAGGCAACGGTCTGCTCATCAGCAAGGTGGAGCCTTCGGTCTCAGGTCCACCGCGGCGATATTACGAGATCACAGCAGATGGACGTGAGACACTTGTCACCTGGCAGGATTTATGGAAGCAAATGAAATCGTTCGTGGATCGGGCGGTCAAAGGAGGATGAGATGAAATCAATTGAGGAATATTTAGATTTATTGAAGACAGAGTTAAAAGATACCGACGTTGCAACAACACAGGACGCTCTTGCCGATGCGGAGGAACATCTGCGGGCGGCGCTGGCAAATCTGCGGGAGAAACAGCCTGAATTGTCGGAGGAAGAGGCGCTGAATCAAGTCATCGAGCAGTATGGATCACCCGATGAGACGGCACCCGCCTACAAGGAAGTGGAACGCCTCACCCGACCATCGTTGGTGCGCGAAAACCAAAGATCGGAGTCCATGCTGGTGCGTTTCTTTGCCATCTATGCCGATCCGCGTGCCTGGGGTGCGTTACTCTTCATGCTCATTGCTTTTATTACGGGCGTTGTATATTTCACCTGGGCAGTGACAGGGCTTTCGCTGTCGGTCTCCCTCGCCATCTTCATCTTTGGTCTGCCCTTCCTGTTCTTTTTCCTGCACTCTGTGCGCAGTCTCACCCTGCTGGAGGGGCGATTGGTGGAAGCCCTATTGGGTGTGCGCATGCCGCGCCGCGCCAGGTTTTCGTCTCAAAATATGAAATGGCTGGAACGCCTGAAGATGCTGGTCGCAGACAAGAACAACTGGAAAATGCTCTTCTATATGTTCTGTCAATTGCCATTCGGTACACTCTATTTTGTTCTGATCGTGACTTTGGTCAGCGTGTCACTCTCGTTCATGGTTTCCCCCATTATCGAAGGATTTATTCAGCAGGGGGTGGTAGGGGTCGTGATTGGAGATGTACGCTACTTCCCGCCACCCATCCTTTATCCGCTCCTGGTGATCTTTGGCTTTCTCCTGTTGACTGCTTCGATGCACCTGTTCAAATGGATCGGTCAGTTGCATGGAAAATATGCCAAGATGTTTTTAGTAACAGACTAATTCAGAAAGCAGAATGAAAGAAGGCGGAAGGCAGAGAGTTTATCTGCCTTCCGCCTTCTGCTTTCTATCACACACTTACTCATATCGGAATCGCAAGACACCCACTGTGAAGAATATAACCGCGAACCCCAACAGCACTCCCGCTTCAGGCAGAATATCCACGAGACCTTTGCCGCGCAGGACCAGGTCCAGCAAGCCCTGCATCGCCCAGGTGGTGGGGAGTATCTTCACAGCGCCTTGTATCGCTTTCGGGAATAATTCCAGCGGATACCAGCATCCGCCCATCAATGCCATGACCATGCCGAACATTACGCTCAATCCGCTGGCTTGCCCTTCGGTCTTGATGAAGGTTCCCATGGTGGTGCCGAATGCTGCCGCGGCTAAGGCGGATGCCAATAAAATGACGAACAACGCCAGCGGTTCTCGTCCCCAATTCAACTTCATCACCAAAATCCCAAACCCGACCAACAACAGCATTTGGATCAACGCCATTACGACCTGACCGGAGATCGTGCCCAGCAGGAAGGTGGCTTTGTGCGATGGGGTGGTGAGCAGACGACGCAATGTCCCTTGCTGACGTTCATAGGCAAAGAGCGCTGAGATTCCGAATAGCGGAATGAACACCCACGTAATAAGCTGCCCCGCTGATGAATTGGTACGCGGGTCATAGTCCACCTGGTCGGGTGTGGAACCTTCCACCACGGTCACGCGTTCGGGAGCATCCTTTTGGA
>CAZKSG010000164.1:0-9795 GCA_964555335.1 uncultured Anaerolinea sp.
GCAGTACAAAAAGTTTGCTGACTCAGGATCAACTCATTCCCGGGTTGGGCAATGCTATTGCACAGGATATTCTGTTTCAAGCGCATCTTTTGCCGCGTAGATCACTCTCGGAATTAAGTCCGGGTCAGCGCCGAGACCTGTATAATGCCATCGTGGATACTGTTCGCGAAGTCATCAAAAAGGGTGGACGCCATGATGAGACCGATCTGTTCGGCAAGTCGGGAGGCTATATCCGTTTGATGGATAGCACAAATGCCGGAAAACCCTGTCCCGAATGTGGGACAAAGATTCAAAAGATCCAGTATTTAGGCGGAGCGTGCTACTTCTGCCCGAAGTGTCAAGTGTAGATGCGGTTGTATTGCTTCATGATCTCCACGAGCTTATCGTTAGGCAACGCCTTCGCTCCCACGCTTTTGTGTCCAATCATATCTTCTGCCGCGATCATCGAATTGATAATTGCCTCTTCCGTTGCGTACACCGATGCCATCAACAATGGGTCGATGAAGTTGTTGCTGAGTCCCTGCAAGGCTGTCAACCCTTTTTCATCTCCACGCGCGGCGTTGGGATTGGCAGTTGAGAAGGCGAGGAAAATATCGCCACTTCCATTTCCGCCCAGGGAACCGGTGCGTGCCATGCCGAGTGAGGCACGTTTTGCCAGTCGTTTTAATTGATGGGGAAGCAGCGGCGCATCGGTGGCGATGACGATGATCAACGAGCCATCATCCTGTTTGAAGGGGTTTTCTCCGTTTGTCCAAATGGAGTCATCTTTCAAATGCTGCCCCACCGGGACACCCGCGATCGTGAGTTGGAACCTTCTGCCGAAGTTGGTCTGTGCGAATGCACCGACGGTCCAACCGCCGAGTTTCTCCGGTAATTTTCTGGATGACGTTCCGCTGCCGCCTTTAAACTCGTAACATAACATGCCGGTGCCGCCTCCCACGTTTCCTTCCGCAACAGGACCTGATTCAGCGTTCTCAAGCGCTTTCAACACATGTTCAGGTTTGACGAAGAACGCGTTGATGTCATTCAGCCAGCCATCGGCAGTCTCCGTCACGAGCGGACAGGACCAACCTTGAAAGATCTTGTCCTGATGCACCTGCCATTGGATGATCGTATCGCGCACCACGCCCACAGAATGGGTATTCGTGATCCCGATCGGACCTTCGAGAAAGCCCCCTTCCTCAACCCAGGCAGAGCCGGTCATTTCGCCATTGCCATTAAATGGAAACCATGCCGCGAAAACGGGATCATGATTGCTCTGTCCGCGCGGGTGGATGATGGTCACACCGGTGCGGGCGGAATCCCCTTCGATGATGGTGGAATAGCCGACAGTGATACCGTCTACATCAGTGATGGCATTATATGGTCCTGGTGTGCCTTCAAAGGGGATGCCGAGGTCACGGGCGCGGGGCTTAGACATGGAAACTCCTTAGAAATAGATAGATTGTAGGGAGTGATGAGTGAGTAGTGAATGATGAAACTGCCAGTAATGAGAGATTTATTATTGGTTTGCTTTCGCAATGGTTACAAGTTGAGATGCGATGTTTTGCATGATCTCATCGGGCGCGCCGTCGACGGCTTTGGATTGGACACGGGTGTCGATCTCGTCATTGACGTAGTCCACGACAACAAACTTTTCATGTGTAAGAGCGATCTCGGTCGTGAACCAATCCAGTTTGCAGATGGAAGCGATTTGCTTCGTGATATCACGCAGAGGTGTCAGTTCATAACGATTTTCTTCCGAGGTTGTGACCATGGCGTAGACATGAGTCAACGGATGCCACCAGCAGGGATAGGTCTTCCCGACCGCATAGAACGCCCGGAACCAGGCGGGGCGTCCCTGAATGGTACGGGGAGTGACAGTAGATTGGAGCAGATATTTCTGTTCGGGAAATTGCATCCTCGCACGCATGACCTGTTCGAGTGAGAAAGCACCAAGAATGACCCCCTCTCCGCCGCCTTCGTTGGAGGGTTTGATGACGAATTGGTGACCAAGCGGAGTCAAATCCAATGAAGGGAGAACCGGTTGTTCAAGAAAGGGCGAAAGGAGAATGGTGTGAGGGGTGTTGATGCCTGCTGTGATGAGTTCCAGATGCATGGTGGCTTTGTCTTCTGACCATTTGGAAAGTTCGGTGGGATTGATCCGTTTTTTGTTGTATTCTTTAGCCCACCGTTGGATGGGTAGAAAGCGGTCATCGCCCTGGGAACGGTCAAGCAGGGTATTGAAAGTACGTTCGCCTTTGTATAGCGCCGCAATGGACTCGAGCAGTGTATCGGGTGTGATCTGCCAAAGGGTAAGTCCCTGTTCGTGGCAGGCTTTTTCTACAAAATGGACGAAGTCAATGTCATACTCCCAATACCAGGGGAGACAGAGGTCGGAGTGCATGGTTCTATTGTAAAGGAGGAAGGATAAAAAACAGAAGAGCAGGAAGGTGAATGACACGGAAACAGGTTTGGGCTGAGAATGAGGCGAGAGTAAGCTAAATGAAAAGATGGATGCCTTGTTAGCGCATCCATCTTTTTGTTGTTTGTTGTTCGTGCAGGGTGTTACGGTAGATACGTCACATTGACGGCGATGTAGTCCAGCGAGAAATCGCGGGAGGAGTTGCTGGCGACATCGATCACACGGATACGGAAGTTGGCATTGCTGAAGTTGCCTACGGCCCATGTGCGTCCCCAATTGTCGGATGTGCTGCCTAGTGTATAGGTCACCTCGCTGGTGGTCAACGTGGATGTTTGTTTAGCAGTGGTCCAGGTAGTGCCGCCATCCCAGGAGAGTTGGACGCAGATCTTGGGCGAACCGCCTGTCGCGTCGGCGCGGGCATCGAGCCGTACCTGAATGCCTTGAACAACAGCAGTGGGAGGCAGGTTGATGTTGTAGTTGTAGAAGTTGTGCTTGTCCTTGCCGGCGTTCGTGCACGATGTGTTGGTGTTGGAACCACTATTCGTGTCAACAGCAAAAACACTGTTGTCGTTGTATGCATTGGTCGGGTTGGTCTGGTAGCCGTTATTGTCACCAGAGTTGGTCGTGACTGCGGCATTCGCCGAGGGTACCAGATACCCGGTGCTGGTAACTGGAGACGGAGTATTTGTGGCAGTGGGGGTAAATGTTGCGGTGGGTGTGTTGGTTGGCGTATTCGTAGGACCCGGTGTCGGTGTGGGGCCGGTGCCGAGTGTGCCGCCATCAACAACGATAGCGAACTTCTGCGGTCCATTCGGGATGTTGAAGCCGTTGACCGTCACCGTATAGGTTCCTGCCGCGGGCGATTGGATGTAGACGTTCTCCACATTGTTGCGACGATCTGCTGAACCGCCGGTTGCGCTCCAACCACCGGAAAAGACGTTACCGCGGAAAGTGCCGCTCGGACCAGAGACAGTCAGGTCCAGGTCGTTAACCAGGTTCACGGTGGCCGTATCGGTGGAAGGATAGTCGGTCCATACCACAGTTACTTTGAGCGGACCGCCCGTAGTGGTCACCTGGAAGTTGGCGTTGCCTCCGGTGCTCAAGCCGGTGCCTTCGTCCACAAATTGGATCGTGCCATCGGTGGCGGCATCGAGGTTGACGCGTCCCCAGCCTTCGTGATTGTTTGGAATGGGGAAATCATTGTCGCTGGCGCCATCGTTGTTCTCATCGAGGATGTCCACAGCCGAATTGATGAGTGTGGCTTTGACCAGCGCCGCTGTGGCATTGATGCTATACGCCTTGCTGTAGTAATCCTTGACGACTGCCGCGCCACCCGCCGTTAGCGGATTGGACATGGATGTGCCGCCCATATATTTGTAATAGGAGTTGTAAGGGAAGCCCCATCCATCGTATTGATAGGCGCTATTCTGTGGGTTGGCAGATGCATCATAGCCCTGCTGATACAGATCGGAGTACGTGGAAAGGATCCACGTGCCGGGAGCAACAACATCCGGCTTGATGCGCCCATCGTCTGTAGGACCGCGGCTGGAGAAGGCCGCCATTTGATTGGCATTGCCCGCTGCCGGGTCGTTGGCGATGGGGTTGGCCGGATAATCGCTGGGCCAGGATGTGCCATAGGTGGCGATGACGTTCGCTCCACTCTGCGAAGCACAGGTGGTGTACGAAAGACTTGTGTCGCACGGATAGTTATCGGTGCGTTGGTTTTCAGATGCACCCACCGTGATAACGTTCTTCGATGTGCCGGGCGAGCCGATGGAGTCGTTATCGATCACGCCGTCGCTATTGGCATCGATACCTTCGTTACCCGCTGAGAAGGTGATGACCATATCGCGGTTGTTCCACACAAACGTGTCGGTGTTGACGCCGTCAGTGTTGTAATCACCAGCCACCGCCGCACCCCAGGAATTGGAATGGACACGTGCACCGGCTGTATAGGCTTGTGAATACAGGTTCTGCAAATTGGTGGGCAATCCAAGCAGATAGTAACCGTTAGTATATCCATACAGGATGCGACACAGCGATGTGATGGTGGCGTAATTCTCAGTGGATTGGAAGACCAGATGAGCCGCTGGTGCGATGCCACGACCCAATCCACTTGGTTCACCGCCACTAAGAACAGAACCGCTTGTATGTGTGCCGTGCCCTGAGTCGACATCGATCGAGCCGTCGTTGACAACCGTCTGGAAACAACTACCCGCTGCACCGGGCCAGTTATAGATGGCGGTTACGCGGTTGGATGGAATATCGCGATGTGCAGTGGTGGTGGTCCCGCCGCCGATGCCAGTATCGGCAACCGCCACGGTCTGGGTCGAACCATCATAGCCACGCGAGTTGGCTATGGTGGCGCCGATGATGTCGCGGCTGGTATCGTTTGATTGAGTCCCGTTGGATGCGCTGCTGGGCGCATTGAATGTTTCATTCAAATAGAAATTGCTGATGGATGCAACATCTTCCACATTTGAGATTGCATTCAAAAGAGAACCATTCGCAGCAACAAAGATCGTATCCTCATTGACGTCGAGGATCTGCGCTCCAGTCCCTTGGATGAGTCTGCGCGCGGCAACAAAATCTGCCCCACGTTCTAAGCGGATCAGATAAACCCGCGTTTCGCTATCACGCATCAGGTTCGCCCGGAATTTGAATTTGCCTTCGAAGGGCAATACCACGCTGACGAAGGATTGCGCTGCCACTTTCTGCGCCACGCTTGCATTCATGCGGACCTTGAACGCAAAATCGGGAACATAGTCCAGGATCTCTGCTCCTTGAGCAGTAACGGTATCCTTCCATGATTGCTCGATTGGTCCTTCAAATTGAACGATGTAATACTTTCCCCCGTTGGCCGCCAAATTGCTTTTGGACGGGATGAAGGTTCCGCTTTGCATGCGGAGCGGCGCAGGTTGGGCCTTCCCTGCAGGAGCCATTGCCATGGACCCCAATGCCAGGGTCAGAATTGCAATGGCAGAAACAAGATACCTGAGTGCTTTGTTCATATACACCTCTCCTCAAAGTGTTTGAAAATAAAAACGTTGATCTACGCAATCAACGCACGACACAGGTTTGGTATCCAAATTAATTCATATGTAGGGCGGGTAAATTGGGAGCATTTTACTCTTGTTTTATTTTGTGTCAATGACGAGTTTGTTACATGCACCTTGATTTCATATATATTTTTTACACTCCCAAACAGGTACCTGAAAAGAAAAACGATTACAATGGGCGGACGTACTGGCTCACCCAAATTGAAGCCGGTCTCTGAAAGGAAAAAGAATGGATAAAGATTCGGTTCAAGATGGTGTTGTGGTTTCGATGGAATATACATTACGCGTGGATGGCGAAGTGATCGATTCCTCCGAAGGGCAGGAAGCATTACAGTTCTTGGTTGGCCATGGAAATATCATTTCCGGCTTGGAACGTGAGATGGTGGGCATGAAAGTGGGCGATAGCAAGGATGTGATCATTGCTCCTGCGGATGGTTATGGTGAATATGATGACGAAGCATTTATCGATGTTCCCCGTGGCGAATTCCCCAAGGATATGCCGGTGGAGGAAGGGTTGGAATTATCGGTGCGTGACGATGAAGGTCAATCCCGCTATGCCCGCATCGACAGCGTGGAGGCAGATACAGTCCGCTTGAATTTCAACCATCCGCTGGCTGGCGATGAATTACACTTCAATGTGAAGGTTGTCGCTCTGCGCGAGCCGACGAGTGAAGAACTCGAGCACGGACATGTCCACCAGGGTGGGCACCACCACTAAAAAAGAAACTCCCGCCATACGGCGGGAGTTTTGCTTGAACGGAATCAGGCAGGAACGGCCTCGGGCTCTTCTTTGGCGGGAGCAAATTGCGGCTTCGCTCCGATGCGCAAGTGAAGGGCGTAGTAGGCAAGTACGGAGAGGATGCACAAGGCGCCGCCAATATACCAGAGCAGGTTTGGGTTGTAGTTATCCAGAATATAGCCTGCTGCACCGGGTCCGATCGTGGAGGGAATTGCCCACGTCAACCCGAAGACGGCCATGTACCGTCCGCGCATGGCTTCGGGGGCAAAGTTCGCCGCGATCGCCTGGCTCATGGGCATGACGATCATCTCACCGATGGTGATGATGACAATGTTGAGCGCAAATAGAATGTAGGTAGTCACGATCCCGAACAGCGTAAAACCGATCACATAGAAGGCGGTGCCAATGGCCATCATCAGGAAAGGCGGACGATGCTTGATGACTCGCGACACCCAGAACTGAAAGATGACAACCGTGATGGCGCTGGTGGTCATCAGAAAGCCGAAGCCGCTTGGGTTGATGCTGTAATTGTCGCGCAGGAAGACGGATAATGTACCGTACATTTGCTGATAGACGATTAACATCAACATACTGGCGACGATGAATGCCATGAAAGCGAAATCCTTCAATGCAACACGATACCCAAGAATGGTCTGCCAAATGGATTGGCTCTCTTCGTGAGCGTGCGGCTCGGGTTTTGTCTCAGGCAGGGCGCGGAAAATAATGGCCGCTACGACACAACTGACAACCGAATCGACCACGAATAGATAAAAGAAGTTGAAGTTGGCCAAAAAGCCACCAATCGTTGGTCCAATGATCCAGGCAAGGTTTCCAACCACGCGCAAGACGCCAAATCCTTCGTTACGCTGCTTTTCCGGGAGAATGTCGGCGATCATCGCATCATGTGCCGGACCTGCGATGCTCGACAACAAACCGACGACGACCATCAAAGGATATAACGCACTCAACTTCGTGACCAAACCAAAGGTAAGCGTGCTGACCGCGCTAAAGACCAGACCGAACAGGATGAGTTGCTTGCGGCCGAACTTATCGGTCAACGCGCCACCGATGGCGCCTCCGATCAACCCGAACAGGGATGACATGCCGAGCAGAACGCCTGCCTGGGTCATGCCCACGTTGAACTTCTGTGTAATGTAGAGCGCGAAGAAGGGGAAGAGAAGCGTGCCTCCGATGCGGTCAATAAAGCTTACTACGACAACGACCCAAAACAGCCGGGGAAATTCATGATAGATCTTATTAAAGCGTGCGAACATTCGAATCCTTTCGTGTTGGGAAGTGTTTATTATAGCATATTTGTTCTATTTTTGGATTCGGGAACTTTCCTCTGTCTCAAAAGAAAGGCGATTAGAACAACAGAACAGCGACTGCAATTAAAACTATAAGTGCGAAGATCCACCGGGCAATTCTGTAATCGCCAAACCCAAGTCTCTTTTGCAAACTGTATGTCTCGGCTTCTTTTATGCGTTGGATAATGCGCTCACGAGCTTCTTCAGCTGACAAATGATCGTTGAACATGATCGTTTCCTTTCTTTCCAATTGCATATCAATTGAACAATCCGGCCATCCAGAAAATAACGGGAGCGGAAACAACAAGGGTAATAAGGATTCTTGCGATCTTCATCGTTTCTCCTTTTCTTTGGGCGGAGCGTCGATTCTCTCCAAGCCTAGTGCTGTCCCAGCGTCCCCAGGGCTCTGACCCGTCGTTCGGTTCGGTAGAAGAACCAGGCGCCGAACCATAACATCAGGAACATGCTGACGACCAATAGGACGATCTCTACAGGCAACGGGAGAAGCGTGTTCGTCTTGAGCAGCCAACCGCGCACCGCGTCAAATCCATAGGTGAGAGGCAGCATCAGCGAAATAGGGATGAGCCAATAAGGAAGCGACTTCACTGGGAAGTTCGCGCCGGAAAATCCCTGCACGAGGAAGCTGCTCACATCCACCATGGTGTTCGCTTCACGCATCACCAGTACGATGGCGGCGAAGGCGAAACCAAATCCGTACAAACCAATAAGCATGGGGATGGCGGTCAAGACGGCGGCGATGGTGTTACCAGTTGGCTTGAAGCCAAATAATAGCGCGCCGATGATCAGCATCACTATGGACGTGATGGTCGTGGTCAGCAGGCTGGTGAGCGTGCGCCCTACCAGGATCTGCAGGCGTGAGATGGGCGTCAGCCAGTTCGATTCGAGCACACCAGAATCCATATCCTCTTTCAGGGCATAGCCCATGCCCCAGAAGACAGTCATGATGAAGTTGGAGAGAGCCGTACCAATCAGAATATAAGACATGTAGTCGCCACTGCCGGTGTATGCCGCGAAACCTGTCGCCTGTCCGTTCGTGCTGAATGCCTTGCCCATGAAGTACACGGGTGTGACCCAGATCAGCGGTTGAAAGACATGCGATACAGCATTCAAAGGATAACGCCAGAAGACTTTCCAATCCTTACGGGCGATCACGAACAAAGCTCGTAGTTGACTTCTAAGACTAGGTTGGGAGAGGGTGGTGATTTCCATGGTTGCCTCTTAATATTGTCCGATCGCGCCAGTTTGACGGGCGCGGCGTTCCATCCACACGAATGTGACATAACCGACGGTAAGCCAGAATGCGCCAAAGAGTAGCAGCGGAACCAGGTCAGTGGAGAGTTCAGCGATGCCTGCGTTGGAGAAAGCTGCAGCGCGCATTCCGTGGATCAAGTAGGTTTGCGGCAGGAATTTGGAAACGCTTTGCATCCAGCCGGGGAGAAGACTGACCGGGAAGG
Source organism: uncultured Anaerolinea sp. (assembly GCA_964555335.1). Lineage (GTDB taxonomy): Bacteria > Chloroflexota > Anaerolineae > Anaerolineales > Villigracilaceae > Defluviilinea. The sequence continues at coordinate 8,985 of CAZKSG010000164.1, forward strand.
TGATCCCACAGAAGATCATCACCAGTCCGCGGATGAGGAACACGAAGGCATTGGCTTCCTTCATGGTAATCACGAGACTGGCAAATGCAAATCCCAATCCGTAAATGGCGGGGATGGCGGCAAGCATCATCAACGCGATCATCAAGACACTTCCGTTCAGCCGGACGCCGAAAAATAGACCAAACTCCAATGCTGTGATGGCAACGAACATCGCCATCGAAACGATCTGGGGTCCGGTGTGCCCCAGCAGATACGCGAATCGCCAGGTGGGGGAGAGCCAGTTGGATTCCAGCGTGCCGCGCATTTGCTCATTGCGCAGGGAAAATCCAACATCCCACAACACGATGTTTTGCCACATCCAAACCGTGGTGCCAACGATGATATAGCCGATGTATTCGTTGGCGCCTGTGGTCTTGAGAAAGACCTGCAATCCGCTGCCGTCAGGACCCGACAACGCACGTGCCGTGAGGATATACATCATTGGGAAGATCAGCGGCCAAATGAACAGTGCGATGATCCAGGATGGATAGCGCATAAAAATGGTCCATTCGCGGCGAACGACCGCGAACAAGGCGCGGATATCCGAGAGGATGCCCGGTTGCCCAAGGGATTGGGGAGAAAGAGTTGTTTCCATGTCAGTCTCTTAACGCTTTTCCGGTCAGGTGGATGAACACATCTTCGAGCGAAGGCTTGACGATGTTCATGTTGACCAGGCGTGTGCCGTTTCCGCTAATATGTTCTACGATGCGCGGGATAGCGGTGCGGCTGTTGTGCGCCTGCATGTTCACTTCCCACAGATCGGCTTCACCCT
>CAZKSG010000165.1:0-9771 GCA_964555335.1 uncultured Anaerolinea sp.
GTAGCGCACGATGACGGGGAGGACCAGCAGGGAAACCAGGTTCACGACCTTGATCATCGGGTTGAGGGCCGGGCCGGCGGTGTCCTTGAACGGATCACCGACGGTGTCACCCACCACACCTGCTTTGTGACGTTCGGACCCCTTACCCAAATTCCTGGCAGGATCCTTCGGCTCGTCTTCGATCAACTTCTTGGCATTATCCCATGCACCACCAGAGTTGTTGAGGAACACCGCCAGCAACTGACCAGAGACGATAATGCCTGCAAGGAAACCACCCAGCGCTTCGACCTGAAGTGTCAGACCGACAACGATCGGGGTCACGATACCGAGCAATGCCAAGGAAACCAATTCCTTCTGCGCCGCAGTCGTGGAAATGGAAACAGCCTGGGCGTAATCAGGTTTGACTTTGCCATCCAACACGCCAAGCTTGAACTGGCGGCGGACTTCCAACACGATCAAGGAAGCAGCGCGAGCCACAGCCTGAATGGCGAAGGAAGAGAACAGCCAAGGCAGAGCGCCACCGATCAACATACCCACGAACACCTGCGGGATGTCTACGCGGATACCAATGGACTGGATCTGGTTTTCCACAGCAACACCAAGAGCTGTTTGCGCACGAGAAACATCCACAAGGAAGGAGCCGAACAGAGAAACAGCCGCGATCACCGCAGAACCAATTGCAACACCCTTGGTAATGGCTTTGGTCGTGTTACCCACCGCATCCAGGTCAGCCATGATCTGCTGGGCAGTCTTGGTTTCCTTGTCCGACTGACCCGACCAGGACATTTCACCAATGCCATTGGCGTTGTCAGCGATCGGTCCGAAGGAGTCCATCGCCACGTTATTGCCAGTGAGGGTCAACATACCGATACCGGTCATCGCCACACCGTAGAGGATAAACGTAGCGCGAGCGGAACCTTCCACACCAGGGATCGTGCCGAAGATGAAAATGGAAGCGACAATGGTCAATGCAATGACGATCACAGACCAAACGGAGGATTCAAAACCAACAGAAATACCGTTCAAGATCAATGTGGCAGGGCCGGTGTCTGCCGCTTTCTTGATGTCATTCACAGGTGAGGCATGAGTACCGGTAAAGTACTCAGTCAGGCGATCGATCAAAATGGCAAGTAATACACCCACACCCACAGCAGTTGGCATACGCCACCAGCCGCCCCACTTTGCCATTTCAGCATTGTTCAAATAGAAGAAACCAGCGAGGAAGAACAAGGCAGCGGAGATGATTGCGGAGGTCAAGAAACCGCTGAAGATCGCGCTCATGGCATCGGAACTCTTACCGGTCTGGCCACCCTTGACGAAGTATGTACCGATGATGGAGGACAACACGCCAATACCACGCACGATCAACGGGAAGATGATCCACTCGAGACGACCGGTCGCATGCCAGAGAGCCAAACCAAGAATAAGACCGGAAACAATCGTGACTTCGTAGGATTCGAAGATATCCGCCGCCATACCAGCGCAGTCACCAACGTTGTCACCAACTAGATCCGCTACTACGGCCGGATTTCTCGGGTCATCCTCAGGGATGCCTGCCTCCACTTTACCGACCAAGTCTGCACCGACATCGGCTGCCTTGGTGAAGATACCGCCGCCCACGCGCATGAACAGAGCAAGCAGCGTGCCACCGAAACCGAAGCCAAGCAACGCATCGGGAGCTGCAACACCCAGGATCATGAAGATGATGGTGCCGCCGAGCAAACCTAGACCATCGGTCAGCATACCCGTGATCGTGCCCGCGCGGTAGGCAATGCGGAGCGCATCACCGAAGGATTTGCGGGAGGCCGAAGCCACGCGTACATTGCCTTCAATCGCCATACGCATACCGATCTGACCGACTGCCAGCGAGAAGCCCGCACCCATGATGAACGCCAATCCACGTGCAATACCGATCCATAACTTAAGCTGGGCATCGGTAAAGGTGGGGAAGCGTAAATGTGCCTCTTCTGACGGCGGAACAACGTAGACGGACAAAAAGAGGACGATGGCTAAAATCGCGATTAACGGCAAAATGGAGCGGAATTGCTTTCCTAAATAAGCACTCGCTCCATCTTTGATCGCGCCCCAAACTTCCTGCATTTTTGCAGTCCCCTTGTCCTCTCGCATGATCTGCGAGCGTAGGAAGATTGCATACGCCAGACCAAGCCATGCAACACCAAACACAGCCCAGATCGCAATCTTCTCCAATCCGGTAATACCTTCCATATAGTTCATGAGAGATTTCTCCTCTTGAGAAATTAAGATATAGGCTTTCGCCCTTATAACTAAGGGATTGTACAGTTCCAAATTGGATGTGTCAAGAATATTAAGCACAGGTTAAAACATGCCAGACTTCACCTTTTCGTCGGTTGACATCTTCACGTGAATTTGATAACATTTGTCCACTTTAAGGCTTCTAAAGGAGAGACTATGCTACAAGAACTCGACACAAAAACGATCACCACAATTGATACAAACCTGATCACGCTTTCCACTGCAGCTTCTGATGCAGTTAAAAATATTTTGGCTGAAAAGAATCTCGAAGGTTATGCCCTGCGCGTGTATGTAGCCGGAGGGGGCTGCTGCGGGGTAAATTTCGGCATGGCTCTCGATAACAACTTCCGTGATGTGGATACCACATTCGAAGCCAACGGCGTCAAGGTTGTGGTCGATGAAGTTTCCATTGAGTATTTGCGCGGGGCTTCCATCGATTTCATCAATGACCCAGTGCGCGGTGCCGGCTTTGCAGTGGATAGCCCCAACGCCAAGGGACACTCTCATGGCGAAGGCGGATGCGCTTGTGGTACCGATGGCGGTGGATCCTGTGGATGTGGTGGCGGTTCCTGCTCCTGCCAGAACTAGCATTTTACCTCGCATAGAAATGAAAAGACCCGTTCGAATGAACGGGTCTTTTTGTTATTCGCATTCCTATCTTCCGCGCAGGTATGAGATCACCGCGCCGAGAAATCCGAAAATCCCGAGGCTCAAGATCAAAAGTCCAGCCGGGATACCACGCTTCTGCGAGTCAGTTTCATCATTAAAGACAGGCACCTCCAAAGCTGGAGGTGGTGTAAACGTGGGAAGACGAGTCGCCGTCAATTGACCGATGAAAGCCGCTTCCAATGTGGGGTTGATCGTAGGCGTGGATGCCGGTGTCGGTGTGGCTGGCACTGGAATACGCGGCAGAACGGCGCCGGGAGAAATTTTCACATAAAGAGCGTAGACCCACCCTACCGAACCTGGCACACCTGCATAATAGATCTGGATCCAATCATCGCGGTCCTCCGCCCGGGCCAGGGCAGGTGCCGTTTCGTTCGCAAGCAAAACACCGATGGCAGGATAATCAAAGGAAGAGGGTCCCGCATAGACCTTGATCTGCTGGTTGAACGGATCCACTGTGATGAAAGGACCCTCGGCTGTTCCCGTCACCGTGGGAATGGAACCGGTTGGCTGTTGGGCGAGCGCGGGCTGTCCGCCCGGGATAAGCAGTCCCAAAACCGTGAGGGCGATCACTGTAGTGATCAGAATGCCAACTCTTGCCTTGTGGCGCACGTACACCTCTCAATTATTTGCGGAGTACAAATGAAAGGATTAAACCGACCCCGCCAATCAGTCCCAACCCGGCAATGAAAATACCGAAGACACTCCGCGAAGCTGAGCGACCTTCTTCTTCAAAACTGGGCACTGTCAACGGTGGAGGCGGAGTGAACGTGGGAAGCCGTGTTTGGGTGGGTTGTGTGTTGAAGGCCGCCGCGAGCGTCAAGTCAATGGTAGCCGTGACCGGCGGAGTGGGAGTCGGGGGCGCTTCCACTATCGGGAGTTCCCCACCTGAAACAGTCACATAGGTGGCATAGACCCATCCGGTTCCGGTCGCTGTTCCCGGATAGGAGATCTGCACCCATTCATGCCCCGGCGAAACGCCCAATGCCGGCGCTGTATCACCCGGGAAAAGCTGCCCAACGATCGGATAATAGACCGTGCTGGGGCCGCCGCGCACATTGATCGGATCGGAGTACGTGACCGTGATGATCACTCCTGTTTGGATCGACTCTTCGGTGTACGCCTTGGCCTGTTTCGGTGAAAGGAAGATTCCCGTTCCCAATACTGCGACCGTCAAAATCCCCGGCAAAATCTTAAACCAAATTCGCTTTTGTACGTAGATATTCATAGTATATGGAATGCGACGACTGAACGTCGTCGCGGATAAAGCGGATTATAATCGAAAACATGGACAGACGAATTTTCCACGGAAACATCAAACCCAGCGACCTTGCACAGGCGCTCATGGGAGAATTTAATCGCGGCAACCTGCAGGCCCAGGTGCTTGGCAACAAGGATAAAATGGCAGTGCAGATCGCCACTCGCATGGGCGCCATGTCAGGCGGGCAAACTGCCATGACAGTGAGCATCCAGGTTGTGGAGGATGGCGTCATGGTGGAAATTGGGCAGCAGGCCTGGTTGGGCGTGGCGGCCAGCCTCGGCCAAACCGCGTGGACAGCACTGCGCAATCCGTTCAGCCTCTTGAGCCGCCTGGATGATATCGCCCAGGATATCGAAAACATCCAGTTGACCGATAATGTCTGGAAGGTGATCGATCGGGCGGTAACATCCCTGGGAGCCTCCCACGCCCTCTCTGAACGCCTGACCCGTGTTACTTGTGAGTTTTGCGGAACGGCCAACCCGCTGGGGGAAGGTAACTGCATCGCCTGTGGCGCACCGTTGGGTAAAGCTCATCCCACCACCTGTCCAAATTGTGGTTTTGCCGTTACAGCAGAAGATGATATCTGCCCAAACTGTAATCAAGCTCTCCACTGATAGATAAAAATGCATCCACTGTCCCGAATGTTCGTCGGGACGGTTTGCTTAAAATAAGCTCATAATTTCTTCTAAAACTGTAATCATATTTCATCTTGCAGTTTTATCGTCTCGCCTCTATAATACTTAGAACCGATTTACCGGTTTGAGGGCTTCCATGAAGTTACGACTAGAGCAACTCGAGGCAAAAATACAAAAACTGGTCGAAGATCAGCTGGTGGGGATTCTTCCGGGTTTAAAGTTGGAAGACCGCATCATCCAACATCTGGCAACAGCTGTGCGGGAAAATATTGTTCAGCAAAAGGATGACGGTGCTCTGGCCCCCAATGTATTCACCTTGATCGTGGCAACCGAAACCTCCCCCATGTGGAAGGAGCCAGAAACGATCGAGGCGTTGAAAAACATTATTGTCACGGCCGCGCGCGACGTTGGATTGAAATTTGCGGGGCAACCCACCATTACGATTTCCACCGACGACTCGTACTCAACAGAGGAGGTTCGCGTGCTGGCATCTCATAAACTGGAACCCATGGCGGAGACTCAAGGGATGCAAAATACATCTATTGAAGAACCTGGCGAAGAGAATGGCATTCCCGAAAATGCATTCCTTATTATCGAAGGTGTGAAAGTACACCCGCTCAACGAATCGGTGGTAAACATCGGACGCAGGCTCGAGAACCAGCTCGTGATCGACGACCCGCGCGTTTCCCGCAACCACGCTCAATTGCGTGCCATCAAGGGACGTTTTGTCCTTTTCGATCTAAACTCTACGGGCGGCACCTTTGTCAACGGACAACGCACCAGCCAAACCGTCCTCTATCCGGGTGATGTGATCTCGCTAGCAGGCGTCGCCCTGATCTTCGGGCAGGATAACCCACCTCCCCGCCCCGACCTTGCAGCCACTTCTCCTCTTGACAAGGAATTCAATCGAAGTGAGCGACCAACCGCCGTGTTGAACCAAAACACAGTCGAGATCAAAACCGACCAATATAAGAACCCGCCTGAAGATCAACCCAATAAATGACCGCAACGGTAGTCCTAGTACTGCGTATTGCACTCACCCTTGCACTCTACATCTTCCTGGGATGGGCGCTTTCCACAGTCCTGCAGGAACTTAAACAGCAAGGGGTTCGCATTGCTGCTCAGAAGATGCCGGGGATCACCATCCTTGTCAGAATCCTGAGCGGAATTGAAACGCAACGATTCTTTACCCAAACCGAGATCCACATCGGACGTGATACCAGCAGCGACCTATCCCTGATGGACGAGACTATGTCTGCCCATCACGCCTGCATCGTCCATCATCATGGGCAGTGGTGGCTTGAAGATCTGAACTCTACCAATGGGACCTTCCTAAACGGGGAACGGTTGACCACTCCTGCCGTGATCATCACCGGCGATGAATTCAAATGCGGGAACACGCTTTTTGGCATTCGCATTGATGTTGATGATAAACTTTCCCCAACCTAACATTCCAGGATGGAGGTCTTCATGACCGAACAGGTATCCCTTGCAATCATTGGCGGCTCCGGGCTGTATTCCATGCCAGGGCTGGAAGAAACACGCGAATACAACATCGACACCCCCTTTGGCGAGACCAGCGCACCGATCGTGGTAGGGACTCTCGAAAACATGCGCGTCGCGTTCCTGGCACGTCACGGAATAGGACATCACATCACGCCCAGTGAAGTACCATACCGTGCCAACATCTACGCCTTGAAATCCATGGGCGCACAACGTATCATCAGCATCAGCGCATGCGGTTCATTGAGGGAGGATTTCGCACCGGGACATATCGTCATCCCTGACCAGATCTATGACAATACGCATGGACGTGCCCGGTCATTTTTCGGTGAGGGGCTCGTCGCGCACATCAGTGTGGCAGATCCTTTCTGTGAAGATACATCCGGTCAATTGGAGGCGGCTGTTCGAGCAGCAGGAGGCGAAGTCCATCGCGGCGGATCGTTCATCACCATCGAAGGGCCGCGTTTCTCAACAAAGGCTGAATCCAATACTTACCGCTCGTGGGGCATGTCCATCATCGGCATGACGGCCTCACCGGAGGCATTTCTGGCACGAGAAGCAGAAATCTGCTACGCTACAATGGCACATGTTACTGATTACGATGTCTGGCATGTGAGTGAACAACCTGTAACCGTGGAGATGGTCATTAACACTCTCAACAAAAACACAATTCTTGCGCAAAAAGCCATTCAGGTTTTCGTCAAGGATCTCAGGGCCGAGCGTAAATGTAATTGTCGTCATGCCCTTTCCACAGCGTTGATCACCCACAAGGATGCGATCCCGCCCAGTACCCGGCAGAAGCTGGACCTGTTGATCAACAAGTACCTCTAATGAATAGAGTTATCCAGGGCAACCTGCTCAAGATCGCAGCTTGCTTTCTTGCTTTACAGACGCTGATCATCACACTCTCGCCCGCGGTACGCGCCCGCACGTGGGACGTGGAATACCGCTGGTCGCAGTGGCTGGCATTTATCGTCTGGGTATTGATCGCCGTCCGCGGGCATCGTTCGATCGTCAAATATCTGCCAGATGCAGATCCATATCTCTTCCCTATTGCCGCATTGCTGAACGGTTGGGGTTTGCTCACCATCTGGCGTCTGGATTCCAATTTCGGCGCACGGCAGGCAGTATGGGTGGGTATCAGTGCCTTTGTATTTTTGTTCGGACTGCGCCTGCCCACAACACTTGATTTCCTACGCCGATACAAATATATCCTGTTGACAAGCGGGCTGGCACTCACCGGGCTTACCCTCATTTTCGGCACCAATCCCATTGGCTACGGACCGCGGCTTTGGCTTGGTTGTTGTGGGTTGTACTTTCAACCTTCCGAGCCACTAAAGTTGCTGCTGGTGGCCTATCTGGCTGCTTATTTCGCCGAACGAATCCCGATCCAACTTCGTCCTTTCACGCTGATCTATCCCACCCTCCTTCTAAGCGGCATCGCCATTCTCCTTTTGATCTTTCAGCGTGATCTGGGCACTGCTTCCATTTTTATTGCGCTCTACACGGTCATCATCTATCTGGCAACCGGCCGTCGTCGGACACTCATCATTAGCATGGTCTTTCTGACGGTGGTTGCACTGATCGGATACTACCTCATTGATATCATTCAGGCGCGAATCGATACCTGGCTCAATCCATGGCTGGATCCAAGTGGAGGCTCGTACCAGATCATCCAATCCCTTCTGGCCATTGCGAACGGCGGCATCGAAGGGCGTGGGCCCGGGTTGGGAAGCCCCGCGCTTGTGCCAGTGGCCATCTCGGATTTCATTTATGCTGCAGTTGCTGAAGAGACCGGTCTCTTCGGCACGATCGGGTTGATCACACTGCTGGGAATCTTCGTCGCCCGCGGCATCCGTGCTGCTTTGCGCGCACCCGATCTCTTCCGCAGGCTGTTGGCAGCTGGCGTCACGGCATACATCGGCATCCAGGCGTTGCTCATCATCGGCGGCAATTTGCGCATCCTTCCTTTGACCGGCGTAACCCTTCCCTTCCTTTCGTACGGCGGATCATCCCTCCTGACATCGTTCATCGCCTTGCTTATCCTCATGATCATCAGCAATCACATGGATGAAGATCCCGCGCCTCTCCCCAAACTCCAGCCATACACCGCGCTGGGATCGTTCCTCATCCTTGGGCTTCTTACCGCCGCACTTGCCAATGGCTGGTGGGCTGTCGTGAGAGGTCCCGATCTATTGATCCGCACCGACAACCCACGTCGGATCATCGAAGACCGTTATGTCCAGCGCGGCATGCTGCTCGACCGTACAAATGATGTGATCACATCCACAACGGGAAGTTCAGGTAGTTACACGCGCACCTATGAATATCCCGACCTTGCTCCGGTGATCGGGTATAACCACCCAGTCTATGGACAGTCGGGGCTGGAAGCGTCATTGGATGAATATTTACGCGGTGTGAAGGGGAACCCATCATCCACCATCGTCTGGAATCACTTGTTGTATGGCATGTCGCCACATGGACTCAACATCCGCCTGAGCATTGACCTGTATCTGCAATATCGAGCCGATGAATTGATGGTCGGACAGAACGGTGCAGTTGTCCTGCTGAATGCTCGCAGCGGGGAAATCCTGGTCATGGCATCACATCCCACGTTCAATCCCAATCACTTGAACGAGATCGGGGCGCAGCTCAACAAGGATCCTCAGAAACCTTTGATCAACCGGGCGGTTCAGGGACTGTACCCAGTGGGCAACCTGTTGGAACCATTCGCCTATTCCATTTATCGCACCGATCCAACAAATGTCGATGACCTGCGTGCAGTCGCCAAATCTTTTGCATTCGACCGCGCTCCACAACTTCAAATGCAGGTGGCAAGTCCCATCCTCTTCTCAGATCAGAGCGACCTGCATATTTCTCCCATGCAGGCAGCACTTGCAGCAGCGGCGTTAAGCAACCATGGAACGATCCCCGCGCCGCGCATCGCCATCGCTGTAGACACTCCTGAACAAGGATGGGTTGTGCTCCCTGCATTGGGAAAACCTATTGACGCCATCCCTGTTTCAGATGCAGATACAACGGCACAGTTCTATATCAAAAATACAGCGAGCTATTGGTCGCATCTGGCACGTGCCGCTGGTGACGAGTCTAATGTCACATGGTTCATCGCCGGAACGCCCCCCAATTGGCAGGCAGAGCCACTCGTTGTGGTGATTGCGCTGGAGGAGGATAATGCGCGGCTTGCCGAATACATTGGGCGCGAACTGCTGATCGATGCAATGAATCCGTGAGAGGGTAACTATTCTCTCATCCAATGGAATCAATAGGACGAGACCTGGGTCTCGTCCTATTATTAACCGGTGGAATCTATTGCCTTACGGACCTGTGACGAAGTCGAAGGGATCAGACCAGGTGGAGGGACCGTTGGTGGCTTTGGTCTGCACCTTCCAGAAGTAGGCGGTGTTGGGCAGG
>CAZKSG010000166.1:0-9735 GCA_964555335.1 uncultured Anaerolinea sp.
TTTGACGAAGGTGAAATCGTAATCATGGGGACGATCTACATCAACCTCAAACAAAACGCATCATGAAAATGATGCGTTTTCAGAAGAGAGGGCGGGATTCGAATATCATCCCTTCAATAGGGACAAGTGATCCTGAACAAAAAACACTCTGAACCATCAGAGTGTTTTAGCGGAGAGGGCGGGATTCGAACCCGCGAACCTTTGTGGGTTACACGCTTTCCAAGCGTGCGCGCTAAGCCAGACTACGCGACCTCTCCAATAATCAAGCGACGGGATTATACCAGAATTTATTTAAACGCAAACCTGTGAGAATAAGGATCCTCACAGGTTTGATAGATGAACGGGAATTAATTGTTCTGTGCGCCCTGGTTGATCCAGTCGATGATCGCCTGAACCTGGGCAGGGGTGAGTTTGGGTCCGCGTTTGGGCATCTTGCCCTCAGAGACCAATTGGGCAAGCAGGCTATTGGCGGCATCGCCAGCAGCGACAACCGGCCCGTTTTCAGAGCCTGCCATCAACTCGGCATAACTTTTCAGAGATAAGCCTTCCGATGTGCGGTCCCCACCATGACAACTCACACAGCGACTATCAAGCAAAGGAAGAACATCTGTAGCAAAGCTCACACTGGCGCCGGCAACCGGTTGGGAGGTGGGCGCTTCTGTGGCAGAAGGGGGCTCGGTGGCAGCCGCAGCTTGAGTGGGCGCTTCTGTAGCAGGAGCCGCTGCCTCGGTCGGTTGCGAAGCGGGGGCTTCCGTCACCTGGCTTCCGCAGGCTGTGAGCAGTCCAGCGATCAGGATCAGAATGGCGAACTTGACTTTCATCGAATTCATATTTGGGTTCTCCTAAAAACCATATAGAATGACTCCGCCTAAGAAGGCGAGCACAAGCGCGATGGCAAAGCAAATGCCATACGACGCCATGTATAAGAAACGATTGCTTTTATAAAATAGGTCTGGGTTACGAAAGCGGATGATGCTGATTCCAGTGGTCAGGATAAAGAGAGTAATGGCAAGAACGATCTTGATGCTGGCATTCGGTGCTGTGCCTTCGTAGTTCTTCATGTTATCCATGATGCCGGTCATACCTGCGGCGATCGTACCGAGTGATGCCAGCACAATATTGGCGAAGGCAGCCTGTTCCAGTGATGCGTTATTCCTCCAATAGGCGAGGAGAATGAATAGAAATGCCGCACCGGTCAGGGCAATGGGGAAATGTACGAGCATGGGGTGAAGGGGATGCAGATCCGTCAGAGCATGGATCAAGCGATTGATGAACTCCATGTTTCTCTCCTCTCTATTGTTTTGGCGTAGTTTTTATAAGACCCTGGTTTACCAGGGTCTTACTTGTTCATATGATATATACGTTATGAACTTGATAAGCAGATGTCGTTCAGGTATCGACTATTACACAAAATTCATGAGAGAATCTTAATGTTTGGGAAAGATCAAGACTCCTTCTTTTCATCGGGAGCGTCGACTGGGGCCGGTGTAACAGCAACAGGGGCAGTTTGTGTTTTCGTGAGTCGCCATCCGCTGCGGTTGATGAGCATGTAGATCGCCCAGATCACGAGCACCCAGAAGGCGATCCGCGCAAGGAATATGATCGGGGAGAAGAAGCCAAAACCCATCCCACCGCGTCCCATCATTTGAGAACCGCCGGGACCAAAACCGCGCTCAAATCCACGGTCGAATCCGAAATTGTGCATGGGCATGCCATGCGGATTGAAACCAAATCCAGGCACAACTGCATTCGAGTCGTTCTTTGAAGCAGACAGCGCGCCCTGGCGGAACCCGTATTGGTAACCGGCAAATCCCGCTGCGCCCAACGCGCCGACGATTAGTACAATAGCAAGGAGGGTGAGAAATACCTTTTTCATGTTGTAGTCCTTTCAATATGTATCTTTACATCCAAGTGTAGTATGCCGCCGTAAAGAAGCCGTGAGAAAATTGTGTGGAAATTATAAAGGTTCGATTCCAGCTCTTGTGCGAGTCTTTACAAAATCTTCATAATTTCTGCGTACTTTTCCCACCACGATTTTTCGTGGTTTGCTACAATCCGCAGCGCTTAAGGAGACACTATGGCACAAAACGAAACAAAGACTCGTAGTCAAACAAAGACCAAACTTCTGATCGATATACTGATCTTCATTGGTTTTCTGGTCGCGATGGACCCACACTCAAGCGGCATTGCAGTCCATGAATGGCTGGCAACATCCTTGATCGCGGCCCTGGTAGTTCACTTGCTTCTGAGTTGGGACTGGATCGCGAACATCACCAGCCGTTTTCTGAACAAGATCAACCGCACCTCACGCATCAACTATATCCTCAACTGGCTGTTGTTCATCGATGGAACGGTCATCATGCTATCTGGCTTCATGATCTCGGAGTCACTGCTGCCGTTCCTGGGTATTCAATTGCCGCCTGATTTTGCATGGCGCAGCTTGCATGATATGTCGGCAAACCTATTCCTCATTATTCTCGGTCTGCATACAGCCTTGCATTGGAGCTGGATCGTGGATGCCTTCAAGCGTTATGTGTTCCAGCCGATCGGCAGGTTGTTTACATCGAAAATACAAAAGGATACGACCGCATGAAAACTCTTGGGCGTGTTTTGATCATTCTTGCAATCTTTGCCCTGGTGATGGGTATTACCTATGTAGTGGTCAATGCTGGGACGTCGAGTTCCTCCTCAACTGTGCCACAATTTGACCGACCTTTTCCAGCCAATGGAGATCGTCCCACTCTTCCCGATGGTCAGCGGCCGGAATTTCCAGGTGGTGAGCGAAATGAATTTCGCGGAGAACGTGGTGGTGGCTGGATGTTCGGAGCGATCAAAAATGTTGGCGTGGTCGCTATCGTTGTGGCGTTGATCGTTCTGCCAAAAGGGTGGCTGCAAAAAAGGAAAAGAGCAGCGCAGATCGCTGGATAATAGCTCATGCCCTGTTCGATAGGCAATCACCGATTAAGCGGAGATTGCTTCGTCAGGCTAAAGCCATCCTCGCAACGACATGCACGTTTGGGTAATCAAAAAGCAGAAGTGTTATCTCAGCACTTCTGCTTTTGATTACAACTTTGCTTATGATTTCTTCGGCAATCGGATCTTTACTTTGAGTCCTGCCCCCGGTTCTGACTCAGCCGACACCTGTCCGCCGTGTGCCTGGACGATGGATTTGGCGATGGCCAATCCCAACCCGGAGCCGCCGTCTTCGCGCTGGCGTGATGGGTCTGCCCGGTAGAAACGCTCGAAGATGCGGTCGATGTCTTCGAGATTCAACCCCGGTCCACTATCTTGAATGGATAGCTCCACCATGTCGTTCACTTCCTGTGCAGCGAGGAGGATACGTCCGCCTTCGGGGGTGTGTCGCAAAGCGTTGTCTAAAATATTCGTAAGCACCTGGGTCATTCGCCCGGGATCCACTTCGATGTTCGGAAGATGCGGAGCGAGATCCAACTGGAACGTAATATTCTTTCGCTGTGCCTGATATTGATAGAGCGATGAAACTTCATTAACGAGTCGCTGCGGTTCGATGGTCTGAACCTGAATGCTGAGTTCACCGGCATCGGCCAGTGACAATGTCCGCAGATCGTTGACGAGATGTTCCAGCCGTGTTGCCTCTTCACGGATGATCTCGAAGTTCTCGTGCGTCGGTGGCAGCACTCCATCATGTACCGCTTCGGCATGACCGAGGATGAGGCTAAGCGGCGTGCGCAGTTCGTGGGCGATGTCGGCCGTCATCTGCTTGCGAGTATTGACCGAGCGCGACAGTTCCGCGCTCATTCGGTTGAAAGCCTGTGCCAGTTCGCCTAATTCGTCCTTCGAACGGACAGGGACCTGTTGCGAAAGATCACCCTCAGAGACGGCATGTGTTGCTTTCGTGAGCTCGCGAATCGGACGTGTGAGTGACCGCGAGAGAAATGCCCCAAGCAACAACGCAATCACGGCACCAATCAAGGCGCCATAAAACAGGGTCATGTTGATGCGCTCGATGAATTCCAATTCGCGAGGCTGCCCCTGAAATTGGACTGTCATCGGAACGAGCATACCGACCACATTCCCTTCATCGGTGATGGCAACGCCCTCTTTCAAATCTTTCTCAGGAACCTTATCGCCAACCTTATATCGTTCATTGGCGATCAATACCGTCCCATTCTTGTCGCAGAGCGTGAACGGAATGCGACGTGGAGGAGGAAACCCGTTCTGTTGCTGTGGTTGAGGATAGTTCGATTGAAGCCAGATCGACTCGACGCCCGACCAACTGCCATTGGTTTCATAATAGTTGGTCAGAAGTGTAACAATGTCGGTCCGGTTCTGGTCCGATAGAAAGCGGATGAATTCCTGGCGCGTGTTCCAACGTGCGGTCATAAAGATGATCATCACGCTGACGATGCCAATGCTGAGAAATGCAAGGATCAATTTGGTGCTGATGGAACGCATGGCTATTCCCTTTTGAACCGGTATCCAACACCATAGACTGTTTCAATATATTGTGGGTCACGCGGCTCAGATTCGATCTTGCCGCGCAAGTTCTTGATATGGGTATCGATGGTGCGCTCATAGCCCTCGTAGCGCACACCTTGAATGATGTCCAGCAGGTCGAGACGGGAATAGACACGTCCCGGTGAGGACATCAAAGCGGTGAGAATATCGAACTCGGATGGGGTTAGATCAACAAACTCTCCAGCTACTTTTACGGTACGCCCATCGCGATCAAGGATGATATCAGCGGCTTTCAAGACGCGCGCTTCCGGTTTGGTCTCTCCGGCGCGGCGCATCACGGCACGGACGCGCGCCACCAGTTCGCGCGGGCGAAAAGGCTTGGTCATGTAGTCGTCTGCGCCGACTTCCAAGCCGATCACTTTTTCTTCATCGTCCACGCGTGCAGTGAGCAAAATGATCGGAGTGTTGCTATCGGCGCGGTGTTTGCGCATGAATTCGTATCCATCCATTTCAGGCATCATTACATCGAGAACGATCAAGTCGGGCTTTTCGCGGCGCGCCACAGTTAGAGCCTCCTTGCCGTTATATGCGCTGACCACGCGATAGCCTTCCTGCGTCAGATAACTTTCGACGAGTGAGACCAGCCTTTTCTCATCATCCACGACCATGATTGTTTTCGACATGATGTTTGCTTCCTCTTTCTCAGTATACCAATTCCTGCATTTCAAACTTAAGAGCCAGCTTTTTTCTTTAGATATTCAATCACCGCGTTGACCAACGGCGTGGGGATTCGATTGGGGTCTACAACTGTTGGACGGGTGGTGTTGTTTGTTGAATTGCTGGATTGGGTGCGCGAGCCTTGTCCCTGAAAGTTGCCACCACCACCGGGGAATCCACCGTCAGGCGGGGGACCCTGGAATCCGCCTCCGCCACCGAAGTTGCGTTCGCCGTTGCCGGTGGAAGTATTGCCGCTTTGAGCATTTCCGCTCTGTCCGCCGCCCATGGCCATTCCTTGTTCCTGCATAACGGACATCATATCCTGGCGGGACAGGCTAAGCGCAGTAATAGCCTGCGTTTGTTCGGCGGTCATCGTATCTTGAATCTGTTGAACCAATGCGTCGATCTCCTGGGTTGCAGCAGTATCACTACTATACAACACCTGCAGGGTCTCCCAGAGAGGTAACAATTCCTTTGCTTGTTCTGCTGTAACAGCATTCTCTGTTCCGTCCAGTTTGATCGTGCCGATCGCCACTTGCATCGGAGCAGATAATTCGCCAGCGGCACCCTGTGTATCGGATGTGGGACCGGCTGCGTTCGAGGCGCGCCCGCTGCAGGCGGTCATGATCCATGTGAAAAGCAAAAGTAACACGAGAGTTGTCTTGTTCATGTTCATTTCCTTTTATACAATGATTGATTATTCGTATCTCAACGCTTCAATGGGATCGAGCTGGGCGGCCTTGTTGGCAGGATAGAACCCGAAGAATGCGCCGACGCTTGCCGCAGAGAAGAACGCCAGCAGAATCGAACTGGGGACAATGACCGTGCGCATGTCGCTCAAAGAGCCGAACAACACTGCGCCCCCCATGCCGACAGCGATACCGATCAAGCCGCCGATGATGCTGAGCAGAAGTGCCTCCGCCAGAAACTGCATGCGGATGTCATCGGGGGTGGCGCCGATCGCCTGACGGATGCCGATCTCACGAGTCCGTTCCGTGACGCTGACCAGCATGATGTTCATAATGCCGATACCGCCAACGATGAGGGAAACACCTGCGACCCATGCCAACAATGAACGGAATGCAGCAGTAGTGGACTCACGTGTTGTGATAATGTCTTGTTGGGATGTGACGGTAAAGTCAAGCGAGTCGAGCGTTACATCGTGCCGCTTGGCGAGCAGGATCTCGATCTGGGTTGTCACATCATCCAGGTTTGCGCCATCTTCCACTTCCACATACAACATGCGGACACTATCACCCATGATGCGAGCAAAGAAGGATGGAGTGAACTTTTGGAAGACCACGGTGATGGGTGTGTAGAGACGTGAGTCATAATCCACTTCACCAACTGTCCCTTTTTCTGCCAGCACACCGATGACTGTAAGCTTTGTTGTCCCAACTGTGACGACCTGCCCGACAGGATTTGCATCGCCGAACAATTCGGTTGCCAGTGTTGAACCCAGCACAGCTACTTTTTGTTTGCGGTTTACATCGGTATCGTTGAAGTAACGTCCCTGGGCTACGTCCATATCACGTACGGAGGGGAAGTCGGCGGTGCTGCCGAGAACCGTGACATCTTCGAGGGTGGTGCCGTTGTACTTGACATTTTCTGTGGCTTGCTGTTCCACGATCACAGCTTTGACGCCATCAACACCTTCCGCGATGGCAG
Organism: uncultured Anaerolinea sp.; assembly: GCA_964555335.1. Classification (GTDB taxonomy): domain Bacteria; phylum Chloroflexota; class Anaerolineae; order Anaerolineales; family Villigracilaceae; genus Defluviilinea. The sequence goes on from CAZKSG010000166.1 coordinate 6,823, forward strand.
CAGCGTCATCGAAGACCAACCCGTCGGAACTGCCTTGTCCCGGAGGTCCACCACGTGCAAAGCTGGATTGGACGAAGAGCAGGTTCGAGCCAAGACTGGTGATCTGCTCCTGAATGGTGGCTTCCGTCCCTGCGCTGATGGCGACCATGATGATGACCGCACCCACGCCGATGATGATGCCCAGGGTGGTCAGGAACGAGCGGACTTTGTTCTTTACGATCGCGTCCCATGCGATGCGAATGACTTCTGATAGTTTCATAGATCTCTCTTTCGTAGCAACGGCTTCAAGTCTTTAACCACTCAAGCGGTTACTACAGGTTTATGCCCGTTATGTTTGATCTTGTCGATTTTCCCATCAGCAAGATGGATGACGCGTTGTGTATATTCCGCGGTAGCCGGATCGTGCGTGACCATCACAATGGTCACGCCCTGGTGGTGCAGGTCGCCTAATAACTTCAAAATATCGTGGCCTGATTTGCTATCCAGATTGCCCGTCGGCTCATCGGCGATGATCATGACCGGGTCGTTGATCAGCGCACGTGCGATGGCGACGCGTTGTTGCTGTCCGCCGGAGAGTTCCTGGGGCTGGTGGTGAACACGTTCTGCCAACCCGACCAGGTCCAGCATTTTGAGAGCCTTTTCTTTGCCTTCTTCGTCGTTCGACTTGCGGTCGCGATCATAAAGCATCGGCATCATGACATTGCGAAGTGCATCAGTCCTCGGTAATAAGTTATATGCCTGGAAGATAAAACCCAGCTTCTTGTTCCGCACCATGGCAAGTTCTTTCTTGCTCATGTCGCTGATATCCTGCCCGTCAAGGATGTACTTGCCTGATGTTGGGCGTGAAAGACATCCCAGAATGTGCATCAACGTGCTCTTGCCTGAACCAGAGGGGCCCATAATGGCAACGAATTCACCGGCTTTGATTTCAAGGCTGACGCCATCCAACGCTGCCACGGTGGCATCACCCATGCCGTAGACCTTGGTAAGGTCAATTGTTTCGATGATGGTTTTTGTCTCGTTCATTATTTTGTCTCCACAATGCCGGTGGTCACCGTTTCGCCCGCTTCGAGTCCGGATGTGATCTCAGCATAGGTGATATCCTGGAGCCCCACCTCCACGACTCGCAGTCGCGGTGAGCCGTTCTCCATTACGAACAGGGTGTAGCGTCCGTCATCGATCTTGTGTAACGCCTCGACTGGCACGAGCACTGCACCTTCTGCCTTGCCACTGATTACATCCACGGCTGCAGATGTCCCGCTGGGGAGTGTTGTATCTACGATATCGTTCAACTTGACGATCGCGTGTACGAGCGATGAATTGGAGGATGTGTCAAGTTCAGGATAGACCATTATGACGGTGCCGGTATATGTGTTGTCTGGCAGAATATCGAACACGACCTCTGTCGGGTAACCCACCTGCACCGATGACCAATCCTCTGCATCGAAATAAGTATCGATGGTGTATGGCTGGCTCAAATCTGCAACAGTGACAACAGCCGATGCGCTCACATAATCACCTACGCTGGCTGAAACATCGGTTACGATTCCGCTGATGGGAGAGATGAGCTGCGTCGCCTTCAAGTTTTCTTCAGCAGTCTGTAATGCTGTTTGAGCTTCGACCAATGATGTCAGGCTGCTGCCGGGAACATCTTCCGGTAGTGCACTTCCACTAAGCATGTCGAGATAGGCCTGTTTTTCCTTCTGTGACTCGATGGCCAGTTCATAGGTTGCCCGCGCTGCGGCGACTTCTGCATCAGACGGGGCAACGACCTCTGTATACGTCTCTTCGGTGTTGCCATCGTTATCGCGATCTTCTGTATCAGTGATCGTATAGGTAAAGGTGGCAGGCACATATTTGTTGGCATACTTCCACTGCGCCGCTTCCAGATTGTTCTTTGCTCGAGTCAGTGTTGTATTTGCAGTGTCGATCTTTTGCTTCTGCTCTGTGGTTGGTTTAGCTCCACCTTCGGTTTGTGCAGTTTTCAAAGTTGTCTCAGCGATTGCAACCTGATCTTCCCAATAAAAGACATCTGAACTGATCAGGTATTCCAGATCCTGTTTGGCGTTGTAAATTTCCACTTCTGCATCGGCGACAGCCTGCTTGGCTTCTGCGACCGCTGCAGGGGTAGTGAGATCGTCAAGCGTGCGTTTGGCTTGTTTGTAGGCAGCAAGCACATCGGCATTATCGATCTGACCAATGACTTGTCCCGCTTCTACGGTATCACCAATCTTTACATTAAGTTCAGTGACCTGTCCACTGGTGCCGAAACCAAAACTGACACTATTGGCAGGCGAGAGCGTCCCGGTCCCATTGGCATACAAGACGATGCTGCCGCGGATGGCAGATGCCGTTTGTACAGGAGTCGCTTCTGTTGTTGCTGTGCTGGCCTTCGTGGATTGAACATAGTAGAACGCTGCGCCTCCGGCAATTGCCAGGATGACGACTCCTACGATGAGCCAGCGGATTTTTCCAGAGAATAGTTTCTTCATACAATGATCCTTTTGCTCTTATGATTTCTTATTTGGTCTCGACCACACCGGTTGTCACGATATCACCGGAATTCAATCCAGAGATGATCTGTGCTTTGGTCAGGTCTTGTAACCCAACCTGGACCAGGCGCAGTCGTAGTATGCCATTCTGCATCACGAATAGGGTGTATTGTCCGTCACCGATCTCATGTAACGCTTCAACCGGAACCAGCACGGCATTCTCCGCCCGGCCGCCAACCACATCCACAGATGCGGCAGATCCCGTAGGGAGTTGATAGGCGATCGGGCCGTTCAGGACGGTCGTAACCCGGATCAATTCCTTATTCGAGGATGTTGTATCCAGCGTTGGATATACATTCGTGACAACGCCTTTGAAAACCTGATCGGAAATGATGTCAAAGGTTACCTCTACTTCGTAACC
>CAZKSG010000167.1:0-9674 GCA_964555335.1 uncultured Anaerolinea sp.
TGTTCCTTCAAGCGGTCGCGATGTACGGCTGCGCCATCCGATTGGGTCATGGTCTTGTTGGCAAGTGCCGCTTCACGCATCCAATCTACGTTGACTTCCTGGATACGGCATCCCATGGATTCAAAAACCTTCGCGGCTTCACGGACTGCCTGAATCACTTCAGGATCTGCGCCCTCGATATATTCCCCAATGCCCAACGCGATCTTGCGTCCTTCCATGTCATCGACCAGATGACCCAGATAGTCGCCTGTCAACATCTTTAAGGATGCCGGGTCAAGGGGATCATAAATGGAAATGACCTGCAGGATCAACGCAGCATCTTTGACGCATCTTGTGAGCGGACCGACATGATCAAGATTCCACGATAGGGGAAAGACCCCCCGTGTGCTGACACGTCCGTACGTGGGCTTGAGCCCAACCACGCCACACAAGGAGGCGGGAATGCGGATCGATCCGCCCGTGTCTGTGCCGAGCGCACCGAGTGCCATGCCGGTGGCCACAGCGATGGCAGATCCGCTCGATGAGCCGCCAGGGATGCGGGTTGTGTCCCATGGATTACGGGCGGTACCGAAATGAGGGTTGTTGCCGGTTACACCGAGAGCGATCTCATGTGTGTTCGTTTTCCCCACGAGGATCGCACCCGCTTGCTTGATCTTTTCCACAACAAAGGCATCGGTATCGGGAATGCGGTCGGAGAAGAATTTCGAACCGGCCGTAGTGCGAATACCTGCCGTGTCGAACAAATCCTTCAATGCAATGGGGATACCGCGCAGTGCGCTGGTGAGCGGGTGCGCACTTGCAGGCATTTGCGCGTTGAGCGCGGACTGAACGTCCATGACAGTGATAAAGGCGTTGAGTTTCGGGTTGAGTCGTTCGATTTGACGGGAGCAGGTTTCGGCCAGGTCCTGAGCCGTGGTTTTTTGTCCGTGAAGAGCTTCGAGAGCGTTGGTGAGTGTCAGTGAGGTGTTCATTGGGTCAATTATAATTGCCGCAGAAAATTATGCAATCAACCCCACGTCCTGCCCGTATCGAGTCCTATTGGATATTCCTTCTTGCGTTGTCGCTGCTTCTCATGGTGATCGGAGGGATCGTTACATCGAAATATGGCGCGGGCGTGGCATCTGACTCGACGAAATACCTTTCGGTCGCGCAGAGCCTGTTGGATGGGAAAGGATTGGTCGATCATCGCGGTTTTCCTCTTCTGGCATGGCCGCCGTTGTATTCCATTTTGATCGCTGGCGTGAGTGGTTTGACCCGGTTGGATGTTTTTGTCGCGGCATGGTATCTCAACATCTTCGTACTGGGACTCAATCTTTTCCTGAGTGGGGTCATTTTTTATCGGGTCTTTTCGGGACGGATTCTGTACGCTTATCTTGCCGTGATCTTTGTATTCCTCTCCAACCCGAACCTGCGCATCCATGCTGTGATCAGTTCTGATCCTTTATATCTGACCGCGGTCTTTGGTCTGGTATTGGCGCTGGATGGATATATCGCCCGGCGATCCTTCGGTTCTTTCCTTATGATCCTGCTCTTGAGCGCGTTCACACCACTCTTGCGGTACGTGGGACTGGCCATCGGCACAACGGCCGGATTGGTAATCCTGATCGAAAACCGGGGATCTTTCCGTACGTTGTTGCGTGACGGTTCCATATTGGGACTGACGGCCCTCCTGCCAATCGGGTGGTGGCTTGTGATCCATAATCTAATGACTTATGGTTCATTGTGGGGATTAGCCACCCAGATCGTAGATGCGAACACGAATTTATGGATGGGGCTCACGAAGATTCTGCACTGGTTTGTCCCTTATTTTTCGGTTTTTATGCCAGTGTTGTCCCGACCGTGGATCGTCTTGGTCGTTGTGATCGCGGTAATCATCCTGATCAATTGGAAGCATCGGAAATATGTTCGTACCTGGTTTGGAATGATGAGCGCGCGTTCTGTATATCCGGTGCTGCTCCATGCTTTCGTATATTTCACTGCGGTAACGGTAACCATCATTACCGCCGATCACCGTGATCTTTATTCGGATCGTTATTATTTCATCCTGCTTGTCCCCGTTTTGATCATCCTCTTTGTCACGTTCGATACATTGATCGTCCCACATTTGCGCTTCTCCATGCGGCAGGTACAAAACGGATTGATTGTACTTTTCATATTATGGTCGGTCTATCCGCTGTATACGATGGCGGAATACATCAGTGAAGCGCGCCGTGATGGGGAACCGAGCAGTGTCAATCTGTTCAATACCCGCAGATACAATGAGATGGCACTGATCACAGAGATCAAGAAATTGCGCGCCCGCGAACCAGATGCGATCGTGTACAGCAACTATGTGGATGCGGTCTGGTTTTTTACGCGTATGCCCGTTGCCCTCCTGCCCTTTGTAAATGACGATCTGATGGACGGATATGGAGACTGGCCGGGCAATCGGCCTGGGTATATCGTCTGGTTCGAACCGAACGAATACAAACACTACATCTCGCCGAAGATGATCGCTGAGTTCGCGAACATAAAGGTGGTATATAAAGGGACGGGCGGAAAGATTTATTACGTTCAGTCTCGTTGAAAATAAAAACAGCCTCGTCTATCATGGACGAGGCTGTTTTTATGATCGGAAGGTTTATCTAGAACAAGCCAAGGACTTTGCCTGTTGCCAGATCGAGATCCACATCGTAGAAGACAGGACGAGTCGGGAGTCCCGGCATGGTGCGCATATCGCCGAGGATGGGGTAGAGGAAACCTGCTCCAACGCTGGCGCGAATCTCGCGCACGCTAATACGGAAGCCGGTAGGTGCGCCTTTCTTCGCGGCATCGGTAGTGAAAGAGAGATGCGTCTTCGCCATGCAAATGGGAAGCTTGTCGAAGCCGAGACGCGTATAACGTTCGATCTGTTCTTCAGCTTCGGGAGTGTAGTCCACACCGTCGGCACGGTAGATCTCACGTGCAATCGTCCCGATCTTTTCCTTGATGGATATTTCCACCGGGTAGAGGAACTGGAAGTGGCTGGGTTTCTCCGCAGCTTTGATCACGGCTTCGGCTAATTTCTTCGCGCCGACACCGCCATCTGCCCAGTGGGTGGAAACGACCGCATCCATCGCTCCCATCTTAAGCGCAGCTTCGCGGATCATCTCCACTTCGGCGGGTGTGTCGGTGGCGAACGAGTTCACTGCGACGACCACGTTCACCCCATACTTGAGCGCGTTCTGGATGTGACGCTCGAGGTTGGGGAGACCCGCACGCAGCAGGTCGAGATTTTCATCGGTGTACTCAGGGGCAAGCGGTTTGCCGGCCACCACCTTGGGACCGCCGCCGTGCATCTTCAATGCACGGACTGTGGCGACCATCACCACCACTTGCGGGATCAAGCCTGAATAACGACACTTGATATCGAAGAACTTTTCCATGCCGATATCGGCTCCGAAACCAGATTCGGTCACGACGAACCCATCTTTGCCGACGAGTTTGAGCGCGATCATATCAGCGATGATGGAGGATTGTCCGTGGGCGATGTTGGCAAACGGTCCCGCGTGGACAGTGGCCGCCGTGCCTTCGAGAGTCTGCATTAAGTTCGGTTTGATCGCATCCTTCATAAGGACTGTGACCGCGCCTGCAACGCCGAGGTCCTCCACACTGACAGCCTCACCGCGTTTGTTCGTGGCCACGACCATGCGACCGAAGCGGTCACGCATATCCTCCAGCGATGTGGTCAACGCCAGCACTGCCATGATCTCCGAAGCAACCGTAATATCATAGCCTGACATGTGTTCGAAACCGGCTTCGTCCTTGCCGCGACCGACCTCCACTTCGCGAAGGAAACGGTCGTTGATATCGATGACGCGTCGCCAGGTGATGGTGGATTCGTCGATGTCGAGACGGGCGAAGCGCGTCCGTTCTTCGGGTGTCAATTCATTGGGATCGGTCTTTTCGATCCCCAATTTTTTCAATCGCCTCAGCATGGTGGGAGAGAACCTGCGACTGCCTTTTTTGTCCAAGGGGCATAGCGCGTTGAATAGTTTTTCATCGTCCTGTTGTTTCTCGTGCATGACGCGCACATCTAACGCTGCGGCAACAAGATTATGCGCGGCGGTGATCGCATGGATGTCGCCGGTCAAATGCAGGTTGAAATCTTCCATTGGGATGATCTGTGAATATCCGCCGCCTGCTGCGCCGCCCTTGATGCCAAAGGTCGGTCCTTGTGAAGGTTGACGGATCGCGGTTATGACTTTTCGTCCGAGAAGTGCGCCGAGAGCCTGTGAGAGACCGACAGTGGTCGTGGTCTTGCCTTCGCCCAGCGGGGTGGGGGTGATGGCGGTCACATCCACATATTTGCCATTGGGTTTGTTCTTCAATCGCTCAAGGATTTCAAGTTTAATCTTGGCTTTATACGGACCGTAGAGTTCCAATTCGTTTTCGCGAATACCCAACTCCGCGGCTACCTGCAGGATCGGCTTGATCCTGGCTTCCTGTGCGATCTCAATATCAGAGGGGACGGGACGACGAAGTTTGAGCTTGGTCGGCGCAAAAGATGGCTTCTTGCCGTTCTTGGCGGCGGGTAGCGCTGCCTTTCTACTGGGAGTTTTTTTCACGATGACTTTCTTTTTCGGCAATGCTTTTTTGACTTTCGATTTGGTCGCCATGTGTGTTCTCCTTTGAGCGTTTTTTCTATTATCCAAACTTTGTGAGTCATTTTCAATAGCCGTCCTTCCCCCGTTTTTCGGCACTCTGTCATGACTCGAAAGCGATGGCCATTTTATGCACTGATCTCTGTTCCGAGCAACTCTCCCATCAAGGCCCGGACGAGATTACCTGGTTGGGTTCCAGAGAAGATCTGAATTCTCAGCCCAGAGTTTTCCTGGGCCAATTCGAGCATTTCCATCACCTTTGCCTCCATCCCCCCGGTGACATCTGCAGCAGTGGATTTCCCAACACCATGTTTAATATCTTCAAATGACTGTGACGTGATGCGGTCAATCTTTTTCGTCCGTGCTGGAAAATCCTCCCACACGGCATCTTCCAATCCAGCCAGCAGGATCCGGTCGGGGTGAAGCGCTTTCACCAGATAGGCGAACAGGTTCTCGGTCGAAAGGATCGTCCCGCCGCGCACTTCATCGAAGACCACATCGCCAAAGATCACCGGGACGATACCCGCGGCCAAGGCCATGCGGATGGGTGTCGTATCCCACAACGAGACTTGTCCATCGCTGGCAATGACTGTTGATGAGGGCGGGAGGGCGATGGTTTTCAAATCGGCCTTGTGTAGCGACTCCATTACATAGCGGTTCAATGTGGATGCCTGATACCAGACTTCGGCAAAGCCCTTCCAATAATTGTCCTCAGTGAGATCGCGTTCGCGATGAATGAGAGGCGACGCTTGAGGATACCCATCACGAGTCTTGTATTCGCTTGCGGCCACATGCCCAAAGGAGCCGGCACCGTGCCCGATCACAAGACGCAGATCCGGCTGGGATTGAAGCGTTGCCGCGATCTGATGAGCCAGTCCGTCCATCACGTCCAAAAGAGGTGTATAGGGTTTTGTTTTGTCGGTGATTAACGATCCACCTAGTTTGATAAAAACGAGTTCCTTCATGTCTTTATTTTAACTCACCTCTCCCATGTGGATTGCATCAAAATGATCGGTTCTTTCGATGCGGTTTTGTTATGAAGATATCGCTTCAGAACGAATCGTTATGTAGCACTATGTAAGAGTATAATCTCGACGTCATGAGCATCAGCACGGGCATCATCATCCTTGTCGTTCTCCTTGCAATCGGAGCATTACTGGCTGCCCGTGCGGGTATTCGTTCGATCCAGTCTGCGCGCACGGTCGTGTTCTACAGGACGCGCCAGGCGCGTATGGCGTCGGCACGGCAATGGTTCGTATTGTCGTTCCTCTTGTTTGCAGGCGCCGTCACCTCTGCAGTTTTTCGACAACCCGTTGTGAATCGATTCTCTCCATTCGAGCCGATTTCAACGATTGGACCAACATCGACTCCCATCTCGACTCAGACGCCTCCTTCACCTGCGAATACAGAAATTCCCACAGGGACGCTTCCTCCCGCTGTAGCGACGATCGTCCCTTCATTAACATCGACAGCGGTTCCCACACAGCCAGTTGTGGATACCGCTACACCAACATTACCTCCGCCCACTGCTTCGCCGATCCCCACTGTTACTGATACACCTGCGCCCACCTCAACGCCCACCACTGACCAGCGTGTTGTTGCCACCTCTGCTGCAAGCACAGAGCGGATGCAAGCTTTCATCGCCGCGTTATCTGCCACGCCAACATTTACACGCACGCCCATCGTCTGGACGCGTACAGCCACCCACACACCGCGACCTACTTGGACACCCTCACCCACGCGCACACTTCGCCCCACCGCAACGTTCACGTCTACCTCTACAAGTACGTTTACACCCACAGCAAGCTCCACGGTCACGTCGACATTCACTGCGATTCCCACATCTACAGCAACACCTACAGAAACTCCCCGTCCTACTCTTACATTTACATCTACTTCCACAGCTACGTTCACATCGACAGCAAGCGCCACGCCTTCATCAACCTTTACTCCAACGCCAACAGCAACTGCCACATTCACAAGGACTCCGATCCCCACGTGGACCTCTTCTCCTACTGAAACTCTGCGCCCAACATTTACATTTACTTCCACAGCTACAGCTACGCTAACGCCCACGGCCAGTTCCACTCCTACGTTGACTTTTACGCCCAGTCCAACGTCGACGGCGACTTTCACGAAGACACCCATCCCCACCTGGACTTCTTCTCCTACACATACACCGCGCCCAACATTCACGTTTACATCCACATCCACTGAAACATCTACACCAACCGCGAGCTCGACTCCCTCGTTGACATTCACTCCGAGTCAGACATTGACTGCCACATCCACAAAGACGCCCATCCCCACGTGGACATCATCACCGACGCGTACACCGCGCCCAACAGCTACCTTTACTTCCACGTCAACGGTCACGCCGATCCCAACTGCGACTTTTACCGCTTCCTTGACGTTGACACCGAGTCAGACATCCACCGCTACCTCTACACGTACGCCCATCCCCACCCAGACTCCTTCACTGACCAATACCCCACGTCCCACATGGACTCCCTCTCCAACACGCACGCCTCGTCCCACTGTGACGTTTACCCTGACGCCAACGAACACTTTGACGCAAACGCCCAGTAACACGCCAACCATCACATTGACTCCCACGAACACTTCAACGCCTACTCCTACTCGCACGCTCCAATTCACGCCCACACGAACATCTACTTCCACACCTTCGCGTACACCGACGACCATCCCTCCGTCCACAGCAACGAGCACCTCCACGTTGACATTCACTCCATCAACAACATGGACGCCCTCTTCCACATCCACACCGACATTCACAGTAACGGCGAGCCATACTCCCACCCATACATCGACTGCAACAACGACTCAAACACCTTCACAGACTCCATCTGGCACGTCCACACACACGCTTACACCTTCGCTTACTTCTACAGCGACGGCATCAGTTACTCCATCACTGACACCCACGTTTACCTTTACCGCAACTGTCACTCCATCTGCAACGTCAACACCTACAGGTACCCCATCGAAGACAGCGACCTCTTCACAAACGCCATCTCTCACGCCTACACAAACGCGCACGGCGACCGCGTCGGTCACGCCATCTCAACCCCCCACGCTGACGTCAACACCTACCAGTACGTTCACCCTTACGCCTACGTTGACATCCACAGCAACCGCGTCGCAGACCCCTTCATTAACGCCGACTTGCACCGCGACATTTACACTTACACCCTCGCAGACACCGACACTGACGTTTACCGCTACGTTTACGCAAACTCCATCCCTAACCCCATCGCGGACTCCGACAGTTACGCCGTCGTTGACTCCCACGTTCACTGCGACGGTTACTCACACTCCAACAGCCACATTTACCCATACGCCGTCAGCAACCCCAACGATCAACCGGAACGCGACATCGACATCCATGGCGCTTACCGCCCGCATGGATGCGTTCATCGCTGCGCTTTCTGCCACGCCGACGTTTACACGTACGCCCATTGTCTGGACGCGCACTCCCACATTCACGCCGCGTCCCACATGGACACCCTCCCCAACTCGCACGCCTCGACCGACATTCACATTTACATCTACAGCGACCAACACGACGGTCCCGACATCGACCATTACCCCGTCCCGCACACCGACCTTTACACCGACGGCTTCGCGTACTCCCACCCAGACGCCTACCTTCACGGCTTCACCCACGCGCACGCCCACATTGACTCAAACATTCACGAATACACCGTCACAGACTCCATCATCGACCCCCTCGCGCACATCCACGCCAACCTTTACGTTAACGTTCACGCCATCTGCCACAGCCACGCGGACTTTTACCGTCACGCCCTCTTTTACGCCTTCGACTACGCCCACTATCACTCCAAGCTTTACGCCCAGCTTCACGCCAACGATCACGAACACGCCCACACCCACGCGTACCCCACTGTATGTAAAGGTGGATGTGTACTTTACAGATAACAATCGCCTGATCAGCGGACAACTTCCGTATGAGACACGCACGACGCGCTTTGTCCCGTCGTCCAGGAATCTCATTGGTGCTGTACTCGATGAATTTTTCAAAGGTCCCGGTGATGTGGAACGCAACCAGGGGCTTACCCTTGTCCTCAATGGTTTTACCGGCTACAGCAAGATCGAATATGCCGATGGCGTTGCGCACATTTATCTCGTCGGTAAATGTCAGTCGAACGGGACACTGTATACCATTGCCCGTCCGCTGATGTCCAATCTCAAGCAATTCCCCGAAGTGCAGTTCGTCAAGATTTACGATGAATACGGCGACACGCGCGAACCGCTCAGCCGCAGCGACTCGACACCCGTCTGCCTCGACCCAACATATACTCCCAGCGCGACACCGTCACTGACACCGACCAACACGGCAACATTAACATCCACGCCCACACGGACGCCGACGTTAACCTCTACACCTACCTTTACGCCGACATTTACACCTACGAAAACGTTCACTCCCACGTGGACTCCGAGTCTCACGCCGACGAACACGGCTACCGCCACATTGACCCCCAGCCTCACCCCTACACTGACTCCGTCGAACACGCCCACCTACACCTCAACGGCGACCTTTACGCCATCCAACACTCCATCCAACACTCCGACACAGACGCCGTCGAGTACGCCCACGCTGACATTCACACCGACGAATACATTTACACCAACGTCAACGTTCACGCCGATCCCAACGAATACTTATACGCCAACGGTTACTCCGCGTCCGACAAAGACCGCGACCGCTACGTTCACGGTAACCTCCACACCCACATATACATTCACGCCAACATCGACTTTTACCCCGATCCCGACCAATACAAAAACACCCACCTTCACTCCGCGCCCCACAAATACAGACACCCCCACCTTTACACCACGTCCCACAAAAACGGCCACTCCCACGCGGACGCCATCGCTCACTCCGACGGACACGTTTACCCCAACGTTGACGTTCACGCCGATCCCGACGAACACCAAGACACCCACCTTTACCCCGCGTCCCACCTGGACGGCCTCGCCGACGCGTACCCCTCGCCCCACCAG
>CAZKSG010000168.1:0-9672 GCA_964555335.1 uncultured Anaerolinea sp.
CTCGAAAACCCATGGACTTTCCTTTCGTTGGCTCTCCAGGTCGCAACTTGGGTTATTTAATGAAAAACAGGTGAGAAATACCGGAAATTGAAGACCGACTCTCTTGCAGAGTCGGTCTTATGATCTGACAATGTGGATTGCCTTATTGAGGATAGACCCACTCGTTGAAGAGCGCATCCAGATCACAGGCACAATGCTTCTCTGCGAGCGACTGTAAATACTCTGGTGTGGCGATTCCCCACGAAAGAGACCTGGTGTACTCTTTAATGAAGGCATCGAACTTCTCTGACCCCATTTCCTTTTGAAGCGCCTCGAAGAATAACGGTCCGCGCCCGTAGACGATGGCGCCATATTGGGGACCAGAATAGTCTGCGACGGGCAGCCCAATGGGAATTTTTTGCTTATTCACGCTAGACCAGCGTCCTACCAGCGAGTCACGAAAGCCGGATGCGCCCTGATCTCCATATTCATCTTCGAAATATTGCAGTGTAACAAACTGAGTCAATGACTCATCCAGCCACGGATCATCCAGTTGATCGTCGCCGACAAGGCTATAGAACCATTGATGTCCCACTTCATGAGCAACAGTCGCTTCCATATAAATGCTGGCGGGTGTGCCGCCAAGGTTTCCGCCAACATCATAGATGCGCGTGGTAATCGCCACCATGCCAGGATATTCGATTCCCAGGGCCAGGTTGGGGGTTGCGACGATGTCGAACTCAGTGTAGGGATACGGCGCGTAGCGTTTGCTATACACATCAATGGCTTTCGACGCGACGTCCAGCGCCATCTGCGCGCCATCTTCCATCCCATTCATGGCGTAGCTGTTGATGGTGACCTCACCGAATGTTTTGGATACTTTTTCATAGGCGGGACTGGCTACGAGATAAAAATCGCGTGCTGGGCCGTTCGCTACGTACCGCACCTGGTTTTGCCCGGCTTCGCTGTGGCTGATCTCACTTCCGGTTGTGACCAGTGTTAATTCTTTTGGCGCTGTAACTTTTACAATGTAGAATGCTGCATCACCGTAGGTGACATCGCCATCTTGTGGGGGAATTTCCGCGTTCCAATCTTCATCGTCATACACACAGATCATTGGGTAGGCGTGTGCAAGCGCCAGAACATCTTCGTAATAGGCGAGAACACCATAATTCAAATCCACGGTCTGCGGCACGGTGATGGCAAAGTTCATGACGATTACAACACTCTGACCGGGTTCCAATGCCTTTATCATCGGCACGATCATCAGACTGTTTTCGAGCTCGTATGTTGGCGTGACCGTTTGCCCTTCCACGTTGAGATTTGATACCTCGATCTTCCCGCCAAGGATATTGGGAAAGAGGCGAAATTGAACTTCATTGAGCGTAATCGTTTCGGTGTTGGTGTAGTGCACCTCTTCGTGTCCATTGATTTGATAGATCGTATCGTGGATATTGAACTCGATGTGATACACGCTTGCGCCTTTCAATTCGCCCAGTGTGGATTGCTGCGATTCAACGAGTCCACTTTTGAAGAGCGAGCGGTCATCCCACGGCATTTGGAGCGGATCGGTTACGGGTATGGGTGTTGCTGTCGGTGTGGGAAATGTACAAGACGCCAGAATCAGGCCAAGACTTAGTAAGGAGGTGAAGATCTTTTTCATGAGGAGATATCCTTTAGAAAGACCAACGCCTGCTGCAATACTTGTTCAGACGTCAGGTGATCTGTATCGATGAAAATATGAGCATGTTCGCGCGCGTGGAGGAGACGTCGAAGTTGTTCAGCGTGGTCCTTTTCCTGCCAGTTAAGTTTTCGGCGTGCGGTGCTGACTGGGAACGATGCGTCGAGATAGATAAGGATGTCTGGTTTGGAGATGACCTGCCACATGGATTGAACATAGGAATGTTCCTGTGCAATGTGACGACAGGTGTAGCCATGTTGTTCGAGACCCGCGATAAGAGTGGACTTGCCTGAGCCGCATGGACCCACAACTCCGATCAGCGGACAGGTACCTGGAGGCTTGTCCATATTACTCGTTATCGTGTACCAGCCGGTTGAGCTGTTGCGGACCCCCCAGAACGGCCAGTGTGTCGCCCGAATGGATCGGGCATGAATCGGTTGGGTGCATTTCCGAAGCATGATCATGTCGCAAGAGAACGATGCTGATGTGGTAGTTATCTTCGATGAATCCCACTGTCTTGTTGATTAAAGGTGACTTTGATTTGATTTTAATGCGTGCCAGTCCCAACAGCTGCCCTTCGATGGAAATGGGATTGGTGACATCGGCTCCCGCGGCAGCGGCGGCAAAAACGGGCGCCGCCATTTCGGTGGCGCTGAGAGCGATAAAACCAAATTGTTCCTGTAACGAATGAGCAAAATCCTCATCGAAGATGCGGATGACAACTTGAATATCAGGGTTGAGACTACGCGCTTTCAATGCAATCTGTAAGTTCATCGCGTCGTTCTGGCTGGCAAGGATGATCGTCCGAGCGTCCTTGATGTTTGCGCCTTCCAGTGCGCTGGCGTGCCTGGCGTCGGCTTCGATCACGGGGATGCCCATGTCACGGGCTGCGACGGTGGTGTGTGTCCCCGGGTTGATCTCAACCACAACAATATTTTCGCCCATTTCATAAAGCTTCTGGGCCACACGATAGCCGAGGTGTCCCAGACCGACCAAAACGATATGATTATTCATGGTGGATGCTACTGCCATTTCCCATTCCTTGTTCCGTGCCCGACGGTTGAAAAGCAGGCTGCCGAAGTCGGCAAGGCCCTGGGCGAGAATGATGAGTCCCACAATAGGCATGATGAAGTGGAACAACTGAAGAATGATGTGCTTTGGAAAATCCCCGGAAGGTTGAAGGAAAGCTGCGGTGAGAATGGTAAAGATCGCCTCGCTTTGACTTCTCAACGGTTCGTTGACAAAGAGTGCGATCTTCCAATAAAGGAGTCCGCCGCCGATGATCGCCACAGTGAAGATAAGCAGCGGGGTTCGGAATTCGTTGAGCAGGATCAGCGTATCGCGCCAGGTGGCTTTCCAACGCCGTAGATGGGTTTTCATGTTCGTGAGTGACCTTCGATAGGCAGGCGCACGCTCATCCGGCGGACGTTGTCGCCAGTGCGTGCGGCAACCTTGAGCACCAGTACACTGATATCGTCTGCAGGACGGTTCTCATCCAGATGGACTGCATGAGCGAGGAGCGCATCTGCCAGCATTTGCGGCGTCGGATCCTGATCTTCGAGAAGGGAACGCACCACTTCACCGACATTCATCGGGTTGCCGCGACGTTCCCCGGCATGAGTTAAACCGTCGGTGTAGATAACGATGATCAGCCCAGGTTCGAGCGTAAACTCGGTAATGAGCGGGCGGACGTTGCGCGATGTGCCGAGCGGGATGCTTTCTTCGCCGAGCACATCGATGTGTTCATGGATACATACGATCATGGGAGCGGGGTTGTTGCGGGTCAGGACGATGGTGCGGCTGTGCAGATCCACAGATGCGATATTGAGCGTGGAGATGACCTTGCCCTGTCGCTCGGTGAACAGGGCGTCAGATGCGGCACGGGCTGCCGCTCCATCCCGAACGCCTTCGGCCAGCAGCCCGATCACCTTGCGGACCACCATCTGTGAAATGGTTTTTGCCCCACGCCCGGATGTCTGCCCGTCTGCAAGAACGACGGAGAGACCCCCGTTCGGTCGCTCAACGACTTCCAGTGTGTCACCACTTTCGGATGTGGCATATTTGTTGACCTTGGCAACCGCGATCTGTACTTCCATAGGTTAATTTTACTATGGAACGATTTTCCCATTGTCCGGCTGTTTTGTAACCGACAGATACTTGCTTTTGAATTTGCCTCTTTTGAGTCGTGTTAGAACGCCTTTGCTATAATGTTTTTAATCTTGTCCAAAGGAGTACAGTATGAATGCAGATGCCTTCCGCCATTTTTACAATTATCACTTCGCCGAAAACCGCAAAGTGTGGAGTTATGTCACTTCGCTCTCGTATGAACAATTTACCCAGGCTATGGAGTATTCTCGCGGATCTGTTCGAGATCAGATCGTCCATCTTATCGACGCGGAAGATATATGGTTCAGTGAATTGCGCGGCGTGGAACCTTCTGAACCGCTGTCTTCTGTTGACTTCGATGACCGGGATGTCATTCGCTCACATTGGGATGGGGTTGAGCAACATATCCGTATTTATCTTGCAGACTTGCGAGATGACAAGTTGTTTGATAAACCGATAAAAGATCCAGAAGAAGACCAAAACTTAATTGTGTGGCAGGTGCTTCTTCATGTGGTGAATCACGGCACAGATCATCGTGCCCAACTTCTCAGAGTGTTACACGATCTGGGAGTCGAAACGATATACCAGGATTACATCTTCTACGTCTATGAAAACTTGTAAAAGACGATTGTTCAGTTTCGATTAGATATTGGAATGGTACGCGTACAAGCGAAAGCTCAGACAATCAACGGACTTCGAGATATATCGTTACGTTGTTGCCTTCCTCAAGCCCCTCTGCTTTTCGCACGCTCGCTTTGATGGGAACGATGTAGAGCCCATCTTTGGGGAACAGGGAAGTTTGGAACTCGGTTTTGCCGATCCGTATGTGGACCGGGATCACGCCCCAGCCATACGTCACGACTCTTGATATGGCTTGGATGTCGCCGCTTTCTTTCTCTGGAATGGTGACGAAAAACCACGGGGCAGGTCCTCGCCAGAACCAAATTTTACCGGTAAACTCAATGTGCATTGCCACAGTATATCAACAAACGGCATGCATCTATCAGAGCCTGGACCACCTTATTTTGTCTCTGAGACCGAAAACTTCAATCTCCACACTTGACGCACCTCCCTCCTCCCGCTATAATCTGCCCGCTTCAATCGTAAATCATGTAAGGGCGGAGCACCGCTCCGCCCCTTGTATATAAGGAGAAAGACAGAATGCCCCCACATCCAAAGCGCAAACATTCAAAGAGCCGCCGCGACATGCGCCGCGCCCATGATGCTCTGCAGCCGCGCAACCTGACTGCATGCTCCAATTGCGGTTCCATGCGCCTTCCGCACACCGTCTGCCCCAACTGCGGCTTTTACGAAGGTCGTGAAGTTGTAGAAGTGAAGAAGGAAAAGAAGCAATCTGAGTAGGGACGAGGTATTCTCGCCCTGTAACTCAGCGCAAAGCGGGTCGTGACCTCCACGACCCGTTTGTGTTTTAATGGATTGTGTAAGGGCAGATCATAAACCTGTCCCTATGAGATTATGGAGGCACATGAAACTTAACCTGCAAACTACCGCGTTCGTCTTCCCTGGTCAGGGTTCCCAAACTGTTGGCATGGGTAAAGAACTGGCGGATTCCTACCCGGTGGCCAAAGAGACCTTCAACGAAGCCGACTCTATTCTCGGTGTTTCTCTATCTCAACTCATGTGGGGTGGACCCAAGGAAACGCTGGATGAAACGATCAACACGCAGCCCGCACTCTTTGTCCATTCGGTCGCTGCCTGGAGGACGTTCTCGTCTCTTGCCATGCCGAAGCCTGCCACCGTTGTCGGGCATTCACTCGGCGAACTCTCGGCTCTCACCGCCTCTGGTGCGTTATCCTTTGCCGATGGACTGCGACTCGTCCGCGTGCGCGGCGAATTAATGAAGCGTGCCGGTGAACTCAACCCAGGTGGGATGGCCGCCATTCTCGGAGTAGACATTCCCACGCTCGACAAGATCTGTGCTGAGTCAAGCACGGCTGATGAGATCGTGCAGGTTGCCAACGACAACTGCCCCGGTCAGGTGGTTATTTCAGGGCACAAATCGGCGTTGGAACGGGCAATGGCCGGCGCCAAAGCTGCGGGTGCCAAACGTGCCATGCCATTGGCCGTCAGCATCGCGGCGCATTCGCCATTGATGGATTCCATTCAAGCCGATTGGAACGCGGCTGTTGACGCATGCGACATCCAGACGCCGGTCATTCCGGTGGTGGGAAATGTCCATGCCAAACCAATGCTCTCTGCCGACGAGTTGCGCGCCGACATCAAAGCGCAGATGCAATCGCGCGTCCGTTGGACCGAGTCAGTGCAGTTGATGCTTGGAAACGGGATCAACACTTACGTTGAAGCAGGAACCGGAGAAGTCCTGTTGGGCTTGATCAAACGCATCGATGCGTCCACAAGTCGCTATCCGTTG
Organism: uncultured Anaerolinea sp.; assembly: GCA_964555335.1. Taxonomy (GTDB): domain Bacteria; phylum Chloroflexota; class Anaerolineae; order Anaerolineales; family Villigracilaceae; genus Defluviilinea. The sequence continues at coordinate 6,159 of CAZKSG010000168.1, forward strand.
GGAACTCTAAAAGACTTTGCTGCTTTGGAAGAATAAATCGACTATACTTTACTCATGGCAGATATTAACTCACGTATCCATAAAGTCGTTGGTGAACTTTCAGGGAATGAGGCATTGTTGGAAATGCTCGATGCCGATGCCGCCTCTGAATTGTTGAACTGGGGCATCGCCACTGCGACATCGTTGGTGCAAAAGACGGCCGGTATGGACGATGCTGCCGCTGACCTTGCGCTGGAACCGCAGCTTAAAGCCGTGCGCCAGACCATGCGCTCTGCCGGGAATTGGGCAGCCGGAAAATATGCCGACCCGGCCAGCCGCGCTCAACTGCGCACCAAGTTGGATGAATATTTCAAGACGATCTTCGGGGAAAGTACAATGCCGTCGTTGTTGAACCGCATGGATTCTGTTCTCAATCAGGTGGATGATAAGAATAAGACTCCGCTGCAATTGATCCAAAGTTTCAAGAGCATAGCCAGCGGAATGCAATAGGATATGCCGCGACGCCAGGCAGTATCAAAAGGGACCGCGCTGAGCTCGGTCCTTTCGGTTATCGTTTTATTTGTGCTGGGAATCGTGTACATGCTGACCGGCTCTGGTTCCGGCGCTGCGCCTGACTCTGGGGAGTTGACGCCGGTTGGATTCCCTGCAACCGATACGCCGACCGTGGAACTTCCGCCTGGGATGACGCCTGTTGTGGATGTGCCACCAACGGTTGAGCAATGGTGGGAAGTGTATTTCACTGATCCATTGACGATCAACGACCCGGCGCAATGGCAGAACTCCGTTGAAGGGAAATTGATCGAAAAGATCAACGCTGCAACGAACAGTATCCACATTGCCGCTTTCGAATTCGATCTCACTCCAGTTGCCGAGGCTCTGATCGCTGCCCGTCAGCGCGGCGTGGATGTGCGTTGGATCACTGACAACGAGAATGGACTCGAAGCCGATGAAGAGCCGGACCGTGGTCAATTTGCGATGTTACAGGATGCCGCCATTGAAGTCAAAGCAGATACGCGATCGGCGCTGATGCACAACAAGTTTATCGTCTTCGACCAACAAACGGTCTGGACGGGTTCTACAAACATCACCCAAAGCGCAGTTTTTACACAGAACAACAATGTCATCGTGGTCCATGCTCCGGAGATCGCGGCTATGTATGAGCGCGAATTCTTCGAAATGTGGGACGGGCAATTCGGTCCCAAGTCTCCCTCTTTGGCAGATTCACAAATGGCGATCGTGAACGGGACATTTGTGGAGGTCTTTTTTTCACCTGAAGATGATGTGTTGAACCGCATCATCCCGATCGTGGCGGGTGCGCAATCGAATATCCGTTTTCTGGCGTTCAGCTTCACCGATTATCCGCTCGCCAAGACCATGATCGACCGCTATGCGGCGGGTGTGGATGTGGCGGGAGTCTATGAAAAAACAGGCAGTGAAACCGAAGGCGCGGAGTTGAAGACTTTCCTGTGCGCGCATGTGCCGGTACGGCAGGATGGGAACCCACGCTTCCTCCATGACAAACTGATCATTGTCGACAACCGGCTTGTCATCACCGGCTCGTTCAACTTCTCGAACAATGCCACGGACAACAACGATGAGAATGTCATCATCATCGACAACCCTGAAATTGCCGCGTTATATATGGAAGAGTTCGGTCGTGTTTGGAGCATTGCCACCGACCCCGACCCGGCGAAGTTTACGTGCCAATAATTGTTCAACATGTCATTCCGAGCCGTGAAGCGGCGAAGAATCTCTTCTTGTGAGGGTGACAGGTTAGAGTATAAAAAGAAGCGGTGATGAGCCGCTTCTTTTTATGTAGTAGCGATTTTAATTGTTCATCACCATGCTGGCGTCATATTTCCCTGTTCATCCTGCCAATACGGAGCCCAGGCGAGGGTAACCAACTGCACCTGAATGTCCGTTTTCTTCGGCTTGACTGAGATGGTTTCCAGCGCTTCGGTCAATGGATCGACCTTCTCTGAAAGCGCATTGGACTCAGACTCGAACTGTGCCTGTAGATCAGCCAATTGTTGCTGCACCGATTCAACCGTGTCATTCGCACGCGAGACGTCACCGCTTTCTTCGAAGGCGCGTCCTGCTTTGCGGGCGGCGCCAGTCGCTTTGCTGATGGTCCCGCTGAGCGATTTGCGTCCTGTGAATGCACCCAACAGGGTGGAGCCGAACGAAAGCGCCGTTTGCAGTTTTGCCTGCCGCGCCTGTTCCTGTTGTTTCTCCACAGCGGCTTGTGCCTTGCGCAAGCGTTCCTGCAAGGTAGCGATCTTGGGCGCATATTTCTTGCGCAGAGCTTCCACCAACTCGTCACGCTTTTCGCGGGCGACCTGTCCCGCACGGATGCGGAAGTCGCGTTCATCTTCACCTGGCAGTGAAACCAGTTTCAGACTCGGGCTTTGGACCAGGTTGATGGACTGCGTTCCATACAGCCAATTGACAAAGTCCTTGTTCCAGTTGGCGTAGTTCTTTGCCTGGCTGGCAGCGGAGGGCAGGTCGCTGAATTGTGCGCCTCCCTGCGCCGATTTCTCCAAATCGGTGGCGGGGATGCCGATCTCTTCCGCGTTGTCCCACGTGACGGGAATCGCGTCATCGGTGATGGACGCGAGGAAAACCTTGCTTTGTGCCACACTGACTTTTGTTTTAGCATCGGCGAAGTTCACTTTTGTCGCGCCGATGATCTTGGGCAGATAGACCAGTTTATTCCCACCGGATGCACTTCCACGCGCAGGGAGGAAGAAGGCTGAGATGCCGGGAGGAAGCGCGGGCTGACTCGTCGAAATGGTTGGGGCAGCGGATGCGGTTACAGCCGCTACACTTGCCGTGGAAACGGGAACCGCCGCGGGCTTGCTCGCGGATGCGCCACCGCGCAGCGGGTCCATCAGGACTTTGATCTGGTCCCGTGTCAACGGACCTCTCAAGTACGACATCGCCCAACGGGTCTGCATCAGTTCAGGCGCGTCCTCGTGGGTGTTGTTCATCAGGAAAATGCGATTGCCAAGGCTGGAGAGGATCTTCTCGAGTTGGGAACGGTTGAATTGCGCTCCCGCGGCGGCGCTTTCTAGACCATCGAGAAGACGTCCCTTGTCACGTTCGGTCTGCAGGCGACCGATGAACCAGGTGCCGATGTTCGAGAGGGCTTTGTAATCGAGGTCAACGGGGTTTTGGGTGGCGAGTACCATGCCCACGCCGAAGGCGCGCGCCTGCTTGAGCAGGGTCAACATTGGAAGTTTGGATGGCGGGTTGCCGAGCGGCGGCAGGTAGCCAAAAATTTCATCCATGTAGACGAGGGCACGCAGGCTGGTAGTGCCGGGCTGACCGCGCATCCAACTGAGGACTTGATTCATCAACAGTGAAACGAAGAACATGCGCTCGGGGTCGCTGAGATGGGCAATGGAGAAGATCGCGATGCGCGGCTTGCCATTGGGTGTATAGAGAATCTGACCGATATCGAGCGGGACGCCTTGCAGCCAGGCGCTAAAGCCCGGTGATGCCAGCAGGTTGT
>CAZKSG010000169.1:0-9647 GCA_964555335.1 uncultured Anaerolinea sp.
GTATTCCTCAGGTTTGAGCATGATCGCCGGGTTGGGGTTGATCTCCAGAATATACAATTCACCCCGGTCATTCATGCGGATATCACACCGACCATACGCCTCTCCATCCATTGCTTTGAACATGCGGATGGCAATGTCCTGTAAACGCCTGACCAGCTCCGGGTCGGTTACTTCCTTAAAATCAAAGGGAACGTTGTAATCCCATTTCACATCCGTGTGCCAGAATTCCTCTCCCGGAGGAAAGATCAACTCCGCAGGCGGATACGCGATCGGGTTCTCCAGGTCATCGGGGTTATCCACCACCAACACGTTGTACTCTTTCCCTACAATGAATTCCTCCATGCGGGCCGCGCCAAATTCGCTGCAAACCCGTTCCACCTGTTTCGCCAATTGCTCCGGCTCATCCACACGCGATTCGCGGAACATGCCGGTGCTTCCATAGCTTTTGGGATGCTTTACCATGATCGGGTAGCGCAGGTTTTTTACCAGCGCTAGCGCCTGTTCCACACTGGTAACCTGATATCCCTTCGCAAAGCCAACACCATGCGCATCGGCGGCCGCCTGCATCTCTTCGCGTGACGGGTCAAAGAATTTTGAGTTCGCGCCGGTGAAGGGCAGATTCAACTCCTCCAACGCATGTACAACATCGATGCCCTGGTACTGCCAATCAGAATCAGGTTCTATCTCGTAACCTTCGCAAATATTCAGATACACATCGAACTTTTTCTTTGCATCCAGTTCGCGCAACACATCAATCACTGGATCGGTAACCGTGAACATCTCCCAGTCAAAACCCTGCATGTATGGCGAGGGATCGAAATCTTCAGGTACTTCGTCTGTAAGAACACAGATACGCATGGTTCACCTCACAAAATTGATTTGCAAATGATTATGACATAAACTCTTTTAAAATCAATGGCAAAACACATTTATTAAGAAAGTATAATGTCCGCATGAAATCAAAACGCATATCTGGATATCTTCTAATTCTCGGAATGGTCTTCCTTTTCATCGGGATCGCATCCGATCAAACCTTCTACTCATGGGTGGCGGTTGTGTTGGTCTTGTTATCTTTGATCCTGGGTGGCAGATGGATGAGACCCCGGAAACGATGATCTGACAACATCATCACACAGTGGAAAGAAGCTCCAAGGTTGCCCTTGACGCAACCTTTTTTCTTTGCTATAATATTTAGGTAAGCCTAAATTTTATTTTTAGCAAGGCAATACCATGATGCAAAACATATCTCTTTCAATCCTCGGTCTGCTCGCCTTACTCGGAGCTCTTCTCTACGCGATCGGTGATGTGCTGCTACTTGCAAGCAAAGCATCCTTCGACGAGTATCCGAAACTCAAACCATATGCCAAGTTATTATCGGATGCCGAGAAAATGGTCGTGCTCACCCCTGCTCGTATGATGTGGGGTGCGCTGCTCGGCGTCTTTTCTACGCCGCTGGTGATGCTGGGGTATTGGCAGGTGTATCAAGGACTAAGCGGAGGGATAGCATGGATCGTGCTGGCAACTGTCGGCTTGTTTGGAATCGCATCAGTTATCGGCGCTTTTGTTCACGGCTCGTTCTATTACATGGGCGAATACATCCAGGCACTGAACCAGGTCGATGAAACATCCCAACCGGTTCTGGCTGGAATGATGGAACGTCATAAAAAGGTCATGCTCATCACCTACGCTCCAGTCATGCTCTTTATCATTATCGCTTCCATCCTGTTCTCGGTACTGGTTGCTTCAGGCAGGACCATGTTCCCTATTTGGGTGGCAGCGATCAACCCGGTTACCATGACCATCGCATGGCTGCTCATCAAACGTATCCTGCCGCAATTCATCCGCGATTGGACAGAAGGCGCGGGTTTCAACATCGCTTTTCTGGCGTTCTTTGCCTGCACCACTATCACCCTTTGGAACCGATAATGGAAAAAGCTCTGACCATCTCCATTCAGGATTATCTGAAACATATCTACGAATTGACCGAGAACGGCGAGAGTGCAAGCACCAATGCGCTTGCGAAGAAATTAAACGTCAAGCCTGCATCGGTCACGGGCATGGTACAAAAGCTTGCCTCAGCCAAACCCGCACTGGTGGAATATCAAAAACATCAGGGTGTCACGCTGACGAAAGAAGGTATGCGCGCTGCCCTCGAAGTAATTCGTCATCACCGCCTGCTGGAAACCTGGCTTGTACAAACACTGGATTATTCATGGGATGAAGTCCATGAAGAGGCAGAGCGACTGGAACATGTGATCTCAGAGGATTTCGAACGCCGCATCGCCGCCGCCATGGGACATCCCAACCGCGATCCGCACGGTGAACTCATCCCTACAGTCGATTTGAAGATGCCTACTGAAGATGCCACCCCTCTTTCGGTCTTGCGTCCCACGCAGGCTGGAACCATTCAATGCGTGAAAGCTGCAGACACAGACTTGCTTCGTTATCTCGAAAGCCTGGGACTTATCCCCGGCGCCTGGATCGAAGTCAAAGACTATTCACAATTTGACCATAATCTGACAATCAAGGTCGGACGCAAAACAACCGTGCTTGGGTTGAACATTACAAGCAAAATTCTTATCGAAGAAAATTAATTGACAGTATTGCGATGGGTCTGTTGTGTAGAGATCGCTCGCAATAACATGGAATAAACTATGGAACTCGAACCTACCTTTAGAATTTTGACACCACTTCTGGTCGTTGCTTTTGCACTGCATCGCGGCTATTACGTCAAGAATCACAGTAAGCCCGAAGATCAGACGCTGAAAAAACGTGAAGAAGGGATCGCATCAAAGGTCGCTGGGCTGCTGGGCGTGATCGGTTTTATGTCGATCATTATTTATGCAATCAACCCCAAATGGCTCGCCTTTGCCAGCCTGCCCATCCCGATGGGATTCCGCTGGGTCGGTCTGGGAATTGCACTGCTCGGCTTTGCCTTGCTTCAGTGGGCGCAGGTCACACTTGGAAAAAGCTGGAGCGACACGCCGCGCATGATGAAAGAACAATCACTGGTCACCAGCGGACCTTATCATTATGTCCGTCATCCGATCTACACTGCGTTCCTGCTGATCCTTGGCTCCACATTCCTGATCTCTGCCAATTGGATGATCGGTGGCGCATGGATCGGGATGACAATCCTTGAGGTCGCATCCAGGATCGGGTTCGAAGAATCGCTGATGCAGGAATATTTCGGCGATCAATATCGAGATTATGTGAAGAAAACAGGAAGGTTACTTCCGAAGGTCTTATAACTTTATCAATATATAGAGGTAAACATGAACGAAACTATTTTCCGTATCCTTGCGGCTGCGATTTTATTCACAGGCTGCGGCATCTCCATTTACTATCGCGCCAAAGCAGATAGAGAGACAGGTGAAAAGCTCTCCCGCAGTGCAGATGGTACAACAATGATGACCATCATCCGAGTTTTCGGGCTGATTCTTTGGCTAAGTCCACTGGTGTATCTGATCAACCCAAATTGGATGGTATGGTCCAAGATCGGGTTGGCCGATTGGGCTCGCGTAGTTGGGGTGGTATTCGGTCTTTTATGTGTTGCTGGGATCTACTGGCTCTTCAGCAGCATCGGCAGCGGCATCACCCCTGTCAGTGCCACACGCAAGGAACATCGCCTCTCCACCAGCGGACCGTATCGCTGGGTGCGACATCCACTGTATACAGTGGGATCATCATTCTACATTTCCTTTGGATTGATGGCAGACAACTGGTTTATCATCACGCTGGGAACGTTAGCGTTCATTGCCATGGCGATCCGCACCCCCAAAGAGGAAGCTAACCTCATCGAAAAGTTTGGCGATGAATATCGTGAGTACATGAAACGCACAGGAAGATTTTTTCCAAAACTTGGAGGGGACGCATGAATTGGATATGGCTGACAGCCGTTCTGCTGATCGTTCTTTTTTTCCCCCGTTATGGTGCTCTGGCACAATTTCGGGAATGGCGAAGCGCGCGTCAACGCGAACTGGTGGAGGATGCGCTTAAACATCTCCTCGACCGCGAACAGGAAGGACGCCACGCCTCGCCCGAATCTCTTGCTGGAACCCTGAACCTGCCGCGCGTCAACGTGACCCGTCTCATTACAGATATGGAGTCGCAGGGGCTACTCGAAACACTGGGGTCACAACTTCATCTGACAGCGGAAGGCGAACGGTGGGCGATGCACATCGTTCGTGCACATAGGCTATGGGAACGCTATCTCGTTGATGAAGCGCGCATGCCGTTGAACAAAATCCATGATGAAGCGCATCGACGCGAACATTTGATGACCGACGAACAGCTCGATGAAATGGATGCGGCTCTTGGCCATCCCACCCGCGACCCACATGGGGACCCCATTCCCTCGCGCGAAGGGAGGATGCCGGCAGTGGAGATCACGCCACTGACCGCGTGGCAGACCGATAGTCCATCAAGAATCGTGCACATCGAAGACGAACCCGCCATCGCGTTCGACCAGATCCTTGCTGCAGGACTCCGCCTGGGACAGACCATCCGCATCATTGAACGGACGCCGCAGCGAATTGTGCTGAGCGATGGAGAAACGGAATACCGGCTTGCCCCAACCGTTGCCGCAAATGTTGGGGTCGCCCCGCTGCCTACCAGCGAGATTACAAAAGCAAATGCCATTCCGCTTGCCGACCTGACCCGGGACCAAAAAGGCGAGATCGTTCAACTCGACGACGCGGTACAGGGATTCACGCGCAGGCGTTTCCTTGATCTGGGGCTTACCCCCGGGACAATGATCTACCCTGAGCTCGGGAACTTCTTTGGTGACCCGCGTGCCTATCGCGTGCGAGGGACGTTGATCGCGTTGCGCAAAGATCAAGCCGCGCAAATTTGGGTCAAACCTGTTTAACACAAAGGACACCAAGTGCCCAAGGGAAAAACCTTGGTGATCCTTGTATACTTCGTGTTTAGAAAAGAGAATTTCATGACTGACAAAAAATTAAATCTCCCCACAGAACATTGTGAAGAATGTCCCGCATTTTATCAATTGGAACAGATGGGATTCAAAGTTGGCGATTTCGACCGTGTCGTTGCTCTCGCCGGAAACCCGAACACAGGCAAATCCACGGTCTTCAACGCGCTCACCGGACTCAAACAGCACACGGGCAATTGGCCTGGCAAGACAGTCACCCGTGCTGAAGGTGGTTTTCAATTCAACAGCGTTCGCTACAAACTCGTTGACCTGCCCGGCACTTATTCGCTTCTTTCTGCCTCGCAAGATGAAGAGGTGGCACGCGATTTTATATTGTTCGGCAAGCCGGATTGCACCATCGTTGTCACCGATGCGACTGCGCTCGAACGCAATCTAAATCTGGTGATGCAGGTGATGGAGATCACAGATCGTGTCGTGGTTGCCGTGAATTTAATGGACGAAGCCAAACGCAAAGGGCTCGAAGTGGACACACGCTCCCTCAGCCGCGATCTGGGTATTCCCGCAGTACCTATTACAGCGCGTACAGGCGAGGGTATTCATACCCTGCTTGCTACAGTTGCCGATGTGATCAACGGTGAACTTGTCACGAAACCGCTACGCGTGGAAGGCACCCCTGAGTTTCAGCGCGCAGTCAACGAATTGGTGCCGATGATCGAAAACATTGCGCCCGGAGTCCCCAATGCGCGCTGGCTGGCGATCCGCCTATTGGATGGCGATGCCAAAGTGCAACAGGCCCTCCTTTCTGGTGAGTTACTGCAGCGTGTTGCGCGACAGGCAAACGCAGACGTGCAATTCAGCAGAAAAATGTCTGTGGAAGGAAGACAATAGAGGTAATCATGACACAACAAACCATACATCCAAACGATGTTCTTACAAAAGCAGAAGCGCTGCGTACCACATTATCGACCAGCTATCGCGACGAGATCGTCAAGTCGCTCTATAACGAGGCAGAGACCATCGCCAGACGAGCGGTTAAAACAGCGCTCGAAAAGAAATACGATTTCGATCAAAAGATAGACCGGCTTGTCACGTCGCCCATTGTCGGCCTGCCGATCATGCTTGGTCTCCTAGGGCTGGTGATCTGGCTCACTGTCTCGGGTGCGAATGTGGCATCCAGCGCGATCGCCACGGTCCTATTCGGCATCGGCGATTGGGGACGCGCGCTATTCAATCAGATCGGCATGCCATGGTGGATCACCGGTTTTATCTGGGACGGCGTGTATCTCGGTCTCGCCTGGGTGGTAAGCGTGATGCTGCCGCCAATGGCAATTTTCTTCCCGGCGTTCACGTTCCTGGAGGACCTGGGGTATCTGCCGCGCGTTGCTTTCAACCTGGACTGGCTGTTCAAGAAGGCGGGCGCACATGGAAAGCAGTCGCTGACCATGGCCATGGGATTCGGCTGCAACGCAGCAGGTGTGGTAGCGACGCGCGTCATCGACTCACCGCGTGAACGATTGATCGCCATTCTCACAAACAACTTCGTCCCCTGCAACGGACGTTTCCCAACGCTGATCATGCTGGCGACTGTTTTCGTAGCAGCAGCCTTCCCCCCGGCGTTGACCTCCTTCGTCGCTGCGGCAACTGTGGTCGGCGTGGTCCTGATCGGCATTGGCTTTACGTTCCTGATGTCGTGGATCCTCTCCCGCACCATCCTGAAGGGTGAAGCATCTGCTTTCACACTAGAGCTGCCTCCCTATCGCAGACCGAACGTGACGCGCATCCTGTATACATCCATCATCGACCGGACCATCTTCGTCCTGTGGCGTGCCATGCAAACGGCAGCTCCAGCAGGTGCGATTATCTGGATCCTTGCCAATATTCATCTGGGCGATACCAATCTCGCCCGCGCCATCGCAGACTGGTTGAACCCGTTCGGCTTGCTGCTCGGTTTGGATGGCGTGATCCTGCTGGCGTATATCATCGCCATTCCCGCAAACGAGATCGTGGTGCCGACCATGATGATGGTTTATATGGGCACCGGCATGATGGTCAATGGGCCGGGCACAAGCGCGGGCATCTTTGACCTGTTGGTAAACGGCAACGGCTGGACGATGTTGACCGCCGTCAACCTGATGCTGTTTGCGTTGTTGCATAATCCCTGTGCAACCACGATCATGACGATCTACAAAGAGACCAAGAGCGTAAAATGGGCTACAGTCAGTGTGGTTATCACGCTGGGAACAGCGTTCCTGGTCACATTCCTGACTGCCAGTTTTGCGCGTTTTATGGGCTGGGCATAATTGGAGTTTGAGGGTATAGTGCTGTTTTTACATGTATACACCAACATTGCTCTCCTGGGATGAAAGCCTGACAACCGGCGACCGTGACCTGGACACCCAACACAAATATCTGATCGAAATCTGTAATGACCTTGCGTACGCCATAGAAAAGAAGCGTGGCGCTAAAATCATTGATATGGTCATCAAAGTATTAACCTTCTATGCGGACTCTCACTTCAAAAAGGAGGAAGAGTGCATGGCCCGCTATCATTGCGTGGTCGGAGCGCGCAACCAGAAGGCACATGCGGCGTTCATCAAGAAGTTGAAATCCTTTCAGGAGATGCACAACGCATCTGAAGCCCCTGATGAGCTTGCGATCCAGATTCATCAGTTTCTGACAGATTGGATTATCAGTCACATCAAGCATATTGACACGTACCTGTATGGCTCGATCCACCATACACCCGGTCCAAACAACGAAACACATCCGCCCATACGGTAGGGAATATAAAAAAGGCAGTCATTGTAATTTGCAATGACTGCCTTTTTTATATTATGGAGATGAGATTATGGATTGGTCTGGTTCTGCCAGCCCTGTCCCATCATACCAGGACCGTATCCGTTACCGCGGTTCTGCATCATGCCGGGACCAAAGCCGCGTCCGTTGCCGAAGCCGCCTTGTCCATTGTGCATTGGGCAGTTTCCTGTCCCATAGCCGCCGCGGTTCTGCATGCGTTGCAGCATCCAATCTGCCTGCTCCTGGGTCATCACGCCGTCTTTGACCGCGTTCGCAAAGGCTTCCTTGTGAACGTCATTCATGAAGGTGACGACATCCGCTTCCTTCACGCCATTATCCAGGGCGATCTGGTACATGGTCTTTCCAGCGGCGAACTGATCTTCGATCTGTTCCTCAGTGAGACCGAGCCTGGATGCCAGGGCCTGTTCAACATAATCATGCATCCAGCCATAGCCGCCGGTCTGTACCGGAGGTTGAGTACCCTGGGCAAACACAGCGCCCACGCCAAGAACGGCAAGCGCCAATACAACAACGATAGTAACCAATAGTGTTTTCTTCATTTTTTTACTCCTTGAAAGGTAACGTACTGTCCACAGGATACTCCCCCTATATGAAGTTATTGTAAAGAAAAGCACAAGATACGGGAAAGAAAAAAAGACCGTCCCGAAGGTTTGAAACCTTCGGGACGATTGCAACTAGCAGCCCACCCCTTTGTCGTCAACATAACACGTCCCACCTGAGAGCAGTAGCCAACTATGCATCAGGGATTGGAGTTCCAGTACGTACGGTGACAGCGCCTCGCCGCTCACTACTTTTTCGTTGTCCGTGATCACAGGCAGGGAGGCAGGGAATGCCCTGCGCCAAATTGTTTCACCGCTTCGGCAGGCGTCAGGATCAACCGATCATAGCCGAGGAGGGCATCCTGAAATTCGGCTTCGATGGCATCTGCTTGCGGGCTCACATGCTCACGATACAGTTTGATCATGCAGCTCTATTCTTCGCCCGCCAGGAGCTTGATGCGCTCCCACGGTTTGAGCGACTCATCTTCTGCCAGCAGGGTCTTCAGTTCATACATCTCGTCCCGCAATGCGGCGGCCTTCTCGAACTCCAGGTTCCTGGCGGCATCCTTCATTTCCTTTTCCAGTTCGCCGATCATCTTCATGATCTCATTGCGTGGCAAACCGGTACCTCTTGGGCGGTACTCACCCTTCATTTCACCCACCGCCTTGGCAGACATCTCCTCGGTCAGATCGTGGATCGCCTTGTGGATACTGACCGGGATGATGCCGTTCTCTTCATTATATTTCTTCTGCTTGGCACGACGGCGGTTCGTCTCGTCGATGGCGAGTTTCATCGAGTCGGTGATGCGGTCGGCGTACATGATCACCTGTCCGTTGACGTGACGTGCGGCGCGCCCGATCGTCTGGATCAACGCGGTTCCAGAGCGCAGGAAACCTTCCTTATCGGCGTCGAGGATCGCCACCAGTGACACTTCGGGCAGGTCGAGACCTTCACGCAGCAGGTTGATGCCCACCAACACATCGAATACGCCGAGGCGTAAGTCCCGCAGGATGCCCACCCGTTCGAGCGTCTCCACTTCGGAGTGCAGGTAGTGGACCTTCATCCCCAGTTCCTGCAAATATTCAGACAAGTCTTCAGACATGCGCTTGGTAAGAGTTGTGACCAGGGCACGTTCGCCTCTCTCAACCCGCTGCTTGATCTCTCCGACCAGGTCGTCCACCTGCCCCTTGGTAGGGCGAACCTGTACTTCGGGGTCGATCAACCCCGTGGGGCGGATGATCTGCTCGACAACCTGTTCCGCTTTCTGCATCTCGTACGGTCCCGGCGTGGCAGATGTGTAGATCGTGTGCCCCATCACCTGCTCGAACTCTTCGAACTTGAGCGGACGGTTATCCACTGCACTCGGCAGGCGGAAACCGTATTCGACCAGTGTCTC
>CAZKSG010000170.1:0-9534 GCA_964555335.1 uncultured Anaerolinea sp.
CAGTCAAAATCATGAACTAATGAAAGTGGCGTGACGGGGGTGCACTTGCCAAAATGTAAGCAATCCTTTGAACCGTTCACATGAAAAACTCGCCGCCAATTCCAGCCGAATAAATTACTGATCTAGTGGCTGGTGTATCGGTAGTGTATCGGCGACAAAATACGATTTTTCAAATCAAAACCGGCACCACTCGCGCTTTGGTTTGAAAAATCATTCGTGTTCGCAGACCATTAGCGACACAATACATCTACCCCTTACCATAATCGATCATACTTCTGCTCTGAGAATAAAAACTAAACATGAGGAATATGATGCAACAAGATCTTCGATTCCGGAGTAAACAACGCGTCCGCGCATACCTTGCTCCACTTTCTACACCCGATCTACCTGCTGAGTCAAAGGATTATGGTCAAGGAGATTATGCCCGCACGATCCTGCTCCGCTTCGAGCAATATCTAAAAACACAAAATATTTCCAGCTTGTGCATTCAGGATTATCTAACTCTCTTGCTCCATCTTTTAGATTGGTTTAGGCGGATATACGGCGGGGAGGTAACACTGATCGATCTAACACCTGAAGTATTTCGACAATATAAAAAGCACATCCTACACACGACGGAGCTCACCCTGAAGCCTGGCAGACAGTTCGAGGCGCTTCATGCTGTCAGTCAATGGGTAGAGCAAGATCAAAAAATGGTTGAGGCACAGGATAAAGCCAATCGTCAAAATTGTCGCTCAACGCGATGGCTGGATAAAGAACAGCAAAACATTCTGCTTCGCACCATCAAGAATGATCTGCGACAGGCGAACCGCCGCTATCCTAAACGCTGGCTCACCCGACATCGAGACGCAGCGCTGGTGATCGTTCTGCTGCACAGTGGTTTACGATTAAAGGAAGTGACCCGTCTGCAAGTAGACAACTTGCAGATCTCGCGAGATGCCAGCAAGGTATCCGTCCAGTATGGACAAGGCAGTCGGCGTCGCGTCATTCCTTTGAATTGGGAAGCCCACAAAGCAATACAGGATTGGGACTCCGTCCGTCCAAAAAACAATTTTTTCTGGTCAACCTCCAGCGACGATCAGGGACAAGCCTTGAGCGGACGCGCCATACAGCGGATATTGAACCGCTACGCCAAAGCCGCGCAGATCAATGATCTCACGCCGATGGTTTGCCGCCATACGTTTGCACAGAATCTGGTGAGTAGTGGTGTCAGGCTTGAGTACGTCGCTGCCTTGCTTGGGCTTCGCAGCCTGGATAGGGTTCGAATCTACATGGATGAAAGTGAACATCGAACATGCTAACCGAACGCTTGCAAGTCCAAGCCATTGCTGATCGACTGGCAGGATTATCGGTTGATGTACAGACTACAGATTTCGATATGCCCTGGCAATTGTGCTGGCAAGCAATTGAAGGTGCCGAGTCTGGACAGGAACATATCGCACTTCACAAAGTGATCTCCGGACTCCCGGAACACAAGATGATCCTGGAAAGAATCCTGGCGACTCGACCCGGATACAAGCCAAGCATGCCGTCACTCGCCGATCTATCCACTGATCTGCGACCGATTGAATGGGTTTGGAAAGGTTGGATCCCACGCGGGTTGATCACCGTTCTGGGAGCGGCACAAGGAAGCGGAAAGTCCTTTGTCGTCACGGACCTTGCCTGGCGCATTATCCACAACCAGGGTTTCCCGGATGGATCACCGATCCCTCGCCCCGGTGCCAATGTAATCTATGTGGATGCCGAGATGGTCCCGCAAATCTTAAACGAACGTACACAACATTACCAGATGGATCAGAGTAGGTTGTTTGTCATGCTTCCCGAACCCGGTGAAATGATCGATCTTGGGCAGGTGCGCTATCAGGATCGACTTTCGGAAATGACTGCTGTACTCAACCCAGAATTGATCATTATCGATTCGCTTTCCTCCATCCACTCCGGCGGACAAAACAACGTGGAAGATGTTCGTTCCCTGATGGGTTATTTGATTCGCCTAGCAGGTTGGGCAAATTGCGGATTGGTTCTCGTTCATCACATCCGCAAACCACCTGGAGGCGGACCACGTATGATGAACTTCGACCCGGGCATGGAAGACCTGAGTGGCAGCGGCTATATCACGCAACAATCGCGCGTGGTGCTTGGTCTGCGCGTCGTGCAAACGGGTTCGCAACCCGATCCGAATGGACCGCGCGAGTTGAAGATGCTCAAGACCAATCTTGGACCCAGCCAGAAATCACTGGGGTTTACCTTCGAAGCGCTGCAACCGGAAGGTGTCAAACTCAAATGGGATGCGAACGCGCCGCAACCGTATCGGGAGCCCACACGCTTGGATGATTGCAAGGCATGGCTTGAAGAGTTCCTAAAGGGAGATCCAAATGGCTTTTGCCCGAAAGACGTGGTCGCCGCAGGAAAGGATTTGGATTGGAGCGAATCCATGATTTTCCGCGCGAGGCGGGATTTGAGTCGCAATATCCAGAATACGATCGGGCATCGCTCTCCCAACAATCGCTGGATTTGGTCTGA
This sequence comes from uncultured Anaerolinea sp., assembly GCA_964555335.1. Lineage (GTDB taxonomy): Bacteria > Chloroflexota > Anaerolineae > Anaerolineales > Villigracilaceae > Defluviilinea. The sequence goes on from CAZKSG010000170.1 coordinate 2,524, forward strand.
AAAGACCATGCAGCCTGAAAAGCAACAGGAAGAGTGATTTTGTACTCTCAAGACTTGCAAGACTTTCACTCTTTTGGTGCCTGCTCATTGCATGAGTTTGTCCGCCTGAAAGTACAAGAGTCTTGAAAGTGCTACCCGGAAGGAATTTCAATGTTTGATGTTGCTGCAATCCGCAGACAAGTATCATTGATCGCGTTGGCAGAAGAAGCCGGAGCGAGATTTCGAAACCCTCATCATCTTGCCAGCCGTTGCCCATTACCGCGCCATCGTGGAGATCGCAGCAGTTACTCATTCAGCATCTACGACGATGACAGAAAATGGAAATGTTTTTCCGCCTGTCCAGAGGATGCGAATAGTGGCGACGTGATCTCGTTTTACATAGCGTGGAAAAATGTGGATTTCAAGACCGCTTGCGCGGAGCTATCTGCCCGGATCGGGATTACGGAGACGCTTCTTTCCAAGCCTGAGCCGGTTACTGATATCGCGGCAGAATTTCCATCCGAACCGTCTGCACCGTCAACAGAATGGCAGGCTCGCGCGGATCGGTTTATTCATTGGTCAGAGGAAATGTTAGCCAGCGAAATCGGGAAGGGTGCGCGAGAATATCTCGAAAAAGAACGCGGACTATCACCGGAAACCTGGCATGTCTTTCGCCTGGGCTATAACCCGATGAATCTCTATGACCATCCATCTCATTGGGGTTTGGAGGGAAAGAAGATCTGGTTGCCGAGAGGGATTGTGATCCCGGGGTTCTATCAGAGGAAACCCTGGTATATCAAGATACGTCGAGCCTTACCTGGGCATTCCGTGGAGAATTACATCGGCGCATGGACAGAACACGATGGTATGAAAACGGTCAAGTTTGGCGGACCGCGCGGTGGACATTCCACTTTGTTTCGGCTGGAGCAACGGGATTACAAACCAATCTTGTTCTTGACCGAAGGGGAATGGGACGCGATGCTGCTTTGGCAGCATGCCTCTGACTATTGCGATGTAGGGACCATCGGCGGGGCAGCAGCTAAATTCGATGCGCTGGATTATGCCCTGTTCACAAGGTATCGTGGAATTCTGGCGGTCTATGATAAGGATAAGGCAGGCTATGAAGGCATCAAGTATCTTGTCATGTTGCAGGCAACGTTCAAGCGGTTATACAAGATTGATACCCCGGCACATGATCTATCAGATTTTTGGAAAGCCGGCGGTCTACTCCGCGAATGGGCTAAGGCGCAGGTTGATGATCGGTATGAAGATATTCTCAAACAAAATCACATGTCATCCATGTGGTATGAGAAGTGGCGGAGGTTATCGTAGGGAAATTGTTAAATGGGACTGATAAATAAGGAATTAACAGATGGTTGTTATTCTTCCTCACCCAACTCCTCTGCAATACCTTCAAACTGTGTCAGCGCGGACTTCAAATCTTCCACGACTTCGGTAGCCGGCATCTCAGGATTTCTCAGATTAGCCGAGTCCTCCAATGACTCATTACGCAACCAGAAAATATCCAAATTGACCTTATCATGAGCCATCAGTTCATCATACGCGAAGAAGCGTCAGATCAAGTCTCCTTGGTAAAACCAAGGGGACTTTTTATTCGCCGAAGATCTTTTCTATACAATTTTATAGTTGCCTCAAGCCACCTCTTCTGCTGGTGTCCACCTGATCGGCATAGGTATATTTACAATCAGATGCATACATGATAGGTTCGAATACGCCGCGGCTCTTGTTACATTTTCAGCCTGGGAGGTGACCTAATGCATGAAGAAATCGAGCGCTTTATTCAATGGGTGAGAATGCGCAGTCCGCATGCGAAGACATGGCGAGATTATCGATGTGATCTGGAATTATTCCAGGGTGTTATTGGGGATCGTAATGCAGAAGATGTCCATCCCCGTGACATCGACAACTTCATCCACTTCCAAACACAGCGATCATACAAACCAAGCACAGTGAACCGGAGGTTGGCAGCTGTAGTCTCGTTCTACAGGCATCTCAATATCGACGGCAGAGTGATCGCTTGTCCTGTTTTGGCAAAGCGGCATTATTTGCGTGAACCGCAACGCCTGCCGCGTCCGGTGGATGAAGAACAACTGCGGAGATTCTTTTGTGCAGTACAGGACGTTCGAGATCGAGCCATGTTTACACTCATGCTGCGGTGTGGGCTTAGGATCGGAGAAGTATCGGATTTGCAGATATCCGATCTATATCTTGGTGAATCTTCCTCGCGGATGATCGTCCGAGGGAAAGGGGACCGGGAACGCACCATGTATCTATCGCCAGAGACGGAACGAATTTTGCAGAACTGGCTGGTTCAGAGACCCAAAACGCAAGACAAACATGTATTTGTCAGCTATCAGCATAAACAGCTATCCACGACCAGCATCAATTCACGCATTAATCGTGCTCGGATGATCAGTGGTGTTGAACTCACAGCCCACCGGCTACGGCACACGTTTGCAGACCATCTTCTCTCAGCAGGTATGCCCATCACTTCCATCCAAAAACTGATGGGACATCGTTTTGTCGAAACAACACAAAACTATGCTGTGGCGAATGACAGGCAGGTGGAGAGTGACTTTTACAAAGCCTGTGAAAAACTGGAAGGTTGGCAGTTGCTGCTGGAGTCCGTTTCACCGACAGATTTGGGGCTATCGGTCGCGCAGGAAATGCATGAAAAGTATGCCCAACATGCCGATGAGGAAGAGACCGCATCCGTTAATATACCGATCCCACCTATCATTTCCCGGCTGCCATCGGAACTTACCCAGCAACTCGAATCGTACCGCCAACTCAAAGCAAATCGTTGGAGATCAGAGCGGGTGACGGCAAACTCGATCCTGTTTTTTAGCAAATTTGGCATCCTGTGGAGTTTCTTCTGCGAGAAGTGCGGTGTGAAGAGCGCTTCGGACTTGATTCTGGAGCATGTGCTGCAATTCGTGAAGTTTCGCCTGGACGCTGGATGCTCCGCCCGGACCGTGAATGGAAGCTTGAGCTCGCTACGATCGTTCCTGTCCTTTTTGAAGGAGGATGATGTTTATGTACATCCATCCCTGGAAAACATCCAGCGCATCAAGGAAAGTGAACGATTACCTCGCTATATTGCAGTCGAGAAGGTTTTGCGATTGAAGAGTGAGGTTGATAAGAATGGATCCAGGAACGACAATGACGAAAAACGATATCTTGCCCTGCTCTGCCGGGCAGCGTTCTACCTGTTATGGCAGGGTGGGCTGCGTAGTGGAGAAGTGGAACTGCTGCGTTTTTCAGACTTTTATGTTTCCACATCGGATCAGGCAAAGCGATTATTTGTACGAGACGGGAAGTGGAGAAAAGGGCGTGCTGTTTATCTGACCAATGTGGCACTGGATGCGCTTAGGTCTTACCTGGCACTACGTGGTATGGAATGGGTGGATGGTTATGTGTTCATACGAAATGGAAGACCTCTCAGGAAGAACTTCCTCGCCCAAAGCTTGAAAACCATAGGCAGACAGGTGGACGTGAGCGTGACCCCACACAGACTCAGGCATACCTTTGCCACACAACTGCTGAATGCTGGATGCCGGGTCACGTCGATCCAGAAATTGCTTGGACACACGAACCTGAATACCACCATGACGTATGCCCGGGCATTCGATCAGACCGTGATGCTGGATTACTTCTGTGCAATTAATGTGATTGAGTCTCAGCCGGGTGGTGCTTGGTTTGGAATGGAATCCATACAGACCGATGCCAAGCTCCAAGGATCAAGTGTGCCTACGAGCACGTGAAAAAAATTCTAGAATGATTTAGAGTAGTTGGCTTCCAGGTGTTAGAAATGGGATCATGATTCCGATACGTTCTTCTTATCTCTGCCTATCGTTTCTACACCATTATTCCTGTCTTCCCTGCACTATGTTATTTTTAAGAACATAAGTCAAGGTAACTGAAATCATGGGAAATTCGGTTATTTGTCACTAGCACTGATATGTCTATATAAATATCATTTAGTTGTTGAAAGCAAGCTGAGTCCGCAGACGACCAGTGCTTTCGGGTGGGGGATTCCCAAGCAGCCTCACCGAACAAAAAACAGTTTTTCAATCAGGGGATTGTTCCTGGTTGCAAACAAATGGAGGATCCATGTTTGCACTGAAACCGAGACTGGATGTCGCGACTCGTGTCATCCTCATTTTGGTGGTTTTATCAAACGCAATTGTACCCGTCACTGCCTACGCTGGCGCCCAACCACCGTCCAATCCAGCTAGACACGCTACATCCATGTTCGATGTTTCTGAAGCACCCCAGGACACGACCGCACGATACGATGCTCCTGAGTTTCCTCAAACACAGGAAGAGTCGCCGGAACCCGAAACGCCCCCATCGCCTGTACCACCGAAGGACCCGGTTGAGTTTACCGTTGTTTCCGATCCAGCTATTGTTCCAGAGAATGGGATTGTCACCTTCCATGTGACCATTCTGAATCACCTGGATCACAGCCTCACCAATGTCACATTCCGGGATCAACTGGAGTCTGGCATGGAATTTGACAACTCCTTTGCCAGTCCAGTCGTTTACAATCAAACAACACGTGAGATCAGCCTGAGTATCGGAACATTAGGGATCGAAGACCCTTATACGTTTGCCTATTCCTTGTTTATCACATCCTCAAAGCGGAATCAGATCAATGGCAAGTTATGGATTCACGATGTCGAATTGAACTCCGATTCAAATTCCCTTGCAGTCAAGACCAGTATTGCCCTGGGGGTTGGTCTTTCAGTAGCCGATGCAGAATCTGACGTTTCCACATTGCCTGTTGAAGGCGGGTGGAGTGCCGTCGGAAATGTGGCGGTATACATGGAGGATAATGCCACTAGCAACGATTCGGTGGTTGTTTCCACGCCGGTGGAAAACTCTCCCACCGGCCCGGACCTGCAGTTTGAACTCGATCTTTATAATACAACGCCTTTGGCAAGCGATGCTGATGGGAATCTCGCGGAGCAGGCGGTTGGCATTACAACAGAGGAGATTCAACCCTTTGAAGATCCAGCATTTTTGGAGATCAACCTGGATGGCTACGTCGATCTACAAAACATTCCTGCCGGACAGGAACCCTATGTAGCCACCTATGATGAGCAGCACGAGATCTGGGTGAAAGTTCCCATTCTGGTACAGGATGCAGCAGCTAACACCATTACTGTGGAAGCTGCCCATTTCTCTACATGGGGAGCCGGGCTGGGCAGTTCTATGCCTCAGAATGGTGCAAATGTTTTATTGTTTGACCAACCATATACTTCCCTCTTCACGGGTGCAGCCCAATATGGCATTCCGTTCTGGGTGCCGGCGGGACGCTCCGGAATGCAACCGGATCTCTCACTTTCCTACTCCAGCAGCACTGTGGATGGCATTTTGGGAGATGTACAGGCGCCTTGGGTGGGGGTCGGCTGGAACATGGATGGAGTAGAAGTCGTCCGGAAAATCACATCAGACGATAAGGGATTCGGGTACCGGAACGATTTTGCATTAACACTGAATGGAACTTTGTACCAGCTTATACGGTCTGAGGATCCGGCCCATTTAAACCGCTACTACACGGATCAAGCCGCTTTCCTTTACATCGAACTCCACAACCACGTGTTCGGGCAGCCCAGTACGGAGAACGTTGCTGGCGAATGGTGGGAAGTTGTCACTTCAGACGGCACTCACTATCGACTTGGGTGGAATAATGACTCCGAGCAGCTGGCGCTCATGTACGGTTATTCCTGCTCCACTGAGAATTGTACAACGCCAGATGGTGCCTATGCTTCCTTGGGATATGCGGGTGCTGCTACTAATCGTGTTGCCATGCGTTGGCGTGTGGACAAGGTCAACGACATCCACGGCAACTATATGGAATACAAATATGCCGAAACCCAGCCCGATCCGTTGACGACACTGGCTGAGTTTGATCGCGAGAGCTACTTGGAGTCCATCTACTATACTGGGTATGAGCCGATGTCCGGTTCGGGTACTGCCTTAAGTCCTTCCTATGAAGTTCACTTTGACCGCACATCTCGCAGTTCGGTGGGCGATATTCCGAATGATTTCAACATCTGGGATAACGTAGACACACAATTGCTGAGCAAAGTTCGTGTTTGTGTCAGGCCCTGTCCTGCTGCAGACTCCACTCAGACACCGATCCGATCCTATGAACTGGGATATTCACTTGCAGACGCTCCCAATGCAAATGGCACGCTGACACTCACCAGCCTGAAAATCAGCGGTGGCGGATACGAAGACAATGGGCAGGATATTCCTCTTACAAAAGCCCCAACCATTCGTTTTGCCTATGAGAACAAACGCAATCGAGTGTCCAGTGGGTCCAACGATCCTTATAACTATCCTCGCTTGATATCCATAGACAACGGCGCCGGAGGCAGGCTCACGTTTACATATGGCGATGACGGCCGTGGTAGCACTTCCTGGCTCAACTATCGTGTGGAAACTGTGATGGTTGATGGCGGGTTGGAGACCGTTAAGAAACAATCCTACGGTTATAATGACTCCCCTCTGTACAGTGGTGACAAGAGCTTAATAGGATATCCAACAGTTATCGAAGCGGTCCTGGACTACAACAATTCAGATGCTGAGCTCTCGAAAACAAAGCATACCTTTGGTACACAGGGGCTCGACACGGGGCGCGAGGTACAGACTGAATACATGGATGCTGCGGATACTGTATTTCAGAAAACAGTCAATGCCTATGTAACAGATAATAGCCAGTCACCTTTTGTTGGATGGAATTACCGCTACCTTGGTGGAACCAGCAGCTACGTGCGAAGTGGCAGCTCGCTAGTCCTGACTGCACGAAACAGTTACTATAATGACCCATCCACTGGAAACCCGCTTTTGGAAAGTACGTTCCTGGGAAATCGGCTTTATCGTAAGACATACTATGAGTACTATATGAATCCGGATTACATGGTCGGGACCATTAATTCGCAGCCGAACTCTTTCCAGTATATTCCACAGAAACTCTCGCGGGTCGTAGTAGTGGATTCC
>CAZKSG010000171.1:0-9513 GCA_964555335.1 uncultured Anaerolinea sp.
GGCCCCGGCAGACCCGCAAGCAGCTGTGATCGCGGGCGATATCAATGTCGCTTTAATCATTCCAGCAGAGTATAGCGAGGACTTTTCTTCTGGAAGCACTGCAAAAGTGCAGCTCGTCTTCGATAGTACACGACAACCAGCGATGGCAGATATCAGCCGCGCGCGGACACTGCTCGAGAATTACAGCGAGTATATTGGTCTACTACGGTTGAGCCTGCGCGGCATCAGCCCAGAGGTGACGCGCGTTGTACAGATCGAAGAAATGGACACAGCCACTCCGCAGAGTCAGGCGCTGATCTTCATTTCCATGCTGCCCTATTTCATTATCTTTGCCATCTTCAACGGGGCATCGCCGGTCATCATCGATGCAACAGCCGGCGAACGTGAACGTGGCTCACTGGAACCCCTCTTGATCAACCCATTACCCCGCGGTTGGGTCGCGATTGGCAAGATGCTTTCGGCAATGCCATTTGCAATCTCGAATCTGGTGATCACGTTGGCTGGGTTTGCGGCTATTTTTCGTATCATCCCTGTGGAAGAGTTGATTGGTGTTCAAATTGGCTTCAACTTAAGCACCCTTACAGCAGTCTTTTTGACCTGTCTGCCAATTGTGTTCCTGGCATGTGCTATTGAGACGCTGATCGCCTCGTTTACGAAGACGACAAAGGAAGCAGGGACCTATCTCCCCTTTATCGGTCTGATTCCATCTTTACCGGGGCTGGCGCTCGCTTTCCTTCCCGTGAAACCCGCACTATGGGCAATGCTCATCCCCACATTCGGACAGCAAATCCTCATCAACCAGTTCCTGCGTTCCGAACCGGTCTCCGGGATGAACATGCTCACTTCCGTTGTGCTGACCATGTTGTTGTCGATTGGGATCACATATATCGCCGTCAAACTCTACGAAGGGGAACGTATCATCAGCGGGTGAACGACAGGGCATCACAAACAGAAAAGGAGCAGCTCAGACGAGTCGCTCCTTTTTTATTCACCTTTTTTCCAGTGCATCGCGTGAAGCTGCTCCCCCTCTTCAAATCCCGAGATGATAATGATCGCCGTGGCAACATTCCTGCCGGAGTTACGCCATTTGTGCTTTAGCTGTGCCGCAAATAGCAGGCTGTCTCCTGCCTGCAGGTGATAAAGCTGGCGTTCAACTTGATATTCCAATTCACCTCGTAGGCAAAACACAAACTCATGCCCAGTATGAGACATGGCACGCGGACCACTGTTGGCACTGTTCTCGAGCGTAAGCATAAACGGTTCAACTCGCCCGATAAATTTCTCGCCACCCAATCCCTCAAAAATGCCACGTGTAAATGAAACTCGTGAACGTTCATCGGATTTCAAAAACACAACCTGCTGGCGCTCTGAGTTTGAAGCAAAGAACGAAGTGATGGAAACGCCAAGGGCATCTGCCAACTTATACAACGTGCTGACAGATGGCGAAGCCTTGTTCCGTTCGATCATGGAAAGGGCATTAGCGGAGAGTCCGCTTTTGGTTGCCAAGGTACGCATGGAAATATTGCGCGCTTCCCGAAGTTCACGGAGCCGCTCACCGATATTGACCGACTCCGCATCGTGCTGATAAAGAGCCATACCAATTCCTCATTAAAGTTTTTTGAATTATACAACAGCAATTCCTGCTGTGACATTATGCATACGAATATGTGACAACTTGCACTATTGTACAAATTGTCACAATATTATGATGTCTGTGTATATATTCGTTCATGCGTATATAGGAAGGCAAATATGGTAAATCAAGTCCTAAAAGAAGAAGTTATCCAATTAGAAGCAGATTTTTGTGCCGCACTCTCCGACCCTAACCGTATCTTCATCCTATATGCATTGAATGAAAGCCCACTCAACGTAACCGAGTTGACGAACGAACTGGGCGTCCCCCAACCCACCATCTCACGACATTTGAAGGTTCTACGCGAACGAGGACTTGTGTTCACTGAGCGCCAGGGAACAGTCATCACCTATCACCTGGCAGATCAACGCGTTATCCAAGCCATGGACCTTCTCCGTTCTGCGATGCGAGATCGGTTGACTCAACAAGCCAGTCTCGTAATGAATTCGGTTAAGGAGAATGTATGAAGAAGCGCTTCCCCTTCTGGACCGTGGGACTTCTCGGGATCATTTTGGTAATCCTTGTCCCCGTCCTCTACTTCCTCCCGCGTGCGAATAAGCCGTCTACAAATCCCATAGACTATTTGCCCACCAAGCCTGTGCATGTAGACCACACGGATATCGTGAAAGGCGATTTCAAAACGGGACAAGACGTTACCCGCGCCTGTCTGGAATGTCATCCGGATGCGGCAACTCAAATGATGAGCACCACGCATTGGACATGGGAATCAAAAGCCTTCGACGTCCCATGGCGCGACACATCCGTAACGATCGGCAAGATCAACCAGATCAATAATTTCTGTATTGGTTCGCAGGGCAACGAGAACAAGTGCATGTCCTGTCACGCTGGTTACGGCTGGGAAGAAGGAAAGAAAGTCGAACAATCCAAGCCTGAGAATGTGGATTGTCTCGCCTGCCATGCCGATACCGGACTCTACGGCAAAGGACTCTTCGGCAATCCCGCCGACGGTGTCGATCTGCTTGCTGCGGCACGCTCCGTCAAAGCTCCGACTCGCGAGAACTGCGGTAAATGTCACTTCGATGGCGGCGGCGGAAACGGCGTGAAGCACGGCGACCTCGATGAGAGTCTCTACTTCCCCAATGAGAACAATGATGTCCATATGGGCGGCGACCTCAACATGCAATGCACAGACTGTCACTGGACAAACGATCACCAGATCCTTGGACGTATGGTGGCAGACAATTACACCATCGACCCCAAGGAACAGGTCTCCTGTGAGCAGTGTCACGTCAATCAGAAGCATGAAGATGAGCGCATCAATACCCATCTCTCTTCAGTTGCATGCCAGACCTGTCACGTTCCCGCGATGGCACTCGAAGACCCAACCAAGGTTTTCTGGGATTGGTCAAAGGCCGGTCAGGATGGACGCGTAGACGATCACTTCACATATCTCAAGATCAAAGGCGAATTCGTCTACGAAAAGAATTTCAAACCAACCTACCTCTGGTTCAATGGTAACAATGAATATCGCTACATCCTTGGTGACAAGATCAACCCCAACGGCATCACGTACATCAACAAGCCTGCGGGCAGCATTGACGACCCCAATGCCAAGATATTCCCCTTCAAGTTGCACATCGCCAAACAACCATACGACACAGTGAACAACTACCTGCTTCAACCGATCACATCCGGCAAAGATGGCTTCTGGACCAACTTCGATTGGAATAATGCCTTCACTATCGCTGCACCGATCACTGGATTGGAATACAGCGGCCAATATGGCTTTGCCGAAACCTACATGTACTGGCCCACAACCCACATGGTCCAACCTGCTGATCAGGCTCTGCAGTGTGAAGCCTGTCACGGCGACGAAGGACGGCTCGATTGGCAGGCTCTCGGTTATCCCGGTGATCCCGTGGAATGGGGTGGAAGGGATAAATAGACATGAATAAGCGCAACCTTCTTATCACACTTGGATTGCTTCTGGTAATCACGGCCTTCTTCGGGATCCGATCCGCTCTCGCACAGCCGCAACCTGCTCCCGTTGAAAAGGCATCCACCCTTCACCCAACCTTTGCCCTGCTCGACCAGAACGGTGAGAATGTTTTGAAATCTGGCAAAACAGTCTCCACAATGAAGACATGTGGCCAGTGCCACGATACTGACTACATTCAAAAACATGCTTTTCATTCCGATCTCGGCTTGAGCGATTACGCAGAGAACGGTAACTACAACGCCAGCACTGGTACTTTCGGAAAATGGAATCCACTCACCTATCGTTTCCTCTCCCAGAAAGGCGACGAGCGCCTCGATCTCTCGACCGCTGAATGGCTTGAACTGAACGGCACCAAGATCGTTGGCGGCGGCCCCGCAACCACATCCCGCGACGGCTTACATCTCGTTGACCTGAAGGATGATCCAGCAAATCCCGAGACCAGCATGCTGAATGCTGAAACTGGCGAAGCCGAAACTTGGGATTGGGATAAATCCGGCACAATGGAAATGAACTGTTTCTTGTGCCACATGGACAATCCCAACTACGATGCCCGTGCAGCGGCGATCCAATCGGGTCAGTTCGACCTAGCGAACACAGCCACACTTTTCGATAGCGGACTCGCCTTCGCGACCGATACTGGTTTTGAATGGAACAAGTTTGCGTTCCAGGAAAATGGCGAGATCAACGAGAACCGCGTTTTCATCAAAGACCCAACCAATTCCAACTGTGCCGCCTGTCATGGCGAAGTTCATCCAGAAACAGAGGAACCACTTACGATCGATGCTGGTGATTTGAATTTCCCACAAACCGCTACAACCGGCCAAGTCATTGCCGCACAGAAGATCTCCGACTCTGGCGTCAATATCAGCAACAAACAAGAGCTCAACCGCTCATGGGATATTCACGCTGAACGACAACTGCAATGCGTAGACTGCCACTATGCACTGAACAATCCTGCCCACGCCGATGAAGCGCAAAAAGCAGAACCTGACCACCTGCTCTACGACCCGCGCGTGCTCGATATCAGCGAGTATCTGCAAAAACCAAATCACAATTTCGCCCGCGGACAAAGCGCACAGTTCAATGTAGCCCCCGAGTACAAGGGCACCATGCGCCGCTGCGAGAATTGCCACGACGCCAACAAAGGTCATGCCGATTGGCTTCCCTATATCGAAACGCACATGGAAGCTGTGGCATGCGAGACGTGCCATATCCCACAGATGTATGCACCCGCCATCCAATCTTATGATTGGACAGTACTCACGCTTGACAAGCAACCTGTCAAAAGTTACCGCGGCGTGGAGGGCGACCCAAGCGCCATTACATCTCTCGTGACTGGATACGAACCTGTTCTGTTGAACCGAACGAACATCGACGGGCAGAAACTGCTGGCACCCTACAACCTGATCACTACCTACTATTGGGTCTACGACGATGCCAGTGGCAACAAGCGTCCGGTTCGTCTGTTGGACCTGGAGTCCGTCTACTTCGAGAATGGCGCTTACGCATCAGACATTCTCTCCGTCTTTGATACAAACAGTGATGGTTCGCTCACACAGGAGGAATTGTCCATCAACACTGCTGAGAAAGACGAACTCATCAAGTCAAAGCTTGAAAAACTCGGCGTGGATGCCCCCCGTATCGAAGGCTTGACCCAACCCTACAGCATCAATCACAACGTGGCTCGCGGCGAGTATGCACTCAATGACTGCACCGCCTGTCACAACGACAATTCACGTGTTTCACAGCCCGTCAAACTGGCAGATTACTCACCCAATGGTGTGCTGCCCGCCTTCGATACGGCAAACAATGTCAATACGTCTGGTGAAATCATCATTCGCGAACGCACTGGTGAAGTCTATTACAACCCCATCCCTGCCAATGACAAGATGTATGTCTTCGGCTCCAGCCGCGTCAATTGGATCGACTGGCTCGGCTCATTGCTCTTCGTGGGCAGCTTGCTTGGCGTGGTCGGGCATGGGACGCTGCGAATCCTCTCGTCACGGAAGAAGGCTCACGGTCCAGTACGAACCGAACGCATCTATATGTATGAAGCCTACCGTCGGTTCTGGCATTGGTTGCAGACAGTCACGATCGTCATCCTGTTGTTCACCGGTTTGATCATTCATCGCCCAGAACTGTTCGGCGCGTTCTCCTTCCGCGACGTGGTCACCATCCACAATGTTCTTGCCGTCATCCTGGTGGTGAACGCCTTGCTTTCGGTGTTCTATCACGTTGCTACGGAACGAATGCAGGAATACATCCCACGCCCATACGGCTTCTTCGATGATGCGATCGTGCAAGCCAAATACTACATTACCGGCATTTTCAAGGGTGAAGCACATCCATTCGAAAAAAAACCAAACAGCCGCATGAACCCGATCCAAAAGGCGACTTACTTCGGCATTCTGCTTGTACTGCTGCCGCTGCAAATCCTGACTGGAGCGCTGATGTGGGGCGTTCAGAAATTCCCCTCTGTTGCTGGCTTGTTTGGTGGACTACCCTTCCTGGCTCCCTTCCACTCTTTGATCGCCTGGACGTTTGCAACCTTCATCATTGTCCACGTGTATATGACCACGACCGGTGCAACGCCGTTCGAGGCTACACGTGCCATGATCACCGGTTACGAAGAAGTAGAAGTGCATGAGCATGAGAATGAAGAGAAGAAAGAAGGAGAATCATAATGACAACCGCTCCTGTTGCAAAGAAAACCATATTCAATCGCCCTGAAAAAGCGTATGTTAATCCGTATTTTGGCGGAATGATATTGGGAATTGTTCTATTCCTGGCATTCTTTCTGACCGGAAATGGACTCGGTTCTTCAGGGGCTACAAGCCGCATTGATGCGCTACTTGTTGATGCGATCTCTCCATCGCATGTGGACAACAATCCGTATTTATTGAAGATGGCAGGTGGCGATAAAAATCCGCTCGATGACTGGATCCTGCCAGTATTCTTTGGCGCATTGCTGGGTGGCTTTACGTCCGGACTTTTCAACGGCCGTCTCAAATTCATGACCACCAAGGGCCCAAACATCTCCAACCGCACACGCTGGATGATGGCATTCCTTGGCGGTGTGCTTTTCCTCTATGGTGCACGCATGGCGCGCGGATGTACATCTGGGCAGGCCCTCTCTGGTGGAGCAACTCTTTCTGCTGGCTCGTGGGCAATCATGTTCGCCATATTCGGTGGAGCATATGCCATGGCATATTTTGTAAGGAAGTTGTGGAATTAGCAATTTCCACATGAGACTGGAGAAATAACATGAACTTTCCTCTTCCCGAATTTATCGCTGTCAGCGCTGCCAATCCATGGACTTATATACTCTTCGGGGTCATCGGATTTGCATTCGGTTTCACTCTTGAGATGTCCGGTTTTGGCGACTCGCGTAAACTTGCGGCACAGTTCTACTTCACTGAACTGACAGTACTCAAAGTGATGTTCACTGCCATTGTCACAGCGATGGTGCTTCTTTTTGGTGCAGTGGGACTTGGCATCCTCAATTTTAGCCAGGTATGGGTTAACCCAACATATTTATGGTCTGGCATTTTGGGCGGGCTCATCATGGGTGTTGGTTTTATCGTTGGCGGTTTTTGTCCAACAACTTCTCTGGCTTCTGCATCCACGGGAAAGATCGATGGCATGCTCTTCATGCTTGGTGGTTTTGTAGGAGCATTTCTGTTCGGTGAAACTGAGCCTCTTTTCACCAACTGGTACAACAATGCTGGTTATTACGGCCGTGTGACGCTCGACCAGGTCCTTCATCTGCCCATCGGAGTTGTCGTTTTGCTTGTGGTTCTGATGGCACTCTTCATGTTCTGGGGCGCAGAACAACTCGAACGCATCTTCGGCAAAAAGGATCTGAGCAAGGAACCGAAACTCCGTATTGCGGGTGCTGGTGCGCTGCTCGTCCTTGCACTTGCGGTTGTTTTCATCGGTTCACCCTCACTCGAAGAAAAATATAACAAGCTGACCTTCACTCGTACCGAAACCGTTCCGGGTCTGAACGGTGCTGAACCTGTCATCAATACCTACACCTATACAGCCGATCAAATGCTAGAGAAACGACTTGTACAGGTCTCGCCTGCCGAATTGTTCAAGACGGTCTATACCCAGAGCATCAATCTGGTCATGCTCGATATTCGCTCTGAATCGGACTATAACCTCTATCACATCGATGGTGCGATCAATGTCCCACTGGAAACGCTCTCAGAGATCACTCCAGCATTGTTGTCGGAGCCACCTGCAAACAGCGTCTTCGTGTTGATGAGTAACGATGAGACTGCTGCCACTCAAGCCTGGAAGCAACTGTCGGCTTCGTCTGTTCCGAACGTATACATCCTGGAAGGCGGCGTCAACAATTGGATCGCATTCTTTGGTGAGAACGAAGGCTTTCAGCCGGCCACATCGGTCGCTGATGATCAATTGGGTTACATTTTCCCTGCAGCGTTGGGAAGCAAATACGAATCCTGTGACCCCAATCCGCAAGCCTATGAAGAACTTGATTTTGTTGCCAAGATCAAATTGCAGCTGAAACGCGACAAGTCCGGCGGCGGCTGCGGATAAAGGAGAAGCAATATGGAAATGCTCATCGACTTCCCCGGTGGACAGCGCGTGGATGCCCATTTCAAAGGATTCACCGTTCCCACGGATCAACCACCGACATCCAGCGTACCCATGCCATTTGATCTGTTCCTCGCCTCCATTGGCACCTGTGCAGGCATCTATGTACTCGGCTTCTGCCAGCAACGCGGCATCTCCACTGAAGGAATCCAGATCGTCCAGCGCAGCCATTCCAACCGAGAAAATGGCATGGTGGAGACAATCGATATTGAAATCCAGGTCCCGCCAACATTCCCAGCCAAATACTACGACTCGCTGATCCGCTCAGCCGAGTTGTGCAAGGTCAAGAAGCACATTGAAAAACCGCCAAAGTTCAATGTGACCACGAAAGTTGCAGAAGGGCACGGGGTCAGTTAGTACATCCCTGACCAATGCGACTTAAGCAAAAAGTCCTCCTCAAATTAGGAGGACTTTTTGCTTTTTACTTATTCCTTGTTACTTCTCGGTGATCGTTACACTTTCCATTGCATCCCCGGTAAAGGCGGGATTCTGGTCCGGGTCACGACGTGTGAGTCCATTCACCACGTCCATTCCTTGCACGACCTGTCCAAAGATCGTATACCCACCATTTAGGAAATCCTGTGGACCAAATGTGATGAAGAATTGACTCCCATTCGTATCGCGTCCGGCATTCGCCATTGCAACAACACCTTCCTTATCAAAGGTCAGGTCACTGTCTTCATTTACGAATTGATATCCGGGTCCGCCCATGCCAGTGCCGGTTGGGTCGCCGCCTTGTGCCATAAAGCCTTCGAGCACACGATGGAAGGTCACGCCATCGAAGTACCCCTTACAGGCCAGGAAGATAAAACTGTTGACCGTAACGGGAGCTTTATCTGGATAAAGTTGAATCACAAATTCTCCACCCTTTTGCATTTTGACATTGGCAAAATACTGCTTGCCAGTGTCAATCGCCTGCGGAGGTGCGCTGTATTCTTGTGCAGTGGGAATATCTGCAAAGCGTTCGCAGGCTGTTGCGTCACCGTAATCCATTGTGGTCGTTGTATTCGACTTCGAATCAGGACGAGAGAAGAAGGCGACTCCCGCCACGACAAGAATGACAACAACCCCCAGCCCAATGAGCTGGATGATGCGCTCGGTCTGTTTAGCCTTCAACCGCTTTTCACGTTCTTCGAGCTTCTTTTTATTTGCCATACTTCAATTGCTCCTTGAGAAAAATATTTATGGATTTTAACCGTTGTCCGCCGAAACCTGTGGGGTTTTATCCACCAGCCTTCACCATTTCATTCAACGCACGGATCCGCGCCGACATATTTCGCATTGCCGAGACAGCCAC
>CAZKSG010000172.1:0-3215 GCA_964555335.1 uncultured Anaerolinea sp.
CTTGGTTTCAGCAAGGAAGACCGCGACACCAACATCCTGCGCATTGGTTTTGTGGCCGGTGAGATCGTTCACGCCAGCGGAGCTGTAATTTGTGCCGCGATCAGCCCGTATCGCGCGACACGCGCCGAAGCCCGCAAGATGGTGGGTGAAAACTTCATTGAAGTCTACATGGATACGCCCGTCGAAGTTTGTGAAGAACGCGACGTTAAGGGCTTGTATGCCAAGGCCCGCCAGGCGATGCAGGATGGTAAGCCGATGGGCTTCACCGGTGTGGATGACCCGTATGAGCCACCGATCAACCCCGAGATCACGCTCAAAGGATATGGTGCGTCTCCCGAAGAGAATGCCCGCATCATCATCAAGTATCTCGAAGACCAGGGATACCTGTTGACGAACTAACTTCTACAAACTACGCAGTACGTACTCCCTCAGGGGCATATAATGGGGATACGTACTGCGTATCTTTTCCATGAAACTCCGCGTTACCTCCCGTTTTGCTATTTTTATCGCCCTCCTGCTGATCGCCGTGCTCGGGTTCCTGTTGGTTTTACAGGCGACGCCCGAGGGCGCGGGTCTATCAGATGACTCGATCGCCTATGTGGCCGGCGCCCGCAGCATCGTGGCAGGATATGGGTATCGCGAAGCGTGGCTGGCATCAAATCAGCCGGTGACCCATTTTCCGCCAGCGTTCCCGGCCGTACTTGCATTCTTTGGCTTGTTCAGTATCGACCCGTTGCACGCGGCACGTTGGGTCAATGCATTTCTGTTCGGAGCGAACGCAGGATTGCTCGGTATTCTAGCCTGGCGTATGACCCCCTCGCTTACGGCTGGACTTGTGCTCGCCGGGCTGTTCATCCTCTGCGGCGACCTGCTGCAGGTTCATGCGGTGGCGATGAGCGAGCCGTTATACATTTTCCTTTCACTGCTTGCGTTCTGGATGTTCGACCTGTATTTCGAACGCGACCATCACTGGTTGTGGCTGATTGCCTGCGCGACCTTTGTCGGCATGGCGTACCTGACCCGTTATTCGGGATTGGCATTGATCGCGACATTCATTGTCGCTTTATTCATTCTGCACAAGAGTTGGAAACAGAAACTCACCAGCATCGTGCTCTTTATCGCTGCAGCCCTTCCGTGGATCGTGGGTTGGACGATCCGCAACAAACTCGTTGCCGGGAATGCCACCAACCGCGTGCTCGTTTGGCATCCACTCACATCTGAGAACCTAAACATCGGTCGCCGTACAGTTGTGGATGCGTTCATCCCGGTTGCCGAATGGCGCGGGGCGATCGTCAAACAACCGTTTATCGTCGAAGCGATGATCGTCCTCATCCTTGGCGCTGTGTTGATCTGGCTCGTCATCCGGGCATGGGATTATTTCTCGAAGCCTCAACAACTGTCCATAGGCGAAGGAAACGGGAACAAGCCGAGGGAGGTCATTTCATTCACGACGGCCTTGTATCTCTTTGCCTATCTTGCATCCATCATTTCTTCCATGCTGTTGTTCGATGCAGCGACAAAGTTCAGGCTCCGCATCCTTGCACCGACGTTTGTGAGTTTATTGATCCTGCTGATCTACTTTGGTGTCTGGCTGCGAAATCGAAACCGTCCATTGGTTGTTGTGTTGACCTTCGTGTTCCTGGCGTTCTCTGCATACAAACAGGTCAATACGGTCAGTGAGTGGTCAAAGGGTGGCACAGGATACGCATCCTTCCGGTGGTACGACTCAAAAGCGATGGCATACCTGCGCGACCTGCCTTCAGATGTTCGTATCTATACTGATGAACCCGCCGCGGTGTATCTTTACACCGGGCGTGGAAATTATGTGTTGCCCGACCGATTCGATTCGGCGACCACCCTTCCGCGCGAAGGTTTCGATGAAGGCCTGAAACGATTGAAACAGGAAATCCTGGATGGCAAGGCAGTGCTCGTCATCTTCAAAGGCGGTGAAGTAAGTGCCGAGGAAGCTGCACTGCTCAGTGATGGGCTGTATCTTGCACACAAATCGAGCGGCGACGCGATCTATACTGCATATCCATAGAGGCATGATGACAATACAACAAAAATTCGATCTGACAGGGCGTGTGGCAGTCGTTACCGGAGGAGTGGGGCTGCTCGGCGCGGAATTTTCCCGGACGTTGGCTGAAGCTGGCGCATCCGTTGTGGTGGTGGATTTGAACGCCTCAGCTTCGCAAGCCGTAGCCGAATCCCTCACGAAGAGTGGATACAAAGCCCTGGCTGTTCCCACCAACATCACCAATCCAGACGAGGTGAAAGCGCTCGTTGAAAAGACACTTGATGCGTTTGGGCGACTCGATATTCTCGTCAACAGCGCGGCACTCGACCCCAAATTCGACCCCGATGCGGTCAACAAGGGAATCACCCCTGGCGCGTTCGAAGATTATCCGCTCGATCTATGGAACTCTGCATTGAACGTGAATCTCACCGGCATATTCCTGATGACGCAAGCCTGTGTCAAACCGATGCTCGAACAGGGCAAAAAAGGAAGCATCATCAACATCTGTTCCACCTACGGGCTCAACGGCCCCGACCAACGCATTTACATCAAGGATGGCAAACGGGTAGCCTTCAAGCCGGTCTATTACACGGTGACCAAGGCTGGTGTGATGGGCTTCACCAAATATCTCGCTGCGTATTACGCAGGCACGGACATCCGTGTGAATGCGCTCACACCTGGTGGCGTATTCAACAACCATGAAGATTACTTCGTCAAGAACTACTCTGCCAAAACCATCATGGGACGCATGGCACAAAAAGATGAAATGAACGGCGCTTTGTTATTCCTGGCGTCCGATGCATCGTCTTATATGACAGGCAACAATGTTGTCGTCGATGGTGGGTGGACCGCTTGGTAAGACCGACCAAGTCCTATCGTTCATTGTCTAACTATGACTGAGATACTTGCATTAATCCCCGCCCGTGGCGGCTCGAAAGGAATTCCGCGTAAGAACATCCGCAACTTTGCGGGGTATCCGCTCATTGCATGGAGTATTGCTTCAGCGAAACAATCCGAACTCGTCACACGCGTGATCGTCTCCACGGATGATGAAGAGATCGCGGCTGTGGCGCGTGAATGGGGGGCTGAAACTCCCTTCCTGCGTCCCGTTGAACTCGCCCAGGATAAGACTACCGACCTGCCCGTCTTTGAACATGCCCTTCAATGGCTGGAGAAGAACGAAGGCTATCGTCCTGAG
>CAZKSG010000172.1:3315-9489 GCA_964555335.1 uncultured Anaerolinea sp.
CTGTCTGACTGGGCAAAGTACGAAGCGCTGGCCAACAGCGGACTGGAGATGGTCACGCCTGGTGTAGTGAAGCGTCCCATGCCGGAGAAGATCAAACTCATCATCTGTGACTTCGATGGTGTGATCACCGATAACCGTGTCTGGGTGGATCAGGATGGGCATGAGACCGTCGCTGCCTATCGAAGTGACAGCGTTCGCGTAAAGGATTTGCGCGCCATCGGTATCGACGTGATGATCCTCTCGTCAGAGCCAAACCGCGTTGTGGAAGCACGCGCGAAAAAAATGGGCGTGGAAGCCATCCACGGCGTTGCGTTGCACGATAAGGGGCGCGTGATGCGGGAAGTCCTCGAGCAGAAAAAGATCAAAGCGGAGAACGTCATCTTTGTTGGCAATGACATCAACGACCTTCCCTGTTTTGAAGTGGCCGGTTGGGCAGTTGCGGTGGCAGATGCCTATCCTGAAGTGATCGCAGCGGCCGATTATGTTTTGAACAAAGCAGGGGGGCATGGCGCGTTGAGGGAGCTGTCAGACTTAATATTGAAGAATCGTACTAATGATTGAAATCGTTGGTACTTCAAAGGAGAACTAAAATGACTCGTGAAATCAAAATCGGAAACAAACTTGTGGGCGATGATCATCCTGCCTATGTGATCGCAGAGATCGGTATCAACCACAACGGCGACCTTGGCATCGCAAAA
The DNA here is from genome assembly GCA_964555335.1 of uncultured Anaerolinea sp. Lineage (GTDB taxonomy): Bacteria > Chloroflexota > Anaerolineae > Anaerolineales > Villigracilaceae > Defluviilinea. The sequence continues at coordinate 4,014 of CAZKSG010000172.1, forward strand.
CAAATGATCGACGCGGCCGTCCATGCCGGTGCGGACGCGGTCAAATTCCAGAAGCGCACACCGGATGTGGCGACACCGCCCGATCAGCAGAAGCAGATGCGTGAAACGCCGTGGGGCTACATCACCTACCTTGAATATCGCTACAAAGTGGAATTCAATGAAGAACAGTACCGTGAGATCGACAAACATTGCCGTGAAAAAGGTATTGCCTGGATGGTCTCGGTCTGGGATGAACCTTCCGTGGACTTTATGGAAAAGTTCGATACGCCTGCATATAAAATCCCCTCCGCCTCTCTCACCGACGCGAAGCTGATCCGTAAGGCTCGTTCCACGGGCCGTCCGTTGATCCTGTCATCGGGCATGTCCACGATGGAGCAGATCCGCAAAGGTGTGGAAGTGGCTGGACAGGAAAATCTTGCGTTGATGCACTGCACCAGCACCTATCCCTGTGAACCGGAGGAGTTGAATCTCAAAATGGTGGAGACCCTTCGCAGCGAGTTCCCGTCCCTTCCTATTGGTTATTCCGGTCACGAAGTGGGACTTGTCCCATCAGCCGTGGCAGTCGCGTTGGGTGCATGCATGGTCGAACGCCACCTGACCCTCGACCGCGCCATGTGGGGAAGCGATCAGGCCGCCTCTGTGGAACCGGGTGGCTTCGAGCGCTTGGTGAAATATATTCGTGTGACCGAAGCTGCGTTAGGCGATGGCGTGAAGAAGGTCTACGAATCGGAGAAGGGTTCGATGAAGAAGTTGCGCCGCGTCATAGCAGAAGACTAATCATAGATAAAAACAGATGAACACTGTTGGATAGGCTCCCAGCTGTGTTCGTCTGTGGTTTATAGAATCCAATGGGTGCTGTTCAACAAATCCGCCGTGTCCTCCGTCCTGCAGGGAAAACCTTGCAGGCAATTGCGCGTTGGAAGAGACTCTCGTTCGATGAAGCGCCTCCCATTTTTGGCAACTCCAAACCTAAAAGTGGATCACATCTCCTCCTGCAAATCTTGAACGGCTTTACGCAGATCATGCCGTATCGATATGTTGCAGCGGGCCCGATTCGAACGGTGAAATATGAAGGTGGGCGGCGGAGGGCGGAAGAGGTCGTTGCAGATTTAAAAAAAATTCCACGCGGCGTGATCGGTTGGGGATATGTGGAAGCGTCCCAGGAAAACGTTGCGGTATTATGCAAGCCGGATCGTGTAAATTATTTCATCTATCGCGATCCGCGTGACATGTTGGTGTCACAGGTGTTTTTTGCCACCGATATGCACGAAGAACACGGTATGCATGAATATTACAATTCGTTGCCGGATTTTGGCGAGCGACTCAACGTTGCCATCACAGGCATTGACCGCGATGGATTGTACATGGTCGGCGTGAAGCAGAGATACGAAGGCGTCTTCCAATGGCTGGATCAAAGGCACGTGATGTGCATCCGCTTTGAGGATTTGATCAACAACCGCGATGTTACACTGAATGCCATGCTCGATGAAGTGGAAAAGACAGGCTATCGGATTCCAACGCAGCGAGAGAAGGCATTGTCAGTCTTGGTGGATGCAATCCAGCCGAAGAAGAGTCATACGTTCCGTTCGGGGAAGACCGGTGGCTGGACACAGCATTTTACCGACGATCATAAAAGGTTGTTCAAGGATGTAGCTGGGGATTTGTTGGTGAAGTTGGGATATGAGGAGAGTAATGACTGGTAGGAGTGGGGAATCACTGCCGAAAAACCCGTAATCAAGAACTGTTGCTTCCGTTCTGTGGAAGGGTCTCATCTGATGGCAGAGACCGTATACTTTTTAGATGGATACTGTTCAAGGCGCACCGACGATCCGTCCTGTTGCCTCCGCACCCACACGGCTGTGGACCTTCTTCAGTGCAGTGCGTTATCTGACCGGCAAGGCGTTGACCATCCTGGTGACCATTTTTGTGGGGGTCTTTCTCACGATGTTGATCGTGAATTATCCCGTTGGTATCGGCACCACGATCGGAAAATCTCCATTTGAGATGAGGCTCGAAGGACAGATCTATTCTGTCCTTCAATCGAGCGTTTATCACGGGATCATTCCCACGGGAGCCGACGGTTATCCGGTGCAGGCAGAATGGGATGCACTCCAGGTAAAATTAAGTGATGAGGCAGGGTTGAACCTTCCCGCCCTGCCTCGTTATCTTCTTTGGACATACAAAGCGCTCACCTTCAATTGGGGCGAATTGGACACCGGTTACCAGCCCAACATCAAACGCAGCATCAGGGAATGGGTTACATCGAACGCGGTTCTGCAATATTTGCCAAACACACTGTTATTAGTTGGCACTGCCTATTTACTTGTCTTCCTGATCGGTATGCCGTTTTCCCTGTATCTGGCACGCCATTATGGCGGATGGTGGGACCGGTTGCTATCCATCCTTTCGCCAATTTCGTCGGTGCCAAGCTGGGTGTTCGCGATCCTGCTGGTCACGATCTTCGCGGTACAACTGCATTTGTTGCCCGTAGCGGGGATGTCTGGCTTTTACAAGCCAACCGAGCCGGGCGCATATATATTGGACCTGCTCAAACACATGGTGCTGCCGGTGATGGCATTAGTATTGAGCCTTCTATTCCAGCTCGTTTACACGTGGCGGACCTTTCTCATCCTGTATTCCGAAGAGGACTATGTTGACCTGGCCCGCGCAAAAGGACTCAACGCACATCTGCTCGAAAAACAATATATTCTGAAACCTGCACTTCCTTACATCATCACCAGTTTTGCCACCAGCCTGATCGGTTTCTGGCAATTGACTGTTGCATTGGAAAAGATCTTTGCATGGCCGGGCATCGGTGCACTCTACATTGAGGCGTTGCCTAATTACTGGCATGAAAACATGGAGATCGGTGACCTCATGATCGTGATCCAGATCGTCGTCACCTTTTCGTATCTGCTGGGTATCCTTGTCTTTCTCCTCGACCTTGCGTATGTGATCGTGGACCCGCGCATTCATCTCATTCCCAAAAGTAACTTGACTCAGAACCCGGCGCAGACGAAAACACGACGTGGCAGAGGCTCTTTCGCCTGGATGAGGGAAAACGCCTCGGGTCTTGCGCAGCCGGTCCGGGGTCCCGTTAAGAGACGGGTGGCATCTCGTAAACAGCTCTTTCGCAGTATGCGAGAGTCCATGCGAGAATTGCGCGAGCGGATGCGGTTGTTCATCCAGCAGTTGCGCATGTATCCCTCCGCGATCTTTGGTTTAGCCGTAATCACGTTTCTTATGGGAGGTTCGTTGTATGCATTGATCGCACTGCCATATGAAAAGATTGGGCAGGAGTACGATCAGAATCGATCTACAGGTCGCAACCTTCGTCCGCGCACGGCGGCGCCCATGTGGTTGAACGTGTTCAACTCTCCTCCACTGCTTTCCACGTTGATCCTGGGTGAAAAAAGTGACAATGTGCACGTTTCGATGCATACGTTGGACAATGGCTGGCTGGAGAAGACGACAACGATACAGTTTGATTACCCCTACAAGGAAATTCCAAGTGATGTCTTCTTGTATCTGGATTCGCAGTATGCCGAAAAGATTCCCTTCATTTCCTTTGAATGGACGACACCTAATGGAAGAGTGATCGATCTGAAACCAAGAGCAATGGGTGGTGAGAATAACTATGATCTGCAATCTGGTTCTTTCACACGCAAATTGTTATTGGCGAATCCCGAATGGAAGAATTGGTTCGTGACCGAAGGACAATATCCAACTCCTGCATATCAGCTTTTGTTCGCTGTGCCCGGTTCCAGTGAACCTGTCCCGCAACGTGGACGATATCAACTCAAGATCACAAGCCTGTTGTTCGAAGATGGCAGTGACGTTCATGCACAGCTTGTGTTGTTGGGGCAGGTCTATGGGCTGGCGGGCACCGATTATTGGCGGCGTGACCTGATCGTACCTTTGTTCTGGGGTATGCCATTTACCTTGCTGGTCGGTTTTGTTGGAACGTTCATTACAACACTTGTCGCCATGCTGCTGCCCGCCATCGGCGTCTGGTTTGGTGGAGCGCTTGATAACTTTATTCAGCGTCTTACCGAAGTGAATATGGTCCTGCCGGGGCTGGCGATCGCAGTATTGGTCAATGCCCTGTTGGGTGTGAATGTTTGGATCATTTTGGGGATCATCGTTGTTCTTAATGCGTTGGGCGCGCCGATCAAGTCATTTCGCTCGGCATTCCTGCAGGCAAAGGAAGCCCCGTATGTGGAGATGGCGCAATCCTATGGAGCGAGCAATTCCCGGATCATTGTCCGTTATCTGATTCCCCGCATCCTGCCGATCCTCATTCCCAACCTTGTGGCGCAGATTCCCAGTTTTATCTTTTTGGAAGCGACCCTGGGTTTCTTCAATATTCGTTCCTCCTATCCATCGTGGGGACGCATCATCTACGAGGGGCTTTCCAGAGGCGCTCTTTATGGCTCCCCTTATTGGGTGCTGGAACCGATCTTTCTGTTGTTGTTGACCGGTCTCGCCTTCGCGATGCTGGGTTCGGCGCTTGAGCGGATTCTCAACCCACGAATCATCCGATAGACAGAAAGTGATTTTTAGCGCCGATATTTGCTGATAAGATTGGGGGACAAACGTATGCTCAACGAATTTTTCACCCAACGCATCAAACGCGGATTGGTCCGCCGGTTTAATAACCTGAAGATCGCAGCCGTTGCAAAAGCTGTCGTTCGAAAGCAGCCTGAACCAAAAGGCACCCCCATCGCTTTTTTCAAAGCATCCACTGGGCTTGATGATCTTTCCTGGAACAGTGGATTCCACCTGCTGACCACGTGGGCACTTCGGTTGAAAGGAATCCCTGTTGCCTATTTTGCCTGTCATTCAGGGATGAGCCATTGTGTGCTGGGAACAAACCGCGACGATGTGAAGAAAACGCCGCCGTGCCGGTCTTGTATTTATCAATCCAGGGCTTTGTATGCAGGTGTTCCAACATTAGGGCATTCCAGCGGTCAACATTCAACGGTTCACTGGTTTGATTTTCATCGCGATGGTGAACTTGTCCGTGCGCTGGAAAAACGTCCCTTGCAGGACTTGACGACTTTTGAATGGAAGGGATTGCCTCTGGGCGCTTTATGCCTGCCTGGGCTCCGTTGGATTCTGCGCATCCATCACTTGAACGATGACGAATCGACGCGTTATCTTTTGCGCGAATATATTTTGTCCGCGTGGAATATCGCTAGAGAGTTCTCGAATTTTCTGGATGAGACGAAACCACGCGCGGTCGTTGTCTTCAACGGACAGTTCTATCCCGAAGCGACAGCACGTTATCTCTCTCAGCAACGTGGATTGCGCGTCATTACCCATGAGGTGGGGCTCCAACCCGCGACCGCGTTCTTCACCGACGGAGAAGCGACAGCATATCCCATCCATATTCCCGACGAATTTGAATTAAACAACGAACAGAATGCCAAACTGGATGCCTATCTTGCCAAACGTTTCCAGGGTGACTTCACCA
>CAZKSG010000173.1:0-9479 GCA_964555335.1 uncultured Anaerolinea sp.
ACCGTGGGGAAGCCAATGGACATGGCGAACACGCCTTCTTCGAACAACTCACGGCTGAACTGTTGTGCCAACGGCGCTTCGCCCAACATGACCGGGGTGATCGGCGTTTCACTGACGCCGGTATCGAAGCCGAGCTTCTTCATTTCGGCTTTGAAATACTTTGCATTTGCCCAGAGCTTGTCTACGAGTTCAGTGGATTCTTCGAGCAGGTCTACAGCTGCCAGACAGGCGGCTGCATCAGGTGCGGTGACTGCAGACGAGAACAGGAACGGTCGTCCGCGCTGACGCAGCCATTCGATGATGGTCTTGTTGCCTGCCACGATACCGCCAACAACGCCGAACGCCTTCGACATAGTCCCGACTTCGATATCGATTTTGCCATGCAGGTCAAAGTGATCGACGATACCACGTCCGCCTTTACCGAGCACGCCCTCACCATGTGCGTCATCGACCATGAAGAGGATGTCATATTTCTTTGCGACCTCATACAGGTCGGGCAGGGGGGCGATATCGCCGTCCATGCTGAAAACGCCATCGGTGACGATCAACGCCCGGCGGAAGTTGGAGGCGTTCTCTTTGATCGCGTCCTCCAACGCGGACGGGTCGTTGTGTTCATACGCTACGATGCGTGCGCCCGAGAGTCGACATCCATCAATGATGGAGGCGTGGTTCAAACGATCAGAGAAGATCACATCCTCTTTGCTGACCAATGCTGAGATCGTGCCAAGATTGGCCGTGAAACCCGATTGGAAAGTGATGACATCCTCGGCACCCTTGAATCTGGCGAGACGTTGCTCAAGCTGGACGTGCAAGTCCATCGTTCCGGCGATCGAGCGCACTGCGGCAGGACCCACACCATACTTTTCTGTTGCTTTCTTTGCCGCTTCGACGATCTTGGGATGGTTTGCCAGACCAAGGTAATTGTTCGAGCAGAAGTTGAGCACGTTCTTGCCATCCACCGTCAGCCAGGCACCTTGTGCCGAGCCGATGGTACGGATGCGGTTGTACAAGCCTTGTTCCTTCAAACCATCAATTTCCTGATTGAGCCAATCGAGTTTGGACATGTGAACTCCGTTTGTTGAGACTAGAAAGTAGAGACTGATGACTTGTCTTACATATTGATTATAGCCACTTACAAAAATGCGACTGTCACTATTTGACCGTGACAGTCGCGATGAATTTAGAAATCTTGAAGCGTGATGGGCCTGGGTTGCCGGCCGTCAATATCTTGAATGCCATACTCCAGCGCTTCTTGTGCAGCCACTAAAACCTTGCCGCTCTTTTTCATAATATCCGGGTCCGTTGCCAGCGCGGTGACCACCCGGCCGATAAACTGTGGGGATTCAGAGTTGCTCATGTCAAAGTGTTTGGCGTTGCGCATGACCGACTCGGTCCGTACCAAACCGGGATACAGCGATACGACAGCCACCTTGTACTTTTTCAATTCGTGAGCCATATATTCTGTCATTTTGTCCACAGCGGCTTTGGAGACACCATATGGCGTGTTGTTCATATACACTTGCGCCGCCCAGAACGAAATATTCACAATCAGCCCGCTTTTCTTCTTCGTCATCAGCCGCGCCGCAAACACTGACGATGTATATGCTGCACGCACACCCGCATCGAACATGGCATCCCAGCGCCAGAAGGGCTGTTCCCAGAACGGCTTAAAATATGTGAACGTACGACCTTCATGCATCTTTTCGTATCCAGCCCAGGCATTGTTCACCAAAATATCGATTCTCTTACTTTGCTTTGTAACTTGCTGAAATGCTTCCTCCACCTGTGCATCATCACGATGATCACACGCAATGGCAATGCCCTTTCCGCCCAGGGCAGTCACCTCGTCTGCTGTTTGAAAAACGGTGCCGCCTAACTTTTCCACATCCGTTTTATTCTTGACCGTTCGTCCGGTCACATACACGGTTGCGCCTGCTTCTCCCAACCCGAGTGCAATGCCTTTACCCACACCGCGGCTGGCACCGGTCACTATAGCTATCTTCTTTGCCAACGAGCTCATATGCCTCCTTTTAATAAAGAACGACGTCCTTGATGGGACGCCGATTAAATCAGGCTTTCGGTATAAAGGCAAGGGAATTAATCTTCGATCTCTCCGAGCAGTCCCAACTCGGTCAACGCCTCCATTACCTTTTGGATGGCTCCGCTTTTGACGATCACCGTTGTTGGACTTAATGCCTCGCCCAAAAATTTTGCCGCTTTCGATTTACGCATCTCTTCCAGGATCTCAGGTTTGCTGACCTTTAAAATGACCTGTGTCTGCATCCGCGCTTCGGTGCCGTTCACTTCCCAGCGTTTGAGCGCTTTGATCAGCGATGGCGGCATCCCGGCATCGGTATGTTTGGCCAGCAATGACAGAAGATGTTCCGCTTTCAGCCCCTGCTCTTTGGCTTTGCTGAGCGAATTTGTAGTGATGTGATACCTGTACTCGCCATTTTTCTCTTCATCCCATTCGCAAAAACGTGATGCTTGATATCGTACCACACGCGGTGCTGTGCGCGGAATGGAGATCTTCCCATTCGATGAAACCGCAATCTTTCCTCTTTCCTCCTTCTCGCTTTCAAAGGTTGTGATTCGAAAGGCAGTCGGTTCAGTCGCGCCTTCTGCCATCGACAAATCCACCTGTCCAAGCGAGTGCAGGATTTTCACAATGAAGAACTTGATCAATGTCCCATCCACCTGGTCCCAATAGGAGAAACCGCGCAGGTACTGACCATCGGAAGCGCGCTTGATGAACCAGGAATCGTAATCACCAGCAGGGCGCTGGAAGTCAGCATATTTTTGTTTAATGTCACGAATGAAGGCACCAAGGCTCCACCATTTCCCATCGGGGATGGCATCGAGCAGGTTTAACAGGAAATCACGTGTCTCCTGCGGTTCATTCCGCCACTCGCCTTCACAGATGATCGTAGGCATCAAGCGCAGTTCGTTGAAGGATGTACTTTCGATCCAGGCATCTTGCAGAATCTTCAACGCTTCACCGCGCGGACATTCAAGGAATGTCTTAACAGCTTCGGCCTGAGGAACATTGTTCTTGATCAAATTTGCGGTGGTAAGTAATGCCAGCAACCGTGGGTTGGATGGGTAATCAGACCTGCCCATGCGCAGTGCTGCAAGGAAAGTCGTCGCATCATCGAGGATCGAATCGCTGGTGAGGATATCCTGTCCACGTTCGCCGGGGGAGGCGGGACGGCCGAGAGCCTCTATCGTTTCTACAACTTCAGGAAGACCAGATGGCTTGATATGTGGCTCTGGCGTCTCTTCTGTCTCTTCATAAAAGAGATTGTTGAGCAATTCAAGTAGATCGTCTGGGATGTAGGCAAATTCCTGTGATCCTTTTTCGGTCTCGAAGAAGGCACGTGCCAATAGTCCGCGATAGAACAACGTTTCAGCTGTGGAGGCGGGTTTAAGATGTGGACGTTCACGGTCGCGTTTTCCGGCGCCCATCTCGCGGATGTCGCCATACTTGCGGGCAAACGTGACCCATGGAATGCGGCCTCCCTCATCCACAAGGGCGCGGATGGCTGAATCAGCCTGCGGGGAGAGCGAGTCGATTAACTCGGCCGCCAGCTCTACGTCGAGAAGTGAAGCGGAGAGTTCCTCCCGTGCGTCATCTGTTGAGTTGGAATCCAATTCCAGCCCCCAGAATTCCGCGATAATGCGAAGGTGACCGATATCTTGTTTGAGTAGTGAGTGAAGGAGGTCAGGCATGGTCAATGTATACAAAAAAACAGGTGCACAGAGTTCTATTTTACCTGTGTACCTGTCTACGTGTATACAAATCTGTTTGTTTAGCCGCGAACGACCTTAAGGGCATTCGGCAATATTTCAAAGCTGACCTTGCGAAGGTCGGTTCCGGGTCCCGTGAAAATTTCGCCATCCGCATGAATATACAGTGGGCGATTTGCCGTAAGTGTGAACTTTCTGCAAGTGCCCATCTTGACTTCTTTGAATCGCCCATGTGTTCCCTTCATCACCTCGGGCACGATGCGGAACAACATTGGGCGGCTGACGTCTTTGATCATCGCATAGTGGAGGATGCCATCATCGATTTTTGCATCGGGTGCCACAAGGAAGCCGCCACCTTCGCGCGGTCCATTGCACAAAATGAGGTAAATCACCCTCTGTTCCCATTTCTCACCATCTGATTCAATCTGCATTTGGATGGGATTGTGATCGAAAATAATCGTCTGAATCACAGCCGTAAGATACATCAGAAAGCCGCGCAGAATGGGCAGACGGTGCGAACGGATGGTAACGATCGCGCCGAAGCCTATGCCCAATGTGTTGTCAAAATACTCCTTGTGTCCGTGTTCGTCGGTCATCACGCCCAGGTCCACCGTCGAAGGTTCGCCATCCAGGGCGCGTCGAAGCGCTTCAGTTGGGGTTTTGGATGCTTTGAGTCCGTGGGCAAAATCATTGCCTGAACCTGCTGGCACCACACCCAGAATGGGGCGCTTCTCCTCCGGAACCTGCATCAACCCATTGACAACCTCATGAACGGTTCCGTCTCCGCCCATGGCTACCACCATATCGTATCCCTGTTCACCGGCTTGCCTGGCCAGGTCAATGGCATGGCCGGGATACACGGTCCCGCTCCAATCCACGCCGCCGTGCTGCTCGGTAATGGATCGCAGGTCACGTGCAATGCGCCAGGCATTGCCCATATCAGCCATGGGATTGAGGATGATCTTGACTTTACGCTGCATGATGAAGTCTCCGGTTATATAAATAACAGCCACCTTTTTGTGTTCCTGAGAAGTTTGGGAAGCGGGTGACTGTCATGTTTATGTGCGAAAATTATAACCCCCGTAAAACAAATCGGAGGCTATTCGCCTCCGATTCTGTGCGTTGCCAGCGGGCCTGTGATGCCGCGGGCAACCTGGAATGTGCCGCGGTTGTATTTTTTTGCCTGATACAGAGCCGCATCTGCCGCCCGCAGCAGGTCTGATCCGTTGCGGGCATGGACCGGGAAGATCGCGATGCCGCCAGAGATTCCCAGCCTGAGTTTTTTGCCATCAGGAAGCTTGAATTTCATCTTTTTCATCCCTTCGATGATCTTCTCAGACACCACCTGCGCAGAAGACATCTCCGTCTGGCTGAGAATCAGTGTCAATTCGTCGCCGCCGTAACGTGCGAGAAAATCGGTATTGCGTACAACGCGCGCCATTTGATTGAAGTCCACGCGCAGCACATCGTCTCCTGTGGCATGTCCATAGGTATCGTTGACCGCTTTGAAACCGTCGAGATCCATCATAATAACGGCAAAGGAATAATTGTTCCGGCGCGCGGAACTGACCTCTTCCTCCAGCCGTTCATCCAATGCTCGGCGGTTGGGGAGTCCCGTCAGGGTATCACTATAGGCCTGACGGCTGATCATCTGGTGCAGGCTTGCATTGGAAATGGCCACGGCCGCCTGATCAGACAACAACCTGAACAGGCGCAATTCAGAAGGGCTGAACCCACCCTGAATGATGCGTGCGAGATTCATCACGCCCACTACTGTGTCACCTACTTTTAACGGCATTCCAATGATCGACCCCACCCAATCCTTGGGCGCTGTGCGAAAGAGAGGATGGTTCTGTAAATCCTCCACGATGATCATGTCACCAGTTGTTGCGACGGTGTAGGTGAGCCCATTCGAGCGGGGTTTGGACCAGGGCTTATTGCGCGTGCCATCTGAGTCCAATGCTGCGCCAAAGGATAATTTGTGGTTTTTGTATAGGAAAATATTGACGTCGCGCGTATTCTCGATCAGTCTCATCGCTTCGGTCACCACTGCATCCAACACGTCAGGCAGATCGAGGCTGGATGTGAGATTGAGGCTCAATTTCTTGAGCGCGTCCAGTTCGTCGGTTTGCTGCTTTAACAATAAAAGCAGGGATTGATGATCGATTAATTCCTGGGCAAGATTTTCAATCTCTCCCTCTATAGTGGAATGCTTTTCGAGCGCTGCCGCAAGAATATCCAGCAGAAGGACAACCGAATCCCGCTCCGACTGGGATACATTCTGTTGTTCCAGGATCAGGCGGGCATCAGACAGGATTTTTTTTCTGTTATCACCCATTCGTCTCTTTTATCGGCTGATTATTTAATCACAAAATACAATATCCATTATAGTTCTTATATCCTACTCATAAAGGTTCTGAGGCATTATAACCATTCGTGCGAGGGAAAAGGTTGCACGGACGTTACAGCATCGTCTGGATTGTGCCTTTGAAGGGAAATTTGCCGTGCTTTCAAAACCTGTCGAATGACACTCTCAGGACAGGAAAGGATAAGGGCATGGATATGTTAAAATGGATAAACCCCTACTGGAGGAAAACGTGTCAGATCTGACAAACTCATCGGGTCAGACCCAGCCGAGGCCTGTTCCCGCTACACCACTCAACCCACGCCGACGGGGAATTATCGTCGGCGCCTCCGACGGATTAGGCGCGGCCCTGGCGCGTCGCCTTGCCCGTGAAGGCATGTCTCTGGCTCTGGTCGCGCGGCGCAAGGACAAGCTCGAGTCTCTGTGCAAAGAGATCAACCAGGCAGCAGGTGAGTCTCGCGTGTATGCCTATGTCCATGATGTGACGAACTATGAAAAGACGCCCGACCTGGTGCGCAGAATCGTCGCCGACCTGGGTGGACTGGACCTGATCGTTTATATGGCAGGAGTCAATTATCCGCCTGGCGGCATGGACAAATACAATTTCGAAAATGACCGTCTGATGATCGAGACCAACCTGATCGGTGCAATGGCATGGCTCAGCCCGGTCGCAGAGATGTTCCAATCGGCGGGTGCGGGTCAGATCGTGGGGATCAGCTCTGTTGCCGGGGACCGTGGACGTGTAGGTAATCCTGGGTACAACACATCCAAGGCGGGGCTCACCACATATCTCGAAGCGCTGCGCAACCGTCTCACGCGACGCGGCGTAAATGTGCTTACCGTCAAGCCGGGGTTCATGAAAACAGAAATGGTCAAAGCTGCCCAGGGTGCAACTCCTTTTATGATCGCGCCCGAGAAAGCCGCGGATGATATTTGGAAGGCCATAAAAAAGCGTAAGCAGTCGATCTACACGCCATCCCTGTGGCGCTGGATCATGCTTGCCATTCAGCATACTCCTTCATTTATCTTCCGAAAGTTATCTTTCTAAGCTTGAAGCCGGGCGTAAATTGCCTGGCAGATTGAATACTCTATATGTCTCTCACTCTCAATAACTTCACCCAACTTGAAAATTTCGGACATTCTTTGCGTGCACCGTCCTATCGCTTTCAGCCAAAATCGTCTGAGGAGATCGAGGAAGTCTTTCGCCTTGCAAGGAGGCACGAACTGTCTGTCACTGCACGAGGCGCGGGCCGCAGTTATAACGACGCAGCCCTCAACGGCGGCGGCGTTATGCTCGACCTCTCGGCCATGAACCAGATCCTCGAATGGGATTCCACAACCGGGTTGGTGCGCTGCGAGCCTGGTGTTACGCTTGAAAAATTGTGGCATAAAGTCCTGCCTGATGGCTGGTGGCCACCAGTCGTATCTGGAACGATGTATACAACATTGGGTGGCTGCCTGGCTGCCAACATCCATGGCAAGAATAATTTCAAAATGGGACCCATCGGCGAGCATGTCGTTGAATTTACCGCACTGCTGCCGACCGGTGCCGAAATCACCTGCACACCCAAGAAGAACGCGGACCTGTTCCATGCCATGATCAGCGGATTGGGAATGCTGGGCATTTTTACTTCCATTACGATGCAGATGAAGCATGTTGAATCGGGATTGTTGCGAGTCCATGCCCTGCCGGTGCATGATCTTCGGGAGCATCTCTCCACCCTGTTGGATCGTGCCCCCGATCACGATTACATCGTCGGTTGGATGGATACGATGAACGGCGGCAAGAGCCTTGGTCGTGGACAGATCCACGCTGCCGATTATCTGCATGGCAATGAAGACCCGAATCCGCAGGAGAACATGCGGTTGAATAATCAGATACTGCCACCGTATATTTTTGGCGTGTTTCCCAAATCCATTTTGTATCTGTTCATGCGTCCGTTCGGAAACAATCTGGGATGGTGGGCGGTAAGCACTGCAAAGTATATTGCCTCACTCCGTAAGCATATATTCCTGCAGTCTCACGCTGCATTTCATTTTCTGCTTGATTATGTCCCCAATTGGGAACTGTCCTATGGACGCGGCGGATTGATCCAATATCAATCCTTCCTGCCCAAGGAGACAGCCGAAGACGCCTGGCGCGAGATGTTGAATATTTCACTCAAGCGTGGCATGCCATCCTACCTGGGCGTGACCAAACGTCACCGCCCCGACAACTTCCTGTTGACGCATGCGGTGGATGGTTTCTCGCTGGCGTTGGATTTCAAAGTCACAAACCGCAACCGCGCGAAACTCAGCCAGATGTTAAGCGAGTTCGATAAGATCGTGATCGAAGCCGGTGGGCGTTTCTACTTTGCCAAGAATAGCGAGACATCTGCGGAACATGCCCGTGCCTTTTTGGGCGAAGAGACGATCGCAAAATTTAAGAAACTCAAGAAACGCTGCGACCCCAGCGGAGTTTTGGAATCTGATCTATATCGCAGGTTGTTTGGATAACATGAAAGCGGGATGCGAACAGCACCCCGCTTTATAATTTGGTTGTTGTGTGGTGACTTTGTGTAATCTCATGAGACCTGAATGAAATTTATCGTTGAAGACCTTGGTTTAATGGAATACGAATCAGCCTGGAGACTACAGGATGAATATGCGCGTGAAATTGCGGAAGGGAAACGAGCGCCGACATTGTTGCTTGTCGAACATCCTCACGTATACACGTTCGGCCGGCGCGGCAAACAGGAAAACCTGCTCTGGGGCGAATCCCAACTAAAAGAAAAAGGCATTGCCATCCGCTGGGTGGATCGTGGCGGTGATGTCACTTATCACGGACCGGGACAGTTGGTGGGGTATCCGTTAATTCCGTTGGGGCAAGTGAATTCTGATAATAAACTCCCACAAGCCGACTATGTTGGCTACGTCCGTAAACTTGAGGAAACGCTTATTGTTGCATTGTCCCATCTCGGTCTCGCGGCGGGACAACGGCCCGGGCTCACCGGTGTCTGGATTCAAGCCGATGTCCATTCGCGCTGTCCGCGCTGCAAGCCGGAGGATCGCAAGAAACCGGCCAAGATCGCCGCGATCGGTGTCAAAGTGGATGTGCGCGGTGTCTCGCGTCACGGGTTTGCTCTCAATGTAAATCCCGATATGGATTATTGGGATGGCATCATCGCCTGCGGTTTACAGGATGAACCGATTGTTTCACTGGCAGATTTATTCGCGGAACCGCCCTCCATGGAGCGTGTGAAAAAGGAAGTGGTCGCCGCGTTCAGTGAAGTATTTGGTTATGAGATGAAATAAAAACGGACGGTCAATACTGACCATCCGTTTTCGTTAGGCTTGCGATTGAGCCGTCGCTTTTGTAGGAGCCGTA
>CAZKSG010000174.1:0-9378 GCA_964555335.1 uncultured Anaerolinea sp.
GATGCGCTCGTCCGCTTTGCGGGCTTGTTCGAGCGCCAGATCGTCCGTAACCGTGACGTAGGATTTGACCTTCTGATCCACCTCATGGATGCGGTCGAGCATCGCCTGCGTCAGTTCAACGGAGGAGATCTTCTTGGTAATTAGCAGTTGATGCGCTTCGCGGATAGTTACGTTTGTTAATTGCATAATTCTTTAACCACGAAAGGCATGAAGTACACAAAGTAGATTAGAACCGATTGTGTCATTGATTTTTCCTTCGTGTCCGTTGTGTCCTTTGTGTTTAAATTCTTTTACTCATCACCTAGAACTGTCGGCACTTTGACATAGCCGTGTTCCGATTGCGGAGCGTTCTTCAAAAACTCTTCGCGGCTCATAGATGGTCGCACTACATCCTCACGCAGAACATTTTCCGCATTGGCGATATCCGATGCGGGCGGAACGTCGGACGTATCCACTTCATTGAGCATGTTGAAGTAGTCAATGATGGAGGAAAACTGCCCGCTGAACTTCTGCGCTTCCTCTTCGGAGATGCCGAGACGCACAAGAAAAGCCACATGCTTGACGGTTTTTGTGTCTATGGTTTGGGTCATAAAGCCTCTTGTTTTGCTATCGGTGATGCTGGATCATTGCCTGCAGAAATTGCATGCCCGCCAGCACCTGATGTGTTCTGTGTTCGCCAAGTGTCCCAATGTATTCGCCCAGTTGTGTTTTATCCACCGTGCACATCTGCGAGACCACAACGACACTTTGCTTTGTCAGATTGGACTCACCTTCGTCGAGCAACACGTTGCCGGGTTCTTTTGCGCGTTTCAGGTTGGATGTCAACGCACAAACAACGACTGTATTTTGTGCGTTGACGTGAACCACAACATGCGGATGAATATGGTCAGATGGTATTCCATTGGTCTCGTTCGGCGAGATCCAAAACAAATCGCCTGGCTTGATATCCATCCGACTCTCATCTAGTCCGTTGCCTGGGAATTTCTTTGTACTTCGTTTTCTTCCAGCTGTTTCCGTATCCAGCGCATCAGGTTGATTGCCTTGTGCTCAGGCATGAAGCATGCGCCCACAGTGTCGGTAAACGGAACTGGAAAGCGAAAGTCATCAACTTCATACCACAACGCTCCATCTGTGCAGTATGCAAATCGTGCTGTTTTATTGATGATCAATTCCTTTATGTTCATGGTTTACCTTTCTGTTGTTTGTATTATTCGATCTTGATATGCAATTCTTTCAATTGTTTCGGCTCCACTTCTGATGGAGCATCTGCCATTACATCGCGTCCGGTCTGATTCTTGGGGAAGGCGATCACCTCGCGGATGTTGGGTTCGTCTGCCAGCAGCATCACCAGACGGTCAATGCCAGGTGCCATGCCACCGTGCGGAGGCGCACCGTATTCGAACGCTTCGAGCATGTGACCGAACTTTGCCTGAATGTCGGCATCGCTCAAACCAAGCATCTGGAACATCTTCATTTGAATGTCTCGGCGATGGATACGGATCGAGCCCGACGCCATCTCGTAACCGTTGCAGACCATATCGTAAGCGTCCGACATCACCTCGCCCGGGTTCGTATCGAACTTTGGCAGGTCTTCCATCTTTGGCATGGTGAAAGGATGATGCTCCGACTCCCATGCTTGTGTTTCTTCGTTCCACGCAAAGAACGGGAAGTCTACCACCCAGGCAAAGGCCATCAAATCTTTGTCCGCGAGATTCAACTTGTCGCGGAAGATCAAGCGCAGCCCGCCCAGTACTTTGTTGACGACCGCACGCTGGTCCGCGGCGAACAGAAGCAGATCGCCCTGCTTCGCGCCAACTTTGGACTTGACGGCCTCTGCCTCTTCAGGTTTGACAAATTTCGCTGCGGTTCCTTTCAAGCCTTCGGCTGTAACCGCTAAAGTGGCCAGTCCCTTTGCCCCAAACCCTTTCGCCGACTCGGTCAACGCATCCACCTCCTTGCGGGAATAATCCGCACAACCAGGTGCTACGATACATTTAATAACGCCACCCGTTTCAATGGCAGATTGGAAGACTTTGAATTCGCTTTTCGCAAAGATCTCACTAACGTCGAGCAGTTCCATGCCGAAACGCAAGTCGGGTTTGTCTGAACCGTATCTTTCTATGGCTTCGCGGTAGGAAAGTTTTTGCCATGGCGTGGAAAGTAATTTCTTTTGTGGAGCCACTGCAGGGATCATCTCGGTATACAACTGTTCAACCAGGGCTAGCACATCGTCGCGTTGAACGAAGGACATTTCCAGATCCAGTTGTGTAAATTCAGGCTGACGGTCACCGCGCAGATCTTCATCGCGAAAACAACGCGCGATCTGGAAGTAGCGGTCCATGCCTGCAACCATCAATAATTGCTTGAGTTGCTGCGGTGACTGCGGGAGTGCGTAGAACTGTCCCGGGTACAGACGGGAAGGGACCAGGTAGTCACGAGCGCCCTCAGGTGTCGCTTTAAATAGAATGGGCGTCTCGATCTCAATGAAGTTCTGTTTGTCGAGGAAATCCCGCATAAACTTGATGACCTTATGGCGCAGAACCAGATTCCTTGCCATGCGTTCGCGGCGCAGATCAAGATAGCGAAATTTGAGGCGCGTGTTCTCGTCTGGCAGGTCGTTCTCGCCGCTGACCATAAAAGGCAGGGTTTTGGCGGGGTTGAGTACATCAACGGACTCGGCAATGAGCTCGATCTCCCCGGTTTTCATTTTGGGGTTTTCCATTCCGGCCGGGCGTTTGTGAACGGTTCCTGTGATTTGCAGCACCCATTCCATGCGGATGTTGGCAACGTGCTCAAGTGTCTCTTTTGAAACATCGGGGTTGATAGTCACCTGGACGATGCCGTAGCGATCACGTAGATCGAGGAAGATCACCCCGCCATGGTCACGTCGCCGGTGGACCCAGCCCGCGACGGTCACTTTCTGTTGGGTGTGGGTGGCCCTAAGTTCGCCACAGGAATGAGTTTTGTACATTGTTCGCCTCCAAATTCGTTTTACCACGAAGGACACTAAGAGCACCAAGGTTTGAAGTCTTGCTTAATATGAGAACTTTGAAAAAAATTCCTTTGTGTTCCGTTGCGTCCGTAGTGTTTGATTTTAGACAAAATAAATCGCCCTTCGCTATTGCGTTGGGCGATTGGTTTCCTTTCAGGTTTTACTTTTTAACCAGCAAAGCTTCGCCCAACGATCGGGGGATTATCGTCGTTATTGTTATTATTATTGTCGTTGACGAAGCAGAGCAGGTATTGCATAGTGCGGCATTATAGCACAAAGATTTTATTTGAGCAGAGGTCTTTTTGGGTGCGCAAAAAACCAGCCGGAGAACATGGAGAAGCCCAATCCGATAACCAAATTCAGGATTAGGGAGATGGGATTAAACGTATGCCGATATGCCAATCCGCCTTCCTCGTAGAATTGAATCGGCCATCCGGCGCGGGCAATGTCATCGGCACAGAAATCGCGTCCGAAAACGGCGGGCAGGCCGCAGTCTGAGAGAAGATGCGCAACGAGAAGGTTGATCAGGAGAAAGGCCAGGAGGCCACCGACAAATCCCAACAGGAATCGTTGCTTCATATGTAACAACCTGTGGGGGATGCAAATGTTAGGAGAATGTAAGGTTGCACAAATCCATTTTACTTCCAATCCGCCTGCAGGTGCTGTATATTCTTAATGTTGATTATATTCAGTTCACCAAGGAGAATATCATGAGTTACCGTATTCTGTTTGTCATCAATGCTTTGCTTGCGGCTCTGTTTGGGCTGGCTTTGGTGTTCGTACCTACGATGGTGTTAGATCAGTTTGGCGCCGAGACGAGGGTCCCTGAACTATTGCTGGCACGTTTTTTTGGTGCGGCCATGGTTACAGTTGGACTGGTCCTCTGGTTTGCAAAAGATACAACTGATGAAGGTGTGCAGAAAAATATAGGATTGGGAGCGCTCATTGGCGCGGTGCTTGGACTCATCGTCACTGTGATCGGCATTTCGCCAGCCAGTGGTGTGATTCGTTCCAATGGCTGGATCGCCATTCTGGTGCAGGTCGTTTTTGCTCTGGGATATGGCTTCCTTCTATTCTTAAAGCCACGCATGAAATAGTGAACAACTTGGAAAAGTGGAAGCGCCCGCAACAGCGGGCGCTTTTCTATTGTGATGAATATGACGTTTAATTGTCAGCATAATGCTAAAAAGTTACAATATCATTGACTTTCATGCATAATCGTTATAGAATAGCTGTATGGAGCAAGAAATCAGCATTCAGCTTGATCATGGATTGGACGAAACTGATCTCAAGATCATGGAAGCGCTTCAAAAAGATGGGCGGGTGGCGTTCTCACAGATTGCCGAACAGCTTGGCGTTTCGCCCGGTATGGTTCGCCAGCGTTACAACCGCCTTGTTGACCAGGGTTTCTTGCGTGTAGTGGCTATCACAAATCCGTTGCGCATGGGGTACAAAACAATGGCCATGATCGGCATCCGCGCCGAGGGGAGCAAATTGCTGGCTGTCGCGGAAAAAGTCTCCAAATTGGATGAAGTCATTTACATGATCATTTCGAGCGGTCGTTTTGACATTTTTGCCGAAGTCGTCTGCCGTGACCATGAAGAATTGCTGCGCTTTATCACCGAAAAACTGTCAACGATCGATGGCGTGCGCGAATCGGAATCCTTCATGCACCTGAAGATCGTCAAGGAAGTCTATTTTTAGGAATTCCGCCTCGTGCCGGACCTCAAGTCTGCCGCGGCGAACCATACTTTGTCTGCCCCCGCAAAGGATCGGGTGGTGGAGCCAACCGAAAGGAGTTTATGAAAGTTCTACTCGTAGGAGTAGGAGGCGTAGGGGAAGCCATCGCCGCAATTGCAAAATCGCGGCAGTGGGTGGAGAAAATCGTTCTATCTGATTACAACCTGGATCGCGCCAAAGAGGTGCAAAAAAAACTGGGGGATGACGAACGTTTTCCTGTCGAATTCATTGATGCCAGCAAACAGGAGAACATCGAGATGCTGGCGAAGAAATATAATGTTGACTTGATTATGAATGCGGTGGACCCTGTTTTCAACAAACAGATCTTCGATGCCGCATACAGCGTGGGGTCCACATACATGGATATGGCCATGACATTGTCTGAGCCGAATCCGGAAGATCCATTCCATAAGCCGGGGATCAAGCTTGGCGACTATCAGTTTGAAAAGTCCAAAGAGTGGGAGGCAAAAGGATTGCTCGCCCTCGTGGGAATTGGTGTGGAACCTGGCATGGCAGATGTCTTTGCTCGTTACGCCCAGGAGCATCTCTTCGATGAGATCGATGAGATCGGCATCCGCGACGGCGCGAACATTATCATCGATGGCTATGAATTTGCGCCCAATTTTTCCATTTGGACAACCATTGAAGAGTGCTTGAACCCGCCGATTATCTGGGAGAAGGAGAAAGGCTGGTTCACCACTGAACCGTTCTCGGAACACGAGACCTTTGAGTTCCCCGAAGGGATCGGACCGATCGATGTAGTCAATGTGGAGCACGAGGAAGTTCTGCTTGTGCCGCGCTGGGTCAAAGCAAAACGCGTTACCTTCAAGTATGGACTTGGCGATCAGTTCATCGGCGTGTTGAAGACCTTGAAGATGTTGGGGTTGGATAACAAAGAGAAGATCAACGTTAAGGGTGTGCAAGTGGCGCCGCGTGATGTGGTGGCTGCCTGCCTGCCAGACCCTGCCCACCTCGGTGAGAAGATGCACGGCAAGACCTGTGCCGGTACATGGGTTAAAGGCTGGAAGGATGGACAACCGCGCGAAGTCTATCTATATCAGGTGGCGGACAACCAGGAATGTATGAACACCTGGGGATGTCAGGCTGTTGTTGCCCAGACCGCGTTCAGTGCCGTCATCGCCATGGACCTGTTGAAACATAGTCAGTGGAAGGGAGTGGGTGTTCTCGGACCCGAAGCCTTCGACCCTGACCCGTTCATGGACAGGATGGCAGAGTATGGCTTCCCATATGGCATCAAGGAAATGAGCCCGGAAGCCGTGGCGTAAACGATAAAAGCGGACAATCAGAAGAGTGATTGTCCGCTAATTTTTTTCTATATCGTCATTGCGAACCGAAGGTGGGCGTTCTTTGCCCTGCAAAGCGAAGCAATATTAAAAACTGCAAATGGGTGAAGATAGGATTGCTTCGTTGTACCAATCGCTCCTCGCAATGACAAAGATGGAGTTTGGAGGGTAGAATGAAAATTGCTGTGGCGGGAGAAGCTGTCAAAGGGAAGGTGGTCGTAGCCGAAAAGGGGAAACTCAAACGTGAGCTTACCTTGCTGCCGCTGTTCGGTTTGATCTACTTTACAGTGTGCGGTGGTTCCTTCGGTGCAGAACCGATGGTCGGTTGGTCAGGACCGGGGCTGGCGATCCTGTTGTTTTTCCTCACGCCGTTGTTCTTCAGCATTCCAAACATGTTGATGGTGCGCGAGATGCAGTCCATGATGCCGGTGGAAGGCGGATATTATCATTGGCTGAAGAAAGCGTTTGGTCCGTTCGTAGGATTCATGGGCGGCTGGATGAACTGGGTAGTCTCATGGGTGGATGTATCGATCTATCCCGTTCTGGCGGCCTACTACCTGGGCTATTTCATCCCTGCGTTGCGCAATGGTGCGACGATCAGTGGTGTATTTGTCTCCAGCACGGTATTGTCGTTCCTGGTGGCAGTGATCCTGATCTGGGGAGTGAGCGCGTTGAACATGCGTGGGGCGCGGCTCTCCGGTTTGACCACCAACTGGTTGGGACTGGTCATGCTGCTGCCGCTGATCGCCATGTCAGTCATGGGATTGATCGTCTGGATTCGCAGCGGGACCACCGAACCGATGCCGTTCCTGCCTGGCGGTGAACCTGTGACGTTCGATTCACTCATGGGCGCTTTGAGTACCGGCATCTTCGTCGCCATGTGGAACTTCATGGGATGGGAGCTTCCTACTGCGGCGGGGGATGAGATCGTCAACCCGAAGAAGACGTATCCGATCGCGATGGTGCTGGTGCTGGTGGCTGCGATCGCCACGTATGCCATCCCAACCGTAACAGGCTTGTACGGCGGCGCTGGCGAAAATGGAAAATATCAATTATGGGGAATTGAAGAATACGGAAGTGGTGAAGGCATAGGTGTGGTATTGGACGATTACGGCGTTCCGCCCGAACAGGTGGAATCATGGGGCGTGGACACCACCAGCTCTGTGGGTTGGGAATTTCCGGATATCGCTCATGCAGTTGCCGATAAGTTGACCGGACAAACAAATGGCGCACTGGCACGAACAATGGGTGGACTTGTCACATTTGCGGCCGTGCTGAGCATGATCGGTCTGTTCATCGGCAACGGGCTCGGCGGAACCCGCGTCCCATTCGCGATGGCGCAGGATGGCATGATGCCCAAATTCCTGGTGGGCGTGCATCCACGCTATGGAACACCGTGGGTCTCAATCTTGTTTTGCGCATTGGTGTACTCAGTATTTTCCCTATCTGCTTTTGCAGCATTGGTGGTGATCGACGTGTTCCTCAACATGCTTGTGCTCATGGCAGAATTCTTTGCCATGTGGAAACTGCGTTTTACGCTGCCGAATATCGAGCGCAAGGCGGTTCCTGGCGGTTGGTTTGGTCTGGTGCTGGTGACCCTGGCTCCTGCCTTGATCATTGGGCTTGCCATCTATAGTCAGTATGTAGAGGAAGGAATGGCATCCATTTCGTGGGCACTGGTTGCCATGGCTGTGGGTGCTGTACTGTACTTCCCGATTCGGCAGTTCGTCAAACCGGGCGTGCCAGATATCGACCCGTTTGTGGCGGGCGAAGGAGACGACTAGGGAGACAACGCTGATCTAACGGTAACCAATGTCGGTTCGGAAAGAAGCGATGTACAGGGGCGCGGAATCCTTCATATGATCGCGTCCCTGTTGTCTGTTTCGGAAAGGTCAGGTTGTTTTAAGTCCGGCGCACTTGTATAATTGACGAAAATCAGATGGAGGAGGACGTCATGCCTTACGGTTACAACGGTAAGATCCTGCACGTGGATTTAACAAAAGGCGAGCTTACGGTGGAGGAGCCGAAAGAGGCTTTCTATCGTAAGTATCTGGGGGGGAGTGCCATGGGAATGTATTACATTCTGCGCGATATGCCGAAGGGTGCCGATCCGCTTGGCCCGGAAAATGTGTTGACCTTGATGACGGGCGTTGCCACCGGTGCACCGATCTCGGGTCAGAGCCGTTTGAACGCGAATGCCAAATCGCCGATCAGCGGTGGCATCGGCGACTCGCAGAGCGGCGGTTTCTTCCCGGCTGAACTGAAATTTGCCGGATTCGATGGGATCGTGATCAAAGGCAGGTCCCCGAAGCCGGTGTATCTGGCGATCATCGAGGGCAAGGCAGAATTGCGCGATGCCGCTCACCTGATGGGCAGGAAGACCGGCGAAGTGGACGATATCCTCCATGCCGAAGTTGATAAGAAAGCAGAGATCCTGCAGCACGGGCCGGCGGCTGAAAAGGGTGTTCTCTTTTCCACCATGGTTTCCATGTCCAACCGTCATAACGGACGCACGGGGATGGGGCTTGTCATGGCGTCCAAGAATCTCAAGGCGGTGGTGGCGCGCGGAACCAAAAAGGTCGAACTCGCCGACCAGAAGGCCCTGACGGTGCTGAACCGCATCGGTCCCAAGGCGATTCCTGAAAACGGTGATATGGATGGGCTAGCAAAGTTTGGTACAGCGGTGGTTGTGTTGTTCAACAACACCATTGGCACGCTGCCCACGCGCAACTATAACGAGGGTCAGTTTGAAGGCTGTGAACCGATCAGCGGTGAGAAAATGGCGGAAACTGTTCTAAAGGAACGCGATACCTGTTATGCCTGTGTTGTGAAATGCAAACGAGTTGTGGAGATCAAGGACGGCCCGTACAAGGCAGAACCGCGCTACGGTGGCCCCGAATATGAAACGCTCGGGACGTTCGGTTCATATTGTGGTATCGACGATCTGGCGGCGGTCTCGTTGGCGAACCAGATCTGTAATGAATATGCCGTCGACACCATCGCCTGCGGTGCGACCATCGCGTTTGCAATGGAGTGCTTTGAAAAAGGCATCATTACCAAGGAACAGACCGGCGGGCTTGCTCTCAAGTTCGGTGACGCCAATGCGATGCTGGCTGCGTTAAATGCGATCGTAAATCGTGAAGGTCCGCTTGGCGAGGTGTTGAGCCAGGGCTCGGAACGTGCAGCGGCGATCTGGGGCAATGGTGCGGATGAATGCCTCATCACGTCCAAGGGTGCAGAATCTCCGGCTCACATGCCGCAGGCCAAGCGTTCACTGGCGTTGATCTACGCGGTCAACCCGTTCGGCGCCGACCATCAATCCAGCGAACACGATCCGTACTA